>NZ_AUPJ01000110.1:7690-25386 GCF_000427315.1 Arthrobacter sp. TB 26
CCACGGCACGTCGTTGGATTATCACAACGGAGGCCGTCACCCCAGTGTGGTTCCCGGGGCTGTGATTGTCACGGCCCGTCCGGGTCAGCGCGTGTGGTGCGTGGGCTGGCGCTCGAAGACCGGCGTCGCCAGCCCTTCCATCCTGGCCTTGAGCTGCAGCGCCAGATAGTTGGAGTAGTGGCGGCTTTGGTGCAGATTGCCGCCGTGGATCCAGAGGTTGTCCACGTTGGTGGGCTTCCACATATTGCGCAGTTCGCCCTCCCACGGCCCCGGATCCTTGGGCGTGTCCGAACCAAATCCCCAGCACTTGCCGACGGCGTCGGCCACCTCGGGTGAGACCAGATCGGCCAGCCAGCCGTTCATGGATCCGTAGCCGGTGGCGTAGATGATGGCATCCGCCTCCAGCTCCGCTCCGTTGGCCATCACGACGGCGTTCCCGGTGATCTTGCCGACCTCGCCGTTGGCGAGCTTGACCCGGCCGTCGATGATCAGCTGCGAGGCGCCGACGTCGATGTAGTAGCCGGAGCCGCGCCTCAGGTACTTCAGGAAGAGGCCGGAGCCGTCGACGCCGAAGTCCAGGTCAAAGCCGGCGGCCTCCAGCTGGGAGTAGAACTCGGCGTCCCGCTCGGCCATCTCCGCGTAGACCGGGATCTGGGCTTCCGGCAGGATCCGGTAGGGCAACGAGGCAAACAGCAGGTCGGCTTTCTCGGTGGTCACCCCGTTGGCGAGTGCTTTCTCCGAGTACAGGCCGCCGAGGGCGAGGTCCATGAGGGACTCGCTCCGGGCGATGTGCGTGGAGGACCGCTGGACCATGGTGACGTCCGCGCCGTGTTCCCAGAGGTCCGCGCAGATGTCGTGGGCCGAGTTGTTGGAGCCGATGACCACGGCCTTCTTTCCGGTCCAGTCTCCGCCGCCCGGGTGCTTGGACGAGTGGTACTGCTCGCCCAGGAAAGATTCGGCGCCGTCGAACGTGGGGACGCTGGGGTATCCCGAGACACCCAAGGCGAACACCAGCTGCTTGGGGCGCAGGGTGACCGGTTCGCCGTCGCGCACCACCTCCACGATCCATTCCTGCGAGGATTCGTCGAAGCGGGCGCTGGTGCATTCGGTCTTGGACCAGTAGTTCAGCTCCATGATCCGGGTGTAGTTCTCCAGCCAGTCGCCGATCTTGTCCTTGGCCGCGAAAACCGGCCAGTCGTCGGGGAACTTGATGTAGGGCAGGTGGTCGTACCAGACCGGATCGTGGAGGTGGAGGGACTTGTAGCGGTTCCGCCAGGAGTCGCCCGGGCGGTCGTTCTTCTCGATGATGATGGTGGGCACGCCGAGCCTGCGCAGCCGTGCCCCGAGTCCGATCCCGCCCTGGCCGCCGCCGACGATGACGGTGTAGGGCTGGTCTTCGTAGCCGAGCCTGGCTTCCTGTTCCTCTTTCAGTTCCAGCCAGGACTTGCGGCCCTTGGTGATCTCGTGGGCGACACCTTTCTCCCGGTTGGCGCCCTTCTTCTCCTCGAAGCCCTTGAGCTCCTGCATGGTGGTGAGCAGGGTCCAGCATTTGCCGTTCCGGAGGCGCAGATGGGCGTAGCCCCGGGCCTGGGCGGTCTCGAAATTGACCCACGCCTCAGCGTTGGCAGCGTCCCCGGTGGCGTCCTCGGCCAGGGTCCAGTTGCTGGGCTGCACCTCGTCGAGGGTCGCATCGAGCATGCGTCGGATGTCCTCTTTGCCCTCCAGCGTCTTGAGGTTCCAGGTAAAGGAGACGAAATCGCGCCAGTACGAATCGTCGTCGAACAGTTCAAGCACGTCGTCCGTCTTGTGGCTGCGCAGCGCCTCATCGAACTGCGCCAGCCACGCCTCGACCACGCCGTTTGGAGTCTCAGGCATGTTTCCTCTTTCCGTTGCTTAGTGTGGGCCGTTCCCGCTGCATGGCGTCCAGTCCACGCAGTGACCCGCATCACAAGTACAGTTCGCCGGGGGTTACAATCGGGTTACACAGAGCTCTCACGCCCTTGTCCCGCGCTTCCGCTGGTCCGGGGTTGGCGGTAGCAGGACGAGTGCGACGATTCGAGGGCGAGTTGGGAACATGAGCATGCGGCCGGGCAGTCGCTCCATCACGCAGCTCTCGGACCTGAGGTTTTCCGCTCCGGCGGAGTATGCGCGAGCCCTCCGGAAGGCGCATGAGGCCACGGTTTCCGGCGCTCCCAGTCCGCATTTGTCGCCGTCCCTCGTCAAGTCCTGGCAGCGCTCCCTCGCGATGGGCATCAATCCGGACCAGCACCGGCCGCTCCACCGGCATGAAGTCTCCGAGGCACGCTCGCTCAGTGCCGGCCACCGGCTGGCCGCCGTGATGCCGGCACTTTCACAATTGCTGGCCGATGAGACCGCGACCGGGCGCCACCTGTTGATCGTGACCGATCATGTGGGCGAAGTGCTGTGGCGCGTTGGCAGCAAACAGGCATTGAAGCTTGCCGACTCCCTGGAGTTCGTGGAGGGGGCCGACTGGTCCGAATCCGGGGTCGGGACCAACGCCATCAGCGAGGCCCTGGTGACAGGTGCGCCGGCTCAGCTCTTCTCGGCCGAGCACCTCGTGCGGACGCATCACGACTGGGCGTGCACGGCATCACCGATTCGCGACCCTTTGACGGGGGAAGTCCTCGGTGTCCTGGACGTGTCCGGTCCGTTCGAATCCGTAACGCCGGACAGCCTTCGCCTGGTGCGCTGCGGGGTGCGGCTGGCCGAGGAGCTGCTGAAATCTGCTGCCCCGCCCGTAGTCACCGACCGCAGGACCGGGAATGCCTCAGGGTTTGACACCTCGGGACGGGCCGACGCCGGGGCCCAGGCACAGCTGATGCTGCGGCTGCTGGGTGACGCGCCGACTGCGGCGCTCGACGGCGGCACCCGTCGCCCGCTGACGCTGCGCCGGGCCGAGATCCTGGCCCTGCTGGCCTCCCGCACCCAGGGCTGGAGCGCCGATGAGCTTGCCTACGAGATCCACGGCGACGCGGGCACCGCTTCGGCGATCAGGACCGAGATGCACCGGATCCGCAGCCTCCTGGGCAACGTGGTGGAAGCGAACCCCTACCGCTTCCCGTCCACGGTCAGGGTGGTGACGGATGCCTCGGTGGTGGCTGGCCATTTGCGGGACGGCCGGGTTGCGGAGGCATTTGCGGCTTATCCGGCCAAGTTCCTCAACCGTTCGAACAACCTCGCTATCGGCTTCATGCGCGACGAGCTCAATGAAGCCGTCGGCGCCTCCGTGCGGGCCAGCGGTGATGCCCGGTTGATGCTGCAGTGGTGCACCAGCGATATGGGCTCCTCGGACACGGCCGCTGCGGCCACTGCCGCCACACTGATGGGCCCGCTTGATCCGCGCGGCCAGCTGGTGACCGCCCGGATGGAACGGGTCGATCGGGAACTGCGGGCGTAGGCGGACTGTCGCGTCGCGGTCCGTTGGTCCCGGCCCTTTGTCCGGAAGCGGGTCCGAACGCTACGGCGCAGGAGGAACGACGCCGGGGCAACCCTGGCCGTGTGGGTTGCGGAGGCAGTCGTCTGCGTAGTTCCGGGTGATGGAGCGCCAGACGCTCACGGTCTGCGGCGGCGCACTGAATTGCCCCTGGCCCGGGATGGGCAAGGGCGGCCCGCCGTTGACTGAGTACGTGCCCTGGAAATGGGTTGTCAGCACCACCGGGAAGTCGCCGGTCTGGGTGTAGACGTGGCTGGTTGCGGTCTTTTCGCCCCAGCGGTTCTGCGGGAGGGATCCTCCGGCTGCAGTCTGCGGCCCCAGCGAGGTCCCGTCGCCGTAGCTCCAGGTGTACTGGACGGGCTTGGCGACGACGTGCACTTTCTGGCCCAATATCGTGATGTCGAATTGCTGCTCATCCGCGTCTGCGAAGAAATTAGTCTCGGCTCCCCGGAGTGTGTGCGGACTGGGTTGGGCCGTGACTGAGCCCGGAGAGACTGGCAGTCTCTGGAACTCCGTTTGGATCATGGCGGCGATCCTAGGCAGCAAGTCCTCTGGTCTCGGGTCAAAGAGACACGTGGGTCCGGAGTGAAAGGTCCAGGTTGGATTAGGCACGCCGGCCGGGGCTTTCCGCCACACGACGGGAATTCCGTCCTTTCCGTCAGGACCGTTCTTGCAATCCACGAGGACGGCGAGGCACTCCGTGTCAAAGTCGCCACCGCCCAAGTGGCATTGGAGTTCGTACTTGTACTGGAACGGATCGGTATGAGGGACGCCCGGTTGAAGCGCAACAAACTTCCCAGTCGCTGGATCCAAGCGCCAACCGCCTACATTGACGCTGTCCGGCTTCCAATCACTGAAGATATCGGGTGGCTCTGCTTGAGCGAACGCGGGTGCGACGAACACAACTATCGCCGCCGCGACGATCCATGCGCTCAGAGTGCGGCCAGCGCTCACGAATCGCATGACTTAGCCGACGATTCTGCCGACATTTACGACGGTCCATTTCCCGCCGCTGAAATTTATGAACAACAGATTCCCAGTATCATCCGGCTGAGGATCACTCCGCGCAACGCTTGCATCCTGTCGCATGTAGGTGAGCGGCGTTTGCTGCGCCTGAACCACTACCTGGTAGGTTGCCTCGGCATCGGGGACAAATTCACTACTTAGCGATGGTGTGGTGATCTTTCCCCCTACCAACCACCGTCCTTCTGTGTGCCAGGCGTTGATAACGCTCTTTGCCTTTGCACATGGCTCACAAGCCGGTGCCGTAATCGCTTCAAATTCCGCCAACTCTCCAGTCTCATATCCGTCGCTGAGCACGCTAAACCAGTAGGACGCGAAAGCGATTGCACCTTCCTTCGTCTCCGCTTTCGCAGCTTCCGGAAGCACCGGAACTGGCACGTTCTGGGCTCTCCCCGAGGCATCGGCCGGTTTGTAGCTGGGCGTTGGCGTGGGGCTGGGAGTCGGCGTCAGCGACGCCGTCGGACTTGAAGGCTCGGGGGCGGCCGTTGCTCCTGGCGTTGTTCCGCCGCCGGTGCAGGCAGTGATCGGCAACAGGGTCAGCGCGACCAGGACGGCGCACACACGTCTGCGGCGGACGAAGAATGAAGTGCGAGATGTCATGGTCAGCTATTCCCCCCGATAGAAATCAAGACGCCTGGAGCCAAACAATGACTTAAGGGTAACCGACATCACATTTTGGACATCCAAGTTATCCACAGGCGCTCGCTTCACCACCCGGGCTACCGGCACGGGGCGAACAGCATCAGGCTATGGGCGAGGTCCGACAATTTGCCGCCGCGCAACCGCTCCCCGCAAATGCACCGGTCCCTGCCGACTCACACCGACTTACCCGCGTTAGCCTCTGGCGTTTTTCTACAGAGGCCAGAACAATGAACCCATGATGTTCGAACATGCAGACGAAAACCCCATCCTGGTCCTTGACGACGATCAGTGCTGGAAGCTGATTGAGGGCACCAAACACGGCAGGCTCGTGGTCATCGTGGGCGGCGAACCCGATATCTTTCCGGTGAACTATGCCGTGAGCGGCCGAAAGCTCTTTCTCCGGACGGCCCCCGGCAACAAACTCGCGGAAGTGACCATCAATTCCAAGGTGCTGTTCGAGACGGATGGCATCCTCTCCGATGAGGCCTGGTCGATTGTTCTTCGCGGCACGGCCCGGGTGTTGGACCAGTCCGCCGATATCGCAGCGGCAGAGGCCTTGGGGCTCAAACCGTGGGTGCCCACCCTGAAGGACTTCTACGTCGAGATCGAGCCAACCGCGGTCAGCGGTCGCCACTTCCAGTTTGGCGAGCATCCGGAGCGGGAGATTTAGCAGCAGCTCAACGCCGGTGGCCACCGGCCGAACGGCCGGGGACCGCTGGGCACCTGGTGGCCGCCTAGACTTAAACCATGGCGGACAAGCTGACCCCGGAGCGGCGCAGCTGGAACATGTCCCGCATCCGCGGGAAGAACACCAAGCCTGAACTGCTGGTCCGGAAATTGCTCCATGCCAAGGGCTACCGCTACCGGCTTCACGGCACCGCCCGCGGGGGTCGGCTGCCTGGCAATCCCGATCTGGTCTTCGCCGGCCGCCACAAAGTCATCTTCGTCAACGGCTGCTTCTGGCACTTTCATGACTGCCGGGTGGGGCAGCACGCACCCAAGGCCAACGCAGAGTTCTGGGAAACCAAACGCACCCGGACGCGGAACCGCGACGCCGAACAGCGCCATCAGCTTGAACGTTCCGGCTGGGACGTCCTCACCGTCTGGGAGTGCGAGCTCAAGGACCTTTCGGCGCTGGAAAAGCAACTGGACGACTTCCTGCTGGCCGGCGACCCACACCCCGGCACAGCACGTCCCGCCGCAGACCCACCAACCGCCGCCACGGACAGCTAGACCCGGTGGTGGTCGATCAGCCAACCGACCATTTGACGGGCCCGGCCGGCCGCCGTAGCTGAGAGCGACATAAGAATCTCTTGGCGTTCATACGAGACAGACGGTTCCGCCTCGGGTAATATCCGAATCTGGGGACAAGGACCCTACCGGGCCCGCACTTACTCGTACTACTACTCCACGGGAGAGCGCCAGATGCCGAACTTGCTGATGTCCACCACGTCGCTGAAAACCACAACCCGGCAATCGAAGTCTTCCCGGGATTCCCGGCCGCAGGAGTACCGGAGGTCCCCCGAGGTCGATTCCGATCTTGGACCCTTGCGCCTGCAGGTATCCGCAATCATTGATGCGATTCTCTCCGACAGTAAGCCCGAAGAGGCGGAGGTGCGCGAAAAGCTTCGCTGGCATGTCGCCAATAACCCCGGCCAGCCAGAGAAAGCCCTCTTGAGCCATCTGTTGTCCGTATCCGTGTCGCAGGAAGCCGGCTAGCGGAAACTTCCGGGGGTACGTCAGCGGCTGATGGTCGCCTGACGCACCACTTCGCCCCACGACTGTTGCGCAAGGTCCGCTACGGAGGCCAGGATTTCCGACGGCGGCCGCGACAGGTCCAGCGGGAACTCCACCACATCGATGTCCGTGTTGAGGATCCGGCGCAGTTTGATTTCCCCTGCCCCGGGATACACCAGCCAGGCCGTCGGCACCCGCAATGACGTGCAGTACGCCAGCATCCGGTAGTGGTCCCCCGACAGGGACGCCCCGGCGTCGGCAGCGGCCTGGTACTTGGCGTCGTAGACCATCACCGGCCGCCCGCCCAGCAGGTGGACGGCGCCGGGCTGCACCACGATCCGGTCCGAGTCGCGGACGGCCTCATTGAGCAGGGCGTTGTACCGCAGCCGCATCTCCCCCGGGTGTGCCGCCATGGCCTCGCGGAGCGCAGTTCCAACGAAGTCCTCGAACACCACGGACATGTCCACCACAAACGACGCCGACTGCTGCGTGCCGTCGCCGGCCTCCGCCGAAGAATGGCGCAGGATCACCTCGGCGAGCCGCAGGGCGGCCTGGTAGCGGGTGTTCATCCGGCTGGCCCGCCACACNNCGGCAGGGGCGCGCCGGACTGCAGCCGGGTCACGGCCGCGAGCTTGCCCTTGAGCTGGCGGAGCCGGCTCAGCACCTCAGGCCGTACGCCCGGGACCTGGGACATCCGTTCCAGCGCCGCCCGCAGGATGCGGTTCTCCGCGATGTCCTCGGTGAACTCGTCATAGGAAACCTCAAGGGGAACCAGCATGCCGGGCCGCCGCGAGATCTGGTCCGAAATGCGGATCCGGCCCTTGACCGTCCGGAGCGATTCGTCGACATTCAGGTAGCCCTGCAGCACACCGCGGCTGAGCGCCCGGTCCGAGAGCTGGGCCAGCGACTCGGCCAGCGCACTCCACAGATCCGCTTCCTCGACCGCGGCGACGGAATCCTCCCGGAACCCCTGGTCCCCGGCGTAGCCCAGCAGGAACAGGAGCCGGGCCAGGCCGAGGCGTTCCTTGGGCCGGACTTCGAGCTGCACTGTCGGGGTGCGCACTGCGCCGACCTTCCCGACCGGCTCGATGCGGTACATGCCCATGCCCAGGGGCGAGGCATTCGCCAGGCCGCTGCCGTTGACATAGGCCGCGCTGGCAGGGTCGAGCCGTTCGACGGTGCCGCCGGAAAGTTCGTCGAGGACCACCCGGCGGACCGGCTGTGAACCCGACGCTCCGTGCTGGCCGGCCGGCCGGGGTTGGCTAGACGCGCGCAAGGCGGTCGAGCAGTTGGTCCAGTCCAAACCGCTCCTCGAGCTGCGCGCGGTTCAACTGGCCGTGGTAGTGCTCCTCCAGCAGCGGCATGAGCTCGTACTTCCAGATCCGGCGCAGGCCCTTGGGCGTCTGCGCGGACGGCTTCATGAAGTAGGACGGGCCGATCATCAGGTCCCGGTCCCATTCGTCGATGGCATCGTTGAGCGCGTCCATCAGCGCAGCCGGCGTCGTGTCCAGGTCCCGGGCCTGCAGGAACCGCAGCAGCGAACCCTTCACCGGTTCGGTTTTGGGGTGCAGTTCGATGAAGGAGAAGCGGCGGCGAATGGCCGCGTCCATCATCGCAATGGAGCGGTCCGCAGTGTTCATGGTGCCGATGATGTAGAGGTTGTCCGGCAGCGTGAAGGGCTCGTTCGGGCTGTACTGCAGGTAGATCCGGTCGTCGCGGTATTCGAGCAGGAAGTACAGCTCGCCGAACACCTTCGCCAGGTTGGCCCGGTTCATCTCATCGATGATCAGGAAGTACGGCTTGCTCTCGTTTCCGGGCTTGGCGGCTTCCTCGGCTATCCGCCGCAGTGGCCCGGCCACGAGCTTGAAGGACACCTGGCCTTCCTCGGTCTTGTCCGGGCGGAAACCCTCGAAGAAGTCCTCATAGGCGTAGGAGGGGTGGAACTGGACCAGCTTGACGCGTTCGTCCGTGGTGTCGCCGGCGAGCTGGGCGGCGAGATGCTTGGCCAGGTACGTCTTGCCGGTGCCGGGCGGGCCGTACAGCACCAGCTGGCGGTTCTCCTCCAACAGTTCGGCGATCTCCTGCAGCGGCTCCAGGTCCATGTGCAACGACGCGGCGAACTCCTCCGTCAGCGGGCGGAACCCTTCACAGGCAGGTTCGACGACGGCGGCCGGCTCGGTGCCGTCGTCGGGCTCGGCTTCCGCTTCGGCGGGCAGCAGCGATTCCAGTGCCTGGATGACGCGGGTGACGTCCACGACGATGCCGGAGGTGGCCAGCTGCCGCTGCACGTGGCGGGGCAGCTCGGTCATGGTGTGCGCCTCGTCGAACCAGCGGACCTTCCGGCGGAGCCGGCGGTTGTCCTCGCGGTGCTCAGGCTCACCGAGGACCACGCCCACCCGGACGGTGCCGGCGCTCTGGTACAGGGTCAGGTCACCGGGCTTCATAACGGTCAGGAAAGCGAAAACGGCGGTCTTGGTGTCCTCGCGTTCCACGTAGCCGAGGTGCTTGTAGTCCTCATCGACGGCGTGCTGGACCAGCCCGGCAGTGACGCCCGGGTCCAGCAGGCGCAGGTGCTCGACGTCGAGCGTTACCGATTCCTCGGCCTCCCAGGCGCTGAGCAACTCGGCGTTGTCGTGGTGGGTGCGCAGCAGCCAGGCGCGCCGGCCGGGATCCCCCACCTTGCGCCACTGGCTCACCAGTTGCCGGGAGTACCAGTCGATCCGCTGGCCGGCCTGTTCGTCGAGGTGCAGCCGGATGCGGTGGATATCCGCGGAAATTTCTTCGTCGCTGTCGCCCTTGGCGCCACCCACGAGGGAGGCAAACGCGTCGCGGATCTCCTGGCGTTCGACGTCGGCCACGACGGGTTCGAAGTAGCTGGGCCAGACCAGGAATTCGATGCTGCGGCGGATGGCCGGCTGGTCATCGCGCGTGCCTGCCACCAGCAGGTGGAAGGCCAGCGGATCCTTGACGGCGGCCGCGACTTCCCCGGCCGGACGCCGTGCGACGTGCTGCACAAAGCGGCAGAGCCATTTCAGGTGGTCCCAGATGGTCCAGTTGAATTCGGCGGTGCGGTCACGGATGACACCGTGGTCCGTCATGCCCGCATAAAGCTCGTCCGGCAGTTCCAGGGGCGGCTCCAGCCAGGTTGCAGCTTCAGCCACCCGTGCGCGCTTGACCTTGAGCGACTTCACCTCGTGGGCCAACGGCAGGGACTGCAGGAAGAGCAGCTCGACGGCCAGCTGCTTGGCACCCCGGGAGGCGCCCTCCAGATTCTGACGCAGGTTGGTCATCATGGGCGCCTTGGGATCCGGCACCCCGCGGTCGAGGCGGTCGAGCAGCTCCGCGGCGGCCTGCACCGACCAGGTTTTGGTGCGGCCGTCCAAGGCTGACGCTTTGCCCAGCAGCCCTGGCCCCAGGACAAACCAGGCCGCGTCCTCAATCTCCTTGGAGATGCCGAGGGCGCGGTGCATGGCAGGCTTTTTGGATGGGGTCATGCCTTCAATTTACAGGCTTAAGCTGAACGCCCGCATCATGGCGGCGCCCCGAATCTACTGACCGGTAGCTCCGCGCGGTGCCGGAACCGGCTGCTACTTGGCCGCCGGGCGCTTGACGCCGAAGGTGAAATAGCTGCCCGGGCCGACGAAGTTCACCAGAGTCGCCAGCCGCCACAACGTCTTGCTGCCGCGGATCTCCTCAGCCGGGCGGCGTGAGATGTCCCGCTGGGCGGCGACCAGCAACGAGAGCTGAACGACGGCGGCAGTGATGGTTCCGAACTTCGCCATCGGCGAGAGTTCCTTCCAGGACTTCTTCCGGGCGTTCCTCTTGCGCTTGTTCGCCATCATCTGTCCTCGTTTGTTCACCATGATCTGGGCTCCTTGGCTTCCGGGCTGACTGCCCGCGGGTTGTTTATTCTAGGGACGATCCGTGGCCCGAGATAGAGGCTATGGGACCGGTTTGGCGGCTTCAGCGGGAACGGGAGTGAAGCGGTCGAGCTTCTCCTTCTGTTCAGCCGTCAGCCGCAGCACCCGCCCGGTGGCCTCGTCCACGAAGGCCAGGTGGCTGGTGGCGCGGACGCAGTCCTCCCGGGTCACGGGGTCCTGGACGAGGTAGTGGATGTCAAAACTGGCACCCTTGATCGCGCCGATCCACAGCTGCACGACAGCCGGCACGTTGCGGTATTCGAGGGTCCGGACGTAGCGGATCTTGTGCTCGACGATCAGCGCCAGGGTCCCCTCCGGGATGTCGTTGAAGAGGGACACCGGGGGCTCGATGCCGGGCAGCCCCGGTCCGCGCGGCGGCCCGAAGGCCGCGATGCGGGCTTCCTCCAGGATCCGGACAATCTGGACGTTGTTGATGTGGCCGTAGGCATCCATGTCTCCCCAGCGCATCGGGATCTGCACCTCGATGCGCCGGGACGCTGGAGCCGCGCCGGCGGCGCTCAGCTGCGCACCGCCGTCGCGTCGTCGGCCGTGTTTTCCGAAAAGGCCGTCTCCGCGTCTTCGCCGGCGAACTGCGACATGTACAGGCGGTAGTAGGCGCCCTTGAGGTCCAGCAGCTGGGCGTGCGCACCCTGCTCCACGATCCGGCCGGCCTCCATCACCAGGATGGTGTCGGCGTCGCGGATGGTGGAGAGCCGGTGGGCGATCACGAAGCTCGTGCGATCGGTGCGCAAGGCGGCCATGGCCTTTTGGACGAGCACCTCGGTGCGGGTGTCCACGGAGCTGGTGGCCTCGTCCAGGATCAGCAGCGAGGGGTTGGCCACGAAGGCACGGGCAATGGTGATCAGCTGCTTCTCGCCGGCGCTGACGTTGTTGCCTTCCTCGTCGATGATGGTGTTGTAGCCCTCCGGCAGGGCGCGGACGAAGCGGTCCACGAAGGTGGCTTTCGCCGCCTCCATCACCTGTTCCTCGGTGGCGTCCAGCTTTCCGTAGCGGATGTTGTCGTAGATGGTCCCACCGAACAGCCAGGCGTCCTGCAGCACCATGCCCACCTTGGCCCGCAGCGCCGCACGGCCCAGATGGGTGATGTCGACCCCGTCCAGGGTGATGCTGCCGCCCTGGAGCTCATAGAAGCGCATCACGAGGTTCACCAGGGTGGTCTTGCCCGCGCCGGTGGGGCCGACGATCGCCACGGTGTGCCCGGGCTCCGCGGTGAACGACAGGTCCTCGATCAGCGGCTTGTCCGGGGTGTAGCTGAAGGTGACGTGCCGGAACTCGACGTGCCCGTCCGTCTTGGCCGGCAGCTGCTCCGTGGCGGTCTCGGCGTCCTGTTCGTCGGCGTCGAGGAATTCAAAGACCCGTTCCGCGGAGGCGACGCCGGACTGCAGCATGTTGGCCATGCCCGCCATCTGGCCCAGCGGCTGGGTGAACTCGCGCGAGTACTGGATGAACGCGGTGGCGTCGCCCAGGCTCATTCCGCCGGAGGCAACGCGCAGTCCGCCGACGACGGCGATGCCGACGTAGCTGAGGTAGGACACGAACTGCATGACCGGCATGATCATGCCGGAAACGAACTGTGCGCCGAAGCTGGCCTTGTAGAGGGCCTCGTTCCGCTCGTCAAAGCGCTCCAGCATGTCGGCGTCGCGACCGAAGACCCTGACGAGGTCATGGCCGGAGAAGGACTCTTCGATCTGGCCGTTGAGCTCGCCGGTGTTCTTCCACTGGGCTGCGAAGAGCTTCTGGCTGCGGGACCCGATGATGCCGGCGGCCACGGCAGAGAGCGGCAGCGCCACGAGGGCGATGAGGGCCAGCTGCCAGGACACGATGAACATCATGATGACGATGCCGATCACCGTCAGCGCCGAGTTCACGAGCTGCGCGAAGGCCTGCTGCAGCGCCTGTTGGATGTTGTCGACGTCGTTGGTGACGCGGGAGAGGATGTCGCCGCGCTGGCGGGTGTCGAAGTAGTTCAGCGGAAGCCTGTTGAGCTTCTTCTCGGTGTCGTCGCGTAATTTGCGGACCACCCGCATGACCAGGATGTTCAGGACGTAGCCCTGCAGCCAGAGGAAAATGTTGGCGACAAAGTACATCACCAGCACCACGCTGATCAGGAACGCGAGCTTCTGGAAGTCGATGCCGACGCCGGGGATGACGTCCATTTTGGCGAGCATGTCCGCGAAGTTGTCCTGGCCCTGGGCGCGCAGGCCTGCGACGAACTGCTCCTTCGTGCCGCCGGCGGGCAGCTGTTTGCCAACGACTCCGCCGAAGATCACGTCCATCGCCTGGCCGAGGATCCGGGGTGCCACCACGTTGAGGACGACGGCGACCGTCACCATTGCGAGCACGGCGATGATGCCGGCCCGTTCGGGCTTCAGCAGGCCCATCAGCCGTTTCGCGGAGGGCCAGAAGTGCTGGGCTTTCTTTGCCGGCCGGTCGCCGAACATGCCGCCGTCGGCCTCGCCGGGGGTGTATTCCTCTTCGTGGAAGTCGTCGTCCGGCTCAGCGGCCGAGGGATCGGCGGCCGCAACATCGGTGGCGGAGACCTCGGTGTCCGCGGGCGGGACGTTGGCCTTTTCGTTGGTGCTCATGCCACGGCCTCCGCGGTCAGCTGGGATTCGACAATTTCCTGGTAGGTGCCGGAGCTCTGCAACAGTTCCTCATGCGTGCCGCGGTCCACGATCCGTCCGTTGTCGAGCACCAGGATCTGGTCGGCGTCGGCGATCGTGGAGACGCGCTGGCCGACAATGATCACGGTGGCGTCAGCGGTTTTCGCCTTGAGGGCGCGGCGGAGCCTGGCGTCGGTGGCGACGTCGAGGGCGGAGAAGGAGTCGTCAAACAGGAACACCTTGGGCTCCGTGACGAGGGCACGGGCAATGCAGAGGCGCTGGCGCTGGCCGCCCGAGACGTTGGTGCCGCCCTGGGAAATCCGTGAGCCGAGTCCGTTCTTCTTCTCGCGCACAAAGTCGGCTGCCTGGGCCACCGTCAAAGCGTCCCAGAGCTGCTCGTCCGTGGCCTCGGGCTTGCCGAAGCGCAGGTTGTGCTCGATCGTTCCGGAGAACAGGTACGGCCGCTGCGGAACCATGGCCACGCGCTGGGTGATCTCGGCCCGGTCCAGGTTGGTGACGGGGACGCCGTCGAGCAGCACCTCCCCCGATTCTGCGTCGTAGAGGCGGGGCAGCAGGGATAGCAGGCTGGTTTTGCCGGCGCCGGTGGAGCCGATGATCGCCACCGTCTGGCCGGGCTCGGCGGTGAAGCTGATGTCGCTCAGTACCGGCGCTTCGGCGCCGGGGTAGGCGAAGGATACGTTCCGGAACTCGACGCGGCCGGCTTTCCTGGCCGGCGTCACCGGGGTGCGGGCCTCGTGGATGGAGGGTTCGACGTCGAGCACCTCACCAATGCGGTCCGCGCACACGGAGGCGCGGGGAATCATCATCGCCATGAACGTGCCCATCATGACGGCCATCAGGATCTGCAGCAGGTACTGCAGGAACGCCGTCAGCGAGCCGACCTGCATTTCCCCGGCGTCGACGCGCTGCCCGCCGAACCACAGCACGGCCGCGGTGGAGATGTGCAGGATCATGCCGATGGCGGGGAACATCAGGACGAACAGGGCGCCGATCTTCAGCGAGACGTCGGTGAGTTCCTTGTTCGCGGCGCCGAAGCGTTCCGCCTCGTGCGGCTCGCGCACGAAGGCGCGGACGACGCGGATACCGATGATCTGCTCGCGGAGGATGCCGTTGAGCCGGTCGATCTTCTTCTGCATGGAACGGAAGAGCGGCATCAGGCGGACCACGAGGTAGCCCACGACCACCACGAGTACCGGAACGGACACCCAGACCAGCCAGGACAGGTTGAGGTCCTCGCGGAGGGCCATAAAGATGCCGCCGATGCACATGATGGGCGTGGCGACCATGAAGTTCAGCCCCATCAGCATGAGCATCTGCACCTGCTGGACATCGTTGGTGCCGCGCGTGATCAGGGTGGGGGCGCCGAAAACGTTGACGTCCTTCGCGGAGAAGCTGGTGACCTTGCGGAAGACCCCGCGGCGCAGGTCGCGGCCGAACGCCATCGCGGCCTTGGACCCGAAGTAGACCCCGGCGATCGCGGTGGCGACCTGCACCAGGGCGACGCCGAGCATCACCCCGCCGGTCCGCCAGATGTAGTCCGTGTCGCCGCGGGAGACGCCCTCGTCGATGATCTGGGCGTTCAGGCTGGGAAGATACAGTGCCGCGATGGTGGAGGCGAGCTGGAAGAAAATGACGGCACCGATGTATGGCAGATACGGCTTCGAATAGCGCCGTATGAGGGTGACAAGCATGCCCACGAGTCCTTAGGAAATACCGAGTAGATGAGGCTGGAGGACAGCCTGGGAAGGGAACAGCAACCGATGCTCCCAGTCTTAGCAGAGGGGGCTGACAGCCATAGCCATCCAACTCTACGAAACGACGTGCCCGCGCGGAACATTGGAGACGGAAAATCATCCAAACGGCGTACTTTCCCGGACCGTGAACAAAGCAGCGCGGCACCGCGGCCGCCCCGTTAGTCGGGATGGCCGCGGCGCGCTTGCGTGCCGACGGTGCGCTTAGTCGCCCCGGCGCTGGCTTTCGCGCTGCTGGCTGAGCACCTCAACGAATTCCCGGTCGAGGTCCACGATTCCGGTCCCGGCCACGGGTCCGGCGGAAGCAACCGCAGTCGCGGCCGCGGCAGGTGCGGACGGGTTGATCGCCGCAGTCGCGGCCGGGCTGCCGCCGTCGTCGTTCTTTGCGGCGGGGCTGACGATGTCCACGGTGCGCCGCAGCGGTTCTTCCTTGATGAAGAGGATCGCAACCAGGGCGACCACACCGATGATGGCGGAGACCATAAAGATCTGGGCCGTAGCGTCACCGTAAGCGGCCCGCATGATTTCGCGGACGGGCTCCGGCAGGTCCTTGAGGTCCATGCTGGCGCCGGCGCCGCCGGTGGTGGGAATCCCCGCGGCGGCGAGGCCCTCGGTGGCGAGTTCCTTGACCCGGTTGCCCATGATCGCGCCCAGCACGGAGACGCCGATGGCGCCGCCCACCGAACGGAAGAATGCCACGGAGGCGCTGGCGGTTCCGATGTCGCTGGCCCGCACGGTGTTCTGCACGGCCAGGACGAGGTTCTGCATCAGCAGGCCCAGGCCGATGCCGAGGATCGCGGTGTAGACACCGGTCTGCCAGAGTGCGGTGGTGTGGTCGATGGTTCCGGTCAATCCGAGGCCGCTGATCAGCAGGATGGAGCCCGCCACCAGGTACCGCTTCCACTTTCCGGTCCGGCTGATCAGCTGTCCCGAGACGACGGAACCGATCAGGTTGCCGGCGATCATCGGCAGGGTCAGGAGCCCGGCTTCGGTCGGTGATGCGCCGCGCGCCACCTGGAAGTACTGGCCAAGGAAGGCGGAAGAACCGAACATCCCGACGCCGACGGCGATCGAGGCCAGGATGGCGAGGGCTGTGGTGCGCTGGGAGATGATCTTCAGCGGAATGATGGGCTGCGACACCTTGGATTCCACCAGGACCAGCAGTGCCAGCAGGGCAACGCCGCCGCCGACCATGGCCGCCGTCTGCCAGGACCACCAGTCGTAGTAGTCCGGGTTGCCAGCGAAGGACACCCAGATGAGCAGCAGGCTCACGCCGGAGGTCAGCAGGATGGAGCCGAGCCAGTCGATCTTGGCAGGGCGCCTGACGTGCGGCAGCTTGAGGGTGACCTGGAGCAGGATGAGGGCAATGATGGCCAGCGGAACACAGACGAAGAAGGTCCAGCGCCAGCCCAGCGGGCTGTCCACGATGAAGCCCCCCAGCAGCGGGCCGCCGGCGGTGCCCACGGCCATCACGGCACCCATGTAACCGGAGTACTTGCCCCGGTCGCGGGGCGGGATGATGGAGCCAATGATGGCCATTGCCAGGGCGGTGAGCCCGCCCATGGCGACGCCCTGGATCACGCGGGCGGTCAGCAGCAGCGGGATCGTCTCGGACAGGCCCGCCATGACGGAGCCGGCCACGAAGATCACGATGCTGAGCTGGACCAGGACCTTCTTGTTGAAGAGGTCGGCGAGCTTACCCCAGATGGGGGTGGTCGCGGCGTTGGCCAGCAGGGCCGCGGTGATCACCCAGGCGAAGTCAGTCTGGGTTCCGTTGAGCTCGGACATGATCGTGGGCAGGGCGTTCGCGACGATCGTGCTGCTGATAATCGCGGTGAAGAACGCGGCCAGGAGGCCGGTGAGGGCTTCCATGATCTGGCGGTGGGTCATCACCACCGCAGGGGCGGGGGGCATTTCTGTCGTTGCTGCCATGGGGCGCTCCTTAAACAATTTCGGTCGTATTGCTGGATCCGGCCGTCGTTGCCCGGGCTGAAGTCCTGAGGGACTCAGCAAGTTTCTGCAAGGTCTTCGTTGTCTCTTCGACGTCCTGCTCGCTCCAGTCCTGCAGGAAGCCAAGGAGTGTGACAGTGCGCTGGTACTCGATGGAGCGGAGTTTCCCGACCCCTGAAGCGGAGAGGGCAATCAATTGAGCCCGCCCGTCCAGCGGGTCGGGACGGCGGACCACATAGCCCTGTTCTTCCAGTTCGGCAATGTGCCGACTGAGGACGGGGGCGCTGACTCCGAGCCGCTCTGCGAGTCCGGTGGCGCGGGTTTCCCCCTCCCCCACGAAACGCAGGACGCCCTGGAGCGCCACCCCGGTGTCCTCCCCTCGAAGCTTGATCGCGGCGACACAACGAACGGCGCGCTGCAAATCGAAAATCTGGTGGACGAGTCTGGCCGCGGTATCCGGCTCTACTGCCATGGAAAACCCCTTATGTTTGCCTAAGGCAACAATGTATCAGAAATTTAGTTACTTTGGGAAACTAACCCTTTTCCTGAGGGGGACCGGCTTAAACGCCAAGCG
>NZ_AUPJ01000111.1 GCF_000427315.1 Arthrobacter sp. TB 26
CCGCGCTGAGCATTTTGAGGAGGGAGTCGAGCGTGGTGCTCAGGCCTCCATGTGGGTGGGGGCGAACATCTTGAGCAGGGTTTCGACGACGACGACGTTCGGCCCGTCCGCGGCAAATCCCGCCTTGAGTGCGTCCCCGATGTCCTCGGGGGCGACCCGGACGGCCGGGACTCCGAAGGCCTCGGCCAGCTTGACGAAATCGGGGCGGGCGAGTTCCGTGGCGGTGGCCTTGCCGAAGGCGCCGACCATGTATTCGCGCAGGATGCCGTAGCCGCCGTCGTCCACGATCAGCCAGGTGACCGGCACATTGTGCTGCTTGGCCGTGGCCAGTTCAGAGATGGAGTACATTGCCGAGCCGTCGCCGGAGACGGCGAGCACCCGGGCTGAAGCCCCGGACTTGCCGGTGGTTTCCAGGCCGACGGCGCCGCCGATCGCCGCGGGGAAGCCGAAGCCGAGCCCGCCGGCGCCCTGTGCGGAGTGGAACTGGCCCTCGCGGGCGTCCCAGCAGCTCCAGGCCCAGTACGCGGAGATGGTCATGTCCCAGAACGTCTGCATGGCCGGGGGAACGGCCGCCCGGATGTCCGCCATGAACTTCAGTTCCTTGCCGAGATCCTGGGATTCCAGCCGGGACTTGACCTTGGCCAGGGTGTCCTTGACCACGGTCTCAGGCGGGGTGCCGTGCCAGCCCGCGCGCTCTCCGTGCGGCTCCGTCATGGCGGCGTCGAGGGCTGTGTCGAGCGCGGCGTCCAGGGCGGCGAGCGCCTGGCCGGCGTCGGCCCGGATGCCCAGGCCGGGGCGGTTGGATTCCAGGACGCGGGGTTCGGCGTCGATCTGGATGATCCGGCCGCGCGGCTCAAAGGTGAAGTAGTTGGAGGTGACTTCGCCCAGCGAGGATCCGATGACGATCAGCACGTCGGCGTCCTCGAGCAGCTCCGTCATGTGCTGGTCCTCGATCCAGGACTGCAGCGAGAGCTCATGGTTCCACGGGAACGCGCCGTTGCCGCCGGGGGTGCAGATGACCGGGGCCCGCAGCTTCTCCGCGATGGAGAGCAGCGATTTCTCGGCCCGGCCGCGGCGGG
>NZ_AUPJ01000112.1 GCF_000427315.1 Arthrobacter sp. TB 26
CCGCCGCGAGCCATTTGACGGCTTCGCGGACCAGCTCGATGCGGGGCGGGTTGTCTGCCGCTTCGGCGAGGGCGTCCTCCACCGGGGGCACCATGATGGGGTCCAGCAGCACGTTCTGCGGAATTTCCAGCCACACGGGGCCCTGCGGCGAGGAGATCGCCTCGGTCCAGGCGTCCTGGATGGCGGAGGGGATGCCGGAGGCGTGCTGGATCAACCGCTGGCTCTTGGTGACGTTCGCGGCCGAGGCCTTCTGGTCATCGAGCTGGTGGAGCATTCCCTTGCGGCGCGCGCCGAGGCCCTCCAGCGGAATCTGGCTTGCGATGACCACCATGGGAACGCCGGTGGCATAGGCCTCCTGCAGCCCGGCCAGCGACGTCAGCGCGCCGGGACCAGTGGAGAGGAAGAGGACACCGACTTCGCCGGTGGCACGTGAGTAGCCGTCCGCGGCGAAGGCCGAGTTGTTCTCCACCCGGGAGGAGACGAAATGCAGGTTGCCGCGGCCCATCGCGTCGAACAAGCCCAGGGCATGCTGGCCCGGGATGCCGAAGACGGTTTTGGCGCCGAGCGCTTCGAGGGTCTCGACGACGAGGTCGCCGCCGTTGCGCACCCCGGTCACTGGGAGGCTCCGCTCTGGATGTGCTGGGCCGCCGGTGTGGCGAAGCCGGCCGGGCGGCGGGATTCCTGGCCGAGCGTCTGGGCGGCGTAGCCGTTGGCCGCCCCGAAGCGGTCGCCGTCCACGGCACGGTCCGCCATCAGGGTGACCAGTTCGTAGGCCACGTGGCTGGCGGCCACGCCGGTGATGTCCGCGTGGTCGTACGCGGGGGCGACCTCGACGACGTCGGCCCCGACCAGGTTCATGCCGCGGAAGCCACGGATGATTTCCAGCAGCTCGCGGCTGGTGATGCCGCCGGCTTCCGGGGTTCCGGTGCCGGGCGCGTGGGCGGGATCCAGCACGTCGATGTCCACGGAGATGTAGAGCGGACGGTTGCCGATCCGGTCGCGGACCTTGGCGACGGTTTCCAGGACGCCCTGGTAGTAGACGTCGGCAGAGGTGACGATGCCGAAGCCGAAGCGGTGGTCGTCGTCGAGGTCCTTCTTGCCGTAGAGCGGGCCGCGGGTGCCGATGTGGCTGATGGCCTCGGTGTCCAGGATGCCTTCCTCGACGGCGCGGCGGAACGGGGTACCGTGGGTGTACTCGGCGCCGAAGTAGGTGTCCCACGTGTCCAGGTGGGCGTCGAAGTGCAGCATGGCGACGGGCTGGCCGGCGCGTTCGGCGGCGGCGCGGAGCAGCGGCAGCGCGATGGTGTGGTCCCCGCCGAGGGTCAGCAGCTTGCTGCCGGAGGCGGTCAGGTCCAGGGCGTTCTGCTGGATGGTCTCGATCGCGTCGTTGATGTTGAAGGGGTTGACGGCCATGTCGCCGGCGTCGGCCACCTGGATGTTTTCGAAGGGGCTGACATCCCAGGCCGGGTTGTACGGGCGCAGCAGCCGGCTGGCCTCGCGGATGTGGTTGGACCCGAAGCGGGCACCGGGGCGGTAAGAGACGCCCGAATCGAAGGGCACGCCGACCACGGTGACGTCCGCCTTGGCGACCTGGTCCAGCCGCGGCAGGCGCGCGTAGGTGGCGGCTCCCGCGTAGCGCGGAATGCGGGATGAATCGATGGGGCCAAGGTTGCCATTGGCCTCGATGCGCAGCTCTTCCAAAAGAAAGCCTCTCCTTCGAGGATTGACCGACGGGTGTGACAGCCATCATACACTTCAAGTTGCCTCTTGTGCATCAAATGTTTACAAAGCAACCTCCCTTCGGCCGGGCTGACGTTCCAGCCCAGTTACTGTCCGCCGCAGCCGGACGGCGCCCCAGGGAAGCCCGGAAATCCGGGGTTCTCCGGCCGCCCGGGTCCGGTGCCGCGGCGAGTAACTGGGCAGGAGCGCAGGCCGCCCTCAATACCCGTTATCCAGATAGCCCGCCTGCCGTGTTTCGCCGCCCCCTTGCTGAGCCTTGTACTGGCCTGATGGACCCCTTGGAGTACCTGACCCAACTCGGTGGCGCCGCCCGGACCGGGCAATTGCTGGCCGCCGGCTTTTCCCGGACCGACATCGCACATTTGGCCGACGCCGGTGTGCGGCAACTCCGGCGGGGTGTGTTCGCCCTTCCCGACTGCCAGCCCGAGTTCATGGCCGCAGTCCGGCACAACGCCCGGGTCAGCTGCGCCAGCGCGGCCGGCCACTACGGGCTCTGGCTCCGCGAGCCGCCGGCGCAACACCATCTGGCCTGCAACCACGGCCATGGCGCGGGCTTCATTCGGCACCGCACGGTACGGTTTGACGGGCATCCGACGCTGCCGCTGGCCGCGGTCGAGGACGTCGTGCTGCATGCCATGTCGTGCCTCGCACCCCCGGCGTCAACGGCCATCGCGACATCAGCGATCCGCCTGCATGGCGTCCCGCTGGAATTGTTGAAGGCCCAGCTCACGGCCGACCGATCCGGCCAGGTCCGCAAGGCGCTGCACCAGCTGGACCTGCGGGCCGAGTCCATTGTGGAGGTCGACGCCCAGCACTTGTTCCGCGCCCACAGAATTGGCTACGACGCCCAGGTCTTCCTGTCCGGGATCGGCCGGGTCGACTTCCTCATCGAGGGGTTTCTGATAGTGGAAGTGGACGGCTTCGCGTTCCATTCCAGCCGCGAGGCCATGCGCCGGGACCTGGGCCGGAACAACGCCTCGACACTGAACGGTTTTGCGGTACTCCGGTACATGCCCGAGCACATCTGGTTCGAACCCCAGCGCGTCCTGGCCGAGATCCGTGCGGTGCTGGACCAGCGCCCGCAACCCAGACACTGACGTTCCCGCCCAGTTGCTCCGACAGAACCCCCGGCGCGCCCGCGGATTTCCGGGGTCCGCCGCGTCCAGCGGGCGGCCGGGGGGAAAGTAACTGGGCAGGAACGCGGCCCCGGCCCGTGGAAACTTAGCGGCTCGCGGCGGGGACCAGGACCCAGAGGACCTCGACGGCGGCATCCGTCGGGTTGACCCAGGTGTGCGGCTCGCGCCCCGGGAAAGTCACGGTGTCCCCCGCGTGGAGTTCGAATTCCTCGTTCGTGAGGATCAGCCGGATGCTGCCCCTGACCACGTGCAGCACATCGACGTCGCAGTCCACCGCATACAGTTCCGATTCGCCGCGGCCGCGGGGCTCGATCACGGCCTGGATGATCTGGACCCGGCGCTCCGAGCGCGCGGTCAGCAGGCGCTCCACAATCCCGTCGCCGCCCAGTGAGATCCGCGGGCCTTCGTTCTTCTTGGTGAGATGCGTTTCCGGGGCGGCAAAGAGATCGCCGATCGAGATGGAGAGCACCTGGCACAGCGTCACCAGGGACGCGACCGAGGGTGAGGTGAGGTCACGCTCAACCCGGCTGAGGAATCCTTTGGTCAGCCCGGTGGCGTCGGCAACCTGCTCGATGGTGAGCCGCTGCGACTGCCGGGCGGCGCGGATCCGGGAACCGATGGCAACGGGAACGTTGCTCGGTTCAACAGGTAGAGCCTTCATTTTGGAACCTTTCACGGCCGGCCGCTCGGCCCCATCGTTGGAGCAATACTAGCGGGACGGCATGGCCGGGAGGCCGGATCGACCCGCGGCGCGTAATGCGTCTTGACTGTTACCCGGATCACACATACTGTTTGGCAACAAGCGTTGCCTATTAGGCAATAGTTGCCAGCAAGTGTTACCTGATCCGAGGGACACATCCGCCGGCAAGAACCGTCACCGTACCCGTCAAAAAGCAGCTGGACCCCGGGCGCCCCGCAGTGTGCCGGCCGGTTCAGCCCTGCCCTGAACAGCTCCAAGGAGCCCTTAATGGACGCAAGTTTCGTCAACATCGCCATCGTGGTGGTGTACCTGGTCGCCATGCTGGCGTTCGGGTGGTGGGGCAAGTCCCGCACCAAGAACAACAGCGACTTCCTGGTGGCGGGCCGCCGCCTCGGCCCGTTCCTCTACACCGGAACCATGGCCGCCGTCGTGCTCGGCGGCGCCTCCACCGTAGGCGGCGTGGGCCTCGGCTACAAATTCGGCATCTCCGGCATGTGGCTGGTGGTCGCGATCGGCGCCGGTGTGCTGCTGCTCAGCCTGCTGTTCGCCAGCACCATCCAGAAGCTCAAGATCTACACGGTCTCGCAGATGCTGAGCCTGCGGTACGGCAGCAACGCCACCCAGACCTCAGGCATTGTGATGCTCGCCTACACGCTGATGCTCTGCGCCACGTCCACCGGCGCCTACGCCACCATTTTTGTGGTGCTCTTCGGCTGGGACCGCGCCCTCGCCATCGCCATCGGCGGCGCGATCGTCCTGGTCTACTCGACCATCGGCGGCATGTGGTCCATCACCCTGGCCGACCAGGTCCAGTTCGTCATCAAGACCGTCGGCATCTTCTTCCTGATGCTGCCGTTCACGCTCAACGCCGCCGGCGGCTTCGAGGGCATCCGTGCCCGCGTCGACGCCAGCTTCTTCCAGATTGACGGCATCGGCATCCAGACGATCATCACCTACTTCGTCGTCTACACCCTGGGCCTGCTGATCGGCCAGGACATCTGGCAGCGCGTCTTCACCGCCAAGACCCCCACGGTCGCCCGCTGGGGCGGCGCCACGGCCGGCATCTACTGCATCCTCTACGGTGCGGCCGGCGCCCTGATCGGCCTCGGCGCCCGCGTCGCCCTGCCGGACATCGACGTCAAGGCCCTCGGCAAGGACGTTGTCTACGCCGAGGTCGCCACCAACCTGCTGCCGATCGGCATCGGCGGCCTGGTGCTCGCCGCGGCCGTCGCGGCCATGATGTCCACGGCGTCCGGCGCCCTGATCGCCGCCGCCACTGTGGCCCGCGCCGACGTCCTGCCGTTCGTCGCCAGCTGGTTCGGCAAGAACATCAACACCGACGACACCGACAACCCGGAGCACGACGTCAAAGCCAACCGCATGTGGGTCCTGGGACTCGGCGTCGTCGCCATCGTCACCGCCATCATCACCAAGGACGTCGTCGCGGCGCTCACCATCGCCTACGACATCCTCGTCGGCGGGCTCCTGGTCGCCATCCTGGGCGGCCTGGTCTGGAAGCGCGGCACCGGTGTCGCAGCGGCAGCCTCCATGGCCGTCGGCTCGGTCATCACGCTCGGCACCATGATCATCCTGGAGATCAACGCCGAGGTCCCGCTGGACGGCATCTACGCCAACGAGCCGATCTACTACGGCCTGCTGGCCTCCGCAGTGGTCTACATCGCGGTATCGCTCCTGACCAAGCCGACGGATCCCGCGGTCATGGCAAACTGGCACCGCAGGGTCGCCGGGGACGCCGCCGAGGAAGTGCAGGTCCCCGTTTTGACCCACTAGGGCCCAGACAGCGAGTTTAAAGGTCGACGGCGGCGCTCCCCTTCCGGGGGCGCCGCCGGTGGTCGTTCAAGCCAAGGGGAGGATCATTCCTTCTCCTCAGACTCAAGGAATTCCTCGCCTTCCAGGGGGACCACCGGTTTCTCCTCGCCCAGGAAGTCCTCCTTCTCGAGGGGAACCAGCCGGTCGGCCTCTTCGAAGAGTTCTTCCTCCTCAGTCTCCTCGGAATCACTCACAGGCGCATCCTCGGCATAGTCGTAGGCGGGATCGGACTCGAGGGAATCCCGGGCCGGCTGGATTGGACGTGAGCCGATGTTGTCCATGATGCAACCTCCGTGTGACTGGGGTGGCGGCTAGGGCCCCGGAGAGCCCGCCCTGGGTTTCATTCGAACACCGCGAACCCGGGCGGTCAAGGGCTCCCAACGAACGGGACCCCGGCAGCTGCGAACGGCCCCGCGGCGCAGGCGCTTTTTACGGTTTGCCTAAAATCCGCACTGAGGATCACCAGCCGAAATTCCGCGAAAAGTCGGGGTACGCTGGATACGCAACGGGGCCGAACCATGCCCTTTCAAGCCCAGGAGCTTCCGTGTCCCAGCACGCCACATCTGACCCGTTCAACCCTGAACCCCACCATCGTGAACCCGGCCAGGCCGCCGCAACACCCAGCTCCGCGGACATTAAGCGCTGGCGGCAGTACCTCGCCGACGAACGGGCCGAGGCCGCCGTCTACCGCGACCTCGCCCAGAACCGCCGCGGCGAAGAGCGCGAGATCCTGCTCGCCCTGGCTGAAGCCGAGGGACGCCACGAGGCGCACTGGCTCCAGCTGCTGGGCGAGCACGCCGGCCGCTCCCGCCCCGCCTCGCTCCGCAGCCAGTTGTTGGGCTTCCTGGCCCGCCACTTCGGCTCGGTCTTTGTCCTGGCCCTCGCCCAGCGGGCCGAAAGCCGTTCGCCGTACGCCAACGACCCCTCGGCCACACCGGCCATGGTCGCCGACGAACAGATCCATGAGGAAGTGGTCCGCGGGCTCGCCACCCGGGGCCGCAACCGGCTGGCCGGCACCTTCCGGGCGGCCGTCTTCGGTGCCAATGACGGGCTGGTGAGCAACCTTTCCCTCGTCATGGGCATGGCCGCCTCCGGCGTCGGCAGCTCGGTGGTCCTGCTCAGCGGTGTCGCCGGGCTGCTGGCCGGGGCCCTGTCCATGGGGGCCGGCGAATTCATTTCCGTGCGCTCCCAGCGCGAACTCCTCGCAGCAACCCGCCCCACCCAGATCACCCTGGCCGCCGCACCGTCGCTGGACATCGAGCACAATGAACTCCTGCTGGTCTACCTGGCCCGCGGCATGTCGCGGGAGGCCGCCGAACACCGCGTCGCGGAGCGGATGGGCCTGCGCGACTGCGACTGTGATCCCAGCCTCTCGCTGCAGCCGGAGCTTCCGGAAGCCCGCGACGAGCACGAAGCCGTCGGGACCGCCTGGAGCGCGGCGGCGTCGAGCTTCTGCTTCTTCGCCTCCGGCGCCATAGTGCCGATCCTGCCCTTCGTCCTGGGCATGACCGGCGTCGCGGCGCTGGTGGTCTCCGCCGCCCTCGTGGGCCTGGCGCTCCTGTTCACCGGCGGCGTCGTCGGCCTCCTCTCCGGCACCTCCCCGACCTCCCGGGGCCTCCGCCAGCTGGCCATCGGCATGGGCGCGGCAGGCGTGACATACCTGCTGGGGCTGGCCTTCGGCGCCGTGGTTGCCTAGTGGACGGTCCTGAGTTCCGGGACCGGACACCGCGGCACAGCCGCTCCCGCGCCACGTGGCGGATCGTCCGCGGCCTCGCCACGGCCGCGCTGGTTGCCGGTGCCGCGTTCCTGGCCGCCGGCGTCATGTACGGTGATCCGCGTTTTGCCGGACTCTTCGAGGTCAGCCGCGGGGCCAGTCCGGGCACCGCGATGGCCGGCCACCCCGGGCAGCCGGCGTCCGCTGAGGCGGTCCGCACGGACACTCCCCCGGCCGGACTCGAAGAACAGGGCGAGCCGCTCGGCCGCCCGCAGAAGCCGGCAGTGGCCAGCAGCTCGTACAAGTTCCTGGCCGTGAACGACGACGGCACCCCGGTGGGCTATTCGCCGTGCCGGCCGCTGCATTATGTTGTCAACGCGGCGCTCGCTCCGAACGGCGCCGAGCGCCTCGTCGAGGACGCGATCAGGACGGTGTCCCGCGCCACCGGCATCAAATTCGTCGACGACGGGCCCACCACCGAGGCGCCCGCCCAGTCCCGCATCCCGTACCAGCAGGCCGCCTACGGGGAACGCTGGGCGCCGCTGCTGATCGCGTGGACCACCCCGGACCAGGCCCCGCAGCTCGCCGGCCCGGTAATCGGCACCGGTGGCAGCACCCATTTCAGCTTTGGCGACGGACCCAGGAGCTTCGTCACCGGCAGCCTGGAACTCGATGCCCCACAGATCGCCGAGGACCTCAGACGGCCGGACGGAGCCGCCTATGCCACCGCGGTGATCCTGCACGAGCTCGGCCATGTCATGGGGCTGGAGCACGTGGACGATCCCGCGCAGCTCATGTACCCCGAGATCGGAGCGCCCGACGGCCTCGCCGCGGGCGATCTGAACGGCCTCTATGAGCTGGGTAAAGCGCAGTGCCGCAAGGACCTCTGAGCGCCTAACGGTCCAGGACGGCGAGCGCCTCCTCCACGGTATCCACCAGGAAGATCCGGCTTTCCATCCGCCGCCCTGCGGCGAGACTCTGCAGCAGGGGCCACGCCGGGTAGCGCCGCAGCCAGTGCTCCTCCCCCACCAGCACCATCGGCATGATGGTCTCCGGGGTGCCATAGTAGTTTTCGCAGGCATCCTGGAAGATCTCCTGCACGGTGCCCCCGGAACCCGGCAGGAAGACAATGCCGCCGTTGCACAGTTCCAACAGGATGGCCTCGCGGATGGAGTTCGCGAAGTACTTGGCAATGTGGGTGGCGAAAAAGTTGGGCGGCTCGTGCCCGTAAAACCAGGTGGGGATCCCCAGCGACGGTGTGCCCTCCGGATGGAGTTCGACGATGGCCGCGGCGGAGCGCGCCCACGCCGAAACGGACGGCCGGAATCCGGGCACCGCCGCGAGGTCGTCCAGGGCGCGCCGGAAGTCCGGCTCCGGGGCCCCGCTCAGGTAGGCGCCGAGGTTGGCGGCCTCCATGGTGCCGGGACCGCCGCCGGTGGCAACCACCCGGCCGTCCCTGGCCAGCAGCCTTCCCAGCAGCGCGGCTTCCTCGAAGACAGGGGAAGCGCGGCTCGCAGTATGTCCGCCCATAACACCCACCATGGTCCGGCCGGCGCAGAATTCCGAGCGGGTCAGCTCCTCGAGGGCATCGCCGATCGAATGGTCATGCAGGGCCGCGGCGAGGGTTGCGTCCAGCCGGCGGCGCTGTCCCGGCCGGATGCTCCACTGGTACACCTTGGCGTCCGGAGTGTCCTCATAACGTGAGTCGGAGATGCCGTCGTAGAGCTCCTGCGGGGTGTACAGCTGCCCGCGGTAAGGGTTGAACGGAACGGCTTCGAGTTTGGGGAAGATCAGCGCGCCGCGGCTGCGCAGCGAATCCTCCACGCCGCCGTCGAACGTGCACCCCAGGAAGATCCCGCCCTGGGCGTTCATGGCCTCCAGCTGCGCTGTCCGGCCGCGGAGGTCCAGCGACTGGGCATGCCAGCCCTGCATGGACGTCGCCCCGGCCGCGACCAGCCGGTCGAAGCTGTCCAGGCTTTCGACCTCCAGCGTGCGCGGGCTGGGGTGCAGGCTGCGGGCGGCACTCATCCGGCAGGCCTAGTGGAGGTTGTCCGGAGCGGTGCCGGACCCTGACGTGGCTTCCGAGGTCATGTAGGCGTCAAGTTTGGCGAGGGTCTGTTCGATGTTGGCCGGGTGGCGGCGGAGGTAGCCGGCCAGGCGCAGGAGGATCCTGGCGCGCACGTCCCGCGCGTCCCATTGTTCGGTGACGAGCGTGCCCGGCTTGCCGGCGGAATCGGTGGCCGGCTCCAGCAGGTAGCGCCAGATGTGGCCGCCGAAGTGCCGCCACGCGATCCGCCGGCCCTCCTCGAACTCGCAGACCGTGTTGAGAATCTTGTAGTCCAATTTCATGTTCATTTCCATGCCGAACTTCGCCCCGAGGGCCAGCCGTTCAGGGCCACGCGGCTGGGCGCCCTTGACGGTGTCGGAGCCGTCAATCACGCTGTGCAGGGCGGGGGTGGCCAGCACGTCGAAGATGGCTTCCGGAGCGGCCGCGATGAAGCGGCTGCGGGACACGAGATATCTGTTGGTCATCCGGCAATCCTAGACCTGCGTTGAAACAGGGAGGTTCTGTTGCAGAATAAACCATGCAGATTCAGCCCCTCCCCCGCAGCAGCCGGCCCCGCATTGGCATCCCGGTCCGCCTGAGCAGCTCCACGGAGGCGGATCCGCGTGTGGCGGAGGCCAACGAACTCTTCGATTACATTGTGGAACTGGTGCGCGACGGCGGCGGCGAACCGGTGCTGCTCACCGCAGCCGAGGATCCGCTGGAGCCGCTCGACGGCGTCGTCCTTCCGGGCGGCGGCGACCTGGACCCCCGGCTCTACGGCGAGGAACCCGGCGATGCCTGCTATGACGTCAGCCGGGCCCAGGATGAACTGGACCTGGCGGTTGCCCGGCGGTCGATCGGCGCCGGGCTGCCCGTCCTCGGCATCTGCCGGGGGCACCAGCTGCTCAATGTCCTCTATGGCGGCACGCTGGTCCAGGACATGGATCCGGGCTCCGTGGCGCACCGGGAACCCGAGCCGGTGCACGGGGCGGGGCCGTGGGCCTGGCACGAGGTCGAAGTGCAGGGCGGAAGTAGGGTTGCCGGCCTGTACAGCGCGATGGAGAAGGGCGTGACGGGGGCCGGCGCCGGCGGGACCGGAGGCGGNCTCCCCTGCCGTGACGGTGAAGATTGCCTCCGGACACCATCAGGCCGTGGCCCGGGTGGCGGACGGCCTGGTCGTGACGGCCGTGGCGGAGGACGGGACGGTGGAGGCGCTGGAGGACCCCGACCGTTGGGTGGCGTCGGTGCAGTGGCACCCGGAGGCCCAGGAACTCCCGGCCGGGGAGCGGCTGGCACCGTTCCGTGCCTTTGTTGAGGTGTGTCGCAGCTCTCCAATGGGCTGAACTGCCCTGCTATCATGAACTTAGGCAGTATGTCCTATCAAGAGAACATATGCCGAGGCAGGTGATCGGCGGCCCACCCGGGGGCCAAGGTCCGGGGCACAAGGGAGCTTAGAGACGTGGCTATTCAAAAAGTGGTTAATCCACTTAATCTCAACATCGACCGGTCCTCCCCGGTGCCGCTCTACCACCAGGTGGTCCAGGGCATCGAAGCCGCGATCCACGGCGGGACGCTTCCGCCCGGCAGCCGCCTCGACAACGAGATCGACCTGGCCGCGCAGCTGAACCTGTCCCGCCCCACCATGCGCAAGGCCATGGACGAGCTGGTCCGCTCCGGCCTGCTGGTGCGCAAGCGTGGCGTCGGCACCCAGGTGGTCTCCAGCCAGGTCCGGCGTCCCCTTGAGCTCTCCAGCCTCTTCGACGACCTCAGCAACAACGGCAGCAAGCCCACCACCGACGTGCTGAGCTTCTCCCACGACGAGGCCGACGCCGCCACCCGGGCAGCACTCCAGCTGCCGGCCGGCGCCAAGGTCTACCACTTCACCCGGCTCCGGAAGGTCGGCGGAAAACCGCTCGCGCTGATGGAGAACTGGGTGCGCGATGACATCACCACCATCGATGAAGCGCTTCTGGCCTCACAGGGCCTTTACGCCATCCTCCGCAACGGCGGCGTGAACTTCCGGCTCGCCTCGCAGCGGATCGGCGCCATGATCGCCAACGACTACCAGGCAACCCTGCTGGACACCACCGCAGGCTCGGCACTCGTCACCATGGACCGCACGGCCGTCGACGACACCGGGCGCCAGGTGGAGACCGGCCACCACGTCTACCGTGCGGATTCCTACAGCTTCGAAATGACGCTGGTTCAGCGATAAGACCCGCGCCCTCTTCCGGCGCGACAACGAAAGGGCAGAACTGATGGCCAACTGGGTCTATCCGCTCGGCACCGCTTCCCAAGGCAACTGGGATATCTCACTGGGAACTTCCGATTCCACCGTGGAGGTGGAGGGTTGGGCCCACACCGGGCTGAAGGTCGCCACGCTGGGGGCTTCGGCCGCCGTCGAACTTCCGGCCGCGGATGAGGAACGCATCATCATCCCGCTCAACGGGTCCTTCACGGTGACCGTCGACGGCGAGGAGTACCGGCTGGCCGGCCGGACGAACGTCTTCAGCGGCCCCAGCGACGTCCTCTACACGGGAACCGGCAGGGCCGCGACCATCAGTTCGGCCGACGGCGGACGCGTCGCCGTGGCCACCGCTCCGGCCCGGGCGTCCTACCCGACCCGCCTGATCACCGCCGCGGAGACTCCGGTGGAACTGCGCGGGGCCGGCAACTGTTCCCGCCAGGTCCACAACTTCGGCACGCCCGCCGCGCTGGAGGCGGACCGTTTTATCGTCTGCGAGGTCCTGACACCGGCCGGCAACTGGTCCTCCTATCCCCCACACAAGCACGACGAGGAGAAGGACGGCGAGACCAGCCTCGAGGAGATCTACTACTTCGAAACCCGGGTCACCCCGGGCGCCCCGGCCCGACCGGGCACAGACGACGCGATCGGCTACCAGCGCGTGTACGCCTCGGACGATCGGCCCATCGACGTCTCCGCGGAGGTGCGGACCGGCGACGTCGTCCTGGTGCCCTACGGCTGGCACGGCCCGGCCATGGCAGCCCCCGGCTACGACCTGTACTACCTCAACGTGATGGCGGGTCCCGGCGCGGTCCGTGACTGGCTCATCAGCGACGATCCGCACCACGGCTGGATCCGCCAGACGTGGGAGGGCCAGGACCTGGACCCGCGGCTGCCCTTCGGCGCCTGAGACGCACCACCCACCGCGCCCCACCCAGCCGGGACGACAGAACCCCCGGAGCCCTTGAACTGGGCTCCGGGGGTTCTGCGTTCCGCCCCGGCCGCGAAAACCGGGCGTGCGTTCAGCCGGCCACAGTCTGGGCCACCCGGACAGGCACGCCGGTGGCGAGGGATTCCTGGGCGGCGTCCGCGACGCGCGAGGCGGCCACGGCATCCTCGGCGGTGCAGGGGTTTTCCCGGCGGCCCAAGATCAGCTCGATGAAGGCAGCCATCTCGGACCGGTAGGCCGCCTCGAAGCGTTCGGCGAAGGTCCGGTGGGGCACTCCGGCCGGGAAGGTGACCCCAGCTTCGGCCGAGGCCAGCGCCGATTTCTCGTCCAGCCCGACCATGATCGACCGGCGGGAACCCTGGATTTCCAGCCGCACGTCGTGGCCGGCCCCGTTGAAGCGGGTGGCCGAGACGGTTCCCACGGTGCCGTCGTCGAAGCTCACCAGCGCGAGTGCTGTGTCCACATCGCCGGCTTCCCCGATGGCCGGGTCCCCGTTGTTGGAACCCTTGGCGTAGACCTCGACGATTTCCCGGCCGGTGAGCCAGCGCAGGATATCGAAATCGTGGACCGAGCAGTCACGGAACAGGCCGCCGGAGCTGGCCAGGAACTCGACCGGCGGCGGCGTCATGTCGCAGGTGACGGCGCGCAGTGAGTGGATCCAGCCCAGTTCCCCGGCCTGGTAGGCGCGCCGGGCCTCCAGGTAGCCGGCGTCGAAGCGGCGCTGGTGGCCGATCTGGACAACGCCATGCCGTTCCCGGATGTAGTCGAGCACGGGCAGGGCGTCTTCCACGTTCAGGGCGACGGGTTTCTCGCAGAACACCGGGATTCCGGCGTCCACTCCGGCCGTGATCAGGTCCGGGTGGGTCCCGGTTCCCGTGGCGATGACGAGTCCGTCCAGCCCGGAGGCCAGGAGCGCCTCTACCGAGGGCAGGAACTCGGCACCCAGCCCAGCGGCGATTCCCCGGGCGTGGTCCACCGCGACGTCGGTGAGCCGGAGCCTGACGTTGATGCCCTGCGGGTTCAGGACGTTGTTGAGCGCGGCGATGTTGTTGGCGTGCATCACGCCGATCCGCCCCACCCCGACCAGTCCGAGGATGACTTCTTTCATTCTTTTACTCCCGTGTGTAATGCCGGCACGGCAAAAGCCGCCCGGAAAGCCTCCAGGGCCGCGCCACTGTCGCCGCTGGCCCAGGCTTCCATGCCTACGGTTCCGCCGTAGCCTGCCTCGGCGAGCGCCCTGGCGACGGCCACGTAGTTGATCTCACCGGTTCCGGGTTCGCAGCGGCCCGGAACATCCGCCACCTGGATCTCACCGAGGTGGGGCAGTGCGGCCCGCACCAGCTCGATGAGGTTCCCCTCCCCCAGCTGGGCGTGGTAGAGGTCCAGCATGAGTTTCACCCTTGGGTGGCCGACGGCCGCCACGAGCGCGAGGGTGTCCTTCGCGCGGGCCAGCGGGATGCCGGGGTGGTCGAGGATGGTATTGAGGTTCTCAAGGCAGAACGTCACCCCGTATTTCTCGCCGAGCCGACCGAGCCGCTCGAGGGTCCGGGCCCCGGTGATCCACATCGGCCCGCTGGACCGGTAGACGGGACGGGCCGCGTGGCCGTCGATGAGTTCGGCCGGGTGCACCACCATCCGGCTCACACCGAGCTCCAGGGCGGTGGGGATCAGCGACTCGGCCGTCCGCACCACCTCATCGGCCGACTCGGGGTCCACCAGGCTGCCGGCGGTGTATCCGGTCATGGAGGAAAACACAGCCCCGGTGGCCTTGAGGGCTCCGATGTCTTTGGTCCTGGAGTCCCAGAGTTCGACGTCGAACCCGGCCTCGTGGATCCGGCGCACCCGCTCCGTGAACGGGAGCTCGGTGAAGACCATCTCCGCGCAGACGGCCAGGCGCATCAGAGGACTGCCGTCTCGTTGGCGGCGGTTGTGTTGGCGGCGGTTGTGTTGACCGCCACGGGGGTGCCACGCTTGACCGACTCGATGCAGGCCAGCGCCATGGCCAGTGCGCGCCGGGCGTCAGTAGCCCCGGGGGTGAGCGAGTAAGCAGCCGACGGCGCCCTGGTGCCGTCGCGCCGCGCGCGCACGGCGTCGGCAAAGTCGACGAGTTCATCGGTGTAGGCCTGGCGGAAGAGCTCGATGTTCAGCCGCGGGGTGTCGGACGACATCCCTTCGGCGGTGAACCGGCGCGCGGCGGTTTCCGTGGCGCGGCCGGCCTGGACCATGCCTTTGGAGCCGAAGACTTCCCCGCGGATGTCGTAGCCGTAGAGGGCGCTGAAGTTTGCCTCGGCCACCGCGATGGAACCGTTGCTGTAGCGGATGGTCACGACTGCCGTGTCCAGGAAGCCCTGGTCGCGCAGTCCGGGTTCCACGAGAGCGTCGGCAAGGGCGTAGACCTCCACCGGTTCGGCGCCTTCGTTGAACCAGTTCAGCGTGTCGAAGTCGTGGATCAGGGTTTCCAGGAAGACGGTCCACGCCGGGACCCTGGCCGCGTGCGGAATGCGTCCGGTGCCTGGATCCCGGGTCAGCGAGCGCAGCAGTTGCGGCGTCCCGATGGTTCCGGCGGAGATGTCCTTCTTGGCGGCCCGGAAGTCCTCCGCGTACCGGCGGTTGAAGCCGATCTGGAAGTGCACTCCGGCGGCCTCCACGGCGGCCAGGGCGGCGTCGAGCTCGTCGAGTCCCTGTCCGGCCGGCTTCTCGCAGAACACGTGTTTCCCGGCATTGGCGGCCTGGGCGATCAGGGACGAGTGGAAGCGCGCCGGGCTGGCAATGATCACGGCGTCGATCTCCGGGTCGGCAAGGATGTCGGCGGCGTCGGCGGTCACCTTGCCGGCTCCCAGAGTGGTTGCGAGCGCAGCGGCGGACTCTACATTGGGGTCCGCGATGGCCGCGAGCTCGGCGCCCGGGACCCGGCGGGCGACGCTCTCGGCGTGGAAAGCACCCATCCAGCCGGAGCCGATAAGTCCGATGCGCACGGGCGCCGGGAGATCGGCTGAGTTTCGATTCAGGTAAGCCATGGGCTTGTCCTTTCAGATAATCACAACTGTCTGAGTGTGGGCTGGTCAAGGGGCCGCGGCTTCCTCGCCGCGGCTCGGCCAGCGCAGGAAAAAGCAGGGCCGGGCCCTGCTGGGCGGGCCCTGCTTTCCCGTGGTGCTAGTAGGTCTTGCCGGTCGTTTGGGCTACCTCGGCCATCTCGCCCTGGACTTCCTTGACGATGTCGCCGTGGCCGCCGAGCTGTTCGAGTTCGTGGGCGAGTTCGGCGAGTTCGGCGCCGCCGGCCATCTGGGCGGTGAGTTCGTCGAGGGTGATGTCCTTCTTGTCGTAGTAGCCGATGGACTTGCCGCGTTTGAGCAGCAGGAACCGGTCGCCGACGGGGAAGGCGTGGTGCGGGTTGTGGGTGATGAAGATGACGCCGAGGCCGCGGTCGCGGGCCTGCAGGATGTAGCGGAGCACCACGCCGGACTGCTTCACGCCCAGGGCGGCGGTGGGCTCGTCCAGGATCAGGACCTTCGCGCCGAAGTACACGGCCCGGGCGATCGCGACACACTGGCGTTCACCGCCGGAGAGCTGGCCGATGGGCTGTTCGACGTCGCGGAGGTCGATGCCCATCGCGGCGAGTTCCTTGAGCGTGATCTCCTTCATCTTCTCAACGTCCATGCTCTTGAACGGGCCGAAGCCGGACGTCAGCTCGGAGCCGAGGAAGAAGTTCCGCCAGATCGGCATCAACGGCACCACCGCGAGGTCCTGGTAGACGGTCGCGATGCCGGCGTCCAGGGCGTCGCGGGGNGGGGGGAGGTGAATTTGCGTTCCTGGCCCATGACCTTCAGGATCCCGGCGTCGTGCTGGTGCAGGCCGGCGATGATTTTGATCAGGGTGGACTTGCCCGCGCCGTTGTCGCCCAGGACGCAGGTGACGCGGCCGTTGTCCACGGCCATCGTGACATCACTCAGGGCGATGATGTTGCCGTAGTGCTTGGCGACCCCGTCGAGGGAGAGCAGGTGCACCGGGGTGTGGGTGAGGGGGTCCTTTTCGTTCTGCAGGAGTGTTTGCTGGTCGATTTCTTTGGCGTTCATGTTCTCTTAGGCCCCTTTACTTCAGTTCCGCGCGGCGCTTGACGATGAGGTTGACGATGGTGGCCAGCAGCAGCATCAGGCCCAGGAAGAACTTGAACCAGTCCGGGTTCCACTGCGCGTACACGATGCCCTTGTTGGCCATGCCGAAGATGAACGCGCCGATCGCGCCGCCGATCGCCGAGCCGTAGCCGCCGGTGAGCAGGCAGCCGCCGATGACCGCGGCGATGATGTAGAGGAATTCGTTGCCGACGCCTTCACCGGACTGCACGGTGTCGAAGGCGAAGAGGTTGTGCATGCCCAGGATCCAGCCGCAGAACCCCACGGCCATGAACAGGCCGATCTTGGTGGCCTTGACCGGCACGCCCACGGCGCGGGCGGCGTTGGCGTCCCCGCCGACGGCGAAGATCCAGTTCCCCACCCGGGTCCGCATCAGCACCCAGGTCGCCACAGCGACGAGCGCGAACCAGATGAACACGGTGATTTTGACTTCGACGCCGCCGATGCTGACCGAGGAGGCGAACACCGCCCGGGCCGAGGCGAAGCCGTCCATGGCTGCGATGGACGGTGAGGACACCGAGCCGCCGATCAGGCGGGTCAGGCCCAGGTTCAGGCCGGTCAGCATCAGGAACGTCGCCAGGGTGACGATGAAGGAAGGCAGCTTGGTCTTCATCAGGATCCAGCCGTTGATGAAGCCGATGGACAAGGAGACCAGCAGGGCCAGGGCCACGCCGACCCAGACGTTCGTGCTGAAGTACCAGCTGAACATCGACGCGGTCAGGGCCGAGGAGATCACGGCGACACCGGTGGAGAGGTCGAACTCACCGCCGATCATCAGCAGGGACACCCCGACCGCCATGATCCCGATCGTGGAGGAACCGTAGAGGATGGTCGCCAGGGCGTTGGGCTGGGTGAACGTCGGGGACACCAACGCGAAGAAGACGAAAAGGACGATCGCGCCCACAAGTGCACCAACCTCGGGCCGGCCGAGGAGTTTCTGGAACGGACTGCGCTTGGCGACGCGCTCATCGGGCGCCGGTGCTGTGGTCTTTGTCTGGGTGATGGTCATGATAACTCTCCTTGCTGCCGGGCCGGCCATGGGCCGGCCCGGCCAGCGGGCTGTTAGCGGATACCCTGCTTGGCGAAGGTCAGGACATCAGCCGCATTTGACTTGTCGACGAGGCTCGGGCCGGTCAGGACCGACAGGCCACCGCCGATGCTGAAGCCTCCGCGCTTGTTCTGCCACAGCGCATCAACGGCGCCGTAGCCCTGCAGCCACGGCTGCTGATCCACTGTGAACAGAACTGCACCATCCACGATCTTCTGGGCGAGGTCCGCGTTCAGGTCGAAACTTGCAACCTTGGCAGAGCTGCCCGCGTCCGTGACCGACTTGAGGAGTGTCAGTGTGATGGGGGCGCCGAGGCCGATGATGACGTCGGCGTCCTTGGAAGCTTGCAGTTTGGCTGTCGCGGTGGACTGGACGGAGGTCATGTCCTTGCCGTCGACGTAAAGAATCTCCGTTCCAGGCACCTTCGCCTTGACGCCGGCGCAACGTGCTTCAAGTCCGACGTGGCCCTGCTCCTGAATCACGCAGACCGGGTGTTTGAAGTTCTCCGCCGCGAGCCGGGTGCCGACGGCCTCGCCGGCGAGCTTTTCGTTCGAGCCGAAGTGGGTGAACGCCCCCAGCTGCGCCGAGACCCCCTCGCCGGCGTTGAGGCTCACAATCGGGATGCCGGCGTCGGTGGCCTTTTTCAGCGCGTCCTTGAGGGCTTCGGGCTTGGCGAGCGTGACCGCAATGCCGTCGACCTTCTGGTCGATAGCCTGCTGGATGAGCTGGGCTTGGCGCCCGGCTTCGGGATCGGACGTGTAGAGAAGCTCAACGTTGTCCTTCGCCGATGCCTCCTCGGCACCCTTGCGAACGATGTCCCAGAAAGTGTCACCTGCTGCGGCGTGGGTGATCAGGGCGATCTTCATCCGCTCTGTGGTGGCGACCTGGCCACCGCCGGCCGCATTGCCTGAGTCTGCGGGCTTGCCACCGGTGCTGGAGCACGCGCTCAGGGCCAGCATGGGTACTACAGCCGCGACAAGGGTTGCCTTGCGCCAGGAAAATTTAGCCACCGTGAATCTCCTTTGATTTCAGCTCCGGGCTGCTACCTTGCAGCCGCCGGAATAATGCCTACCTCGATCATGGTGATTTAGCTCACTCATGTCAATAGTTTGTCCTGACATTAGGATGTAATCACGCAACTAAGACGGTTGGCGCGTAAAGAATCTCCGATTTGACGGCTACGTCTGGACCCGAGGCAAAGCCGGAAACAGAATTCGATTTATTGTCAGAGGTCCCTGATGTACTTGGCGTATGGACATCTCAGCCTGGAGCGCCGAGAGCAGGGAAGCCCTGGCTGCGGTCGGGGCGGCGTTTGCGCCGCACTTCCTGGACCCTGACGCACCGGACCCGGCCCGCGGGCGCCCGGCCGGGGAGCTCGTTCCGGCCCGGTTCCGGGCCAAGGCCCGCACCTGGCGGGAACGCCACCAGCGGGACAGCATCGAGACACGCCACACCAAATGCGCTGCGGAGCCGAGCTTCTACGAGCCCCTCGACGATTCCATCCTGGACCACTTCCTTTTGCATTACGCCTGACCGACTAAGTTAGGGGCCGCTCCCGTGGATTGTTCGCGCAGGCAGGTTGGCAACAAGCGGTTAGGCCCGCTGGAGTTCCACGCCCTCCTGTTGGCTGTCCACGTCGCCACCGACAACGGCCGCGGGGGCGCCGCCGTCGTGCCGCTTCTTGGCGGCGGCCGCCGCGAACGCCATAACCCCCAGACCCAGCAGGGTGATCCCGGCGCCGGCCCAGATCGGCGAGGTGTAGCCGAGGCCGGCGGTGATGGTCACGCCGCCCAGCCAGGCGCCGAGCGCGTTTCCTACGTTGAAGGCGCCGATGTTGGCTCCGGAGGCCAGGGTGGGAGCGGTCGTCGCGTACTTCATAACGCGCATCTGCAGCCCCGGGACGGTGGCGAAACCGAAGCCGCCCAGCAGCACCATGGAGGCAATGGTCATTGGCCGGCTGCCGGAGGTGAGGGCAAAGACCACCAGGACCACCACCAGGGCGGAGAGCGCCACCAGCAGGGTGCGGTCCACGTTGCGGTCAGCCGCCTTGCCGCCCACGGTATTGCCGATGAAGAGGCCCACTCCGAACAGGATGAGCAGCCACGGCACCGTGGAGGCTGAGAATCCGGTGACCTCGGTGAGCGTGAAGGCGATGTACGTGAAGGCGCCGAACATGCCGCCGTAGCCAAGGATGGTGACCAGGATGGAGAGCCAGACCTGCCCGGAACGGAAGGCTCGGAGTTCGCCCCGCAGTCCGCCGGCGGCAGAACCGGAGCCAGAACCAGCGGCCGACTCGCCCGCACCAGTCTTCGGAACCAGGGCGAGAATGCCGACCAACGCGAGGACGCCGATACCCGTGATCGCCCAGAAGGTGGACCGCCAGCCGGCGGCCTGGCCCAGCATCGTGCCGAACGGCACGCCCAGCACGTTGGCCGCCGTGAGCCCGGTGAACATGATGGCGATGGCACCCGCTTTCTTGGTGGGGGCGACCATGCTGGCGGCCACCACCGCGCCGATCCCGAAGAACGCGCCGTGGGCCAGTGCGGCGATGATCCGGCCGACCATCATCAGGGCGTAGTCGGGGGCGATCGCGGAGACGAGGTTACCGGCGATGAACAGCACCATAAGCACGGCGAGCACCGGCTTGCGCTCGAATCGGGTCACGGCGGCGGTCAGCAGCAGTGCCCCGACGACGACGGCCAACGCGTAGCCGGAAATCAGCCAGCCGGCGGTGGCCTCGCTGACCCGGAAATCCGCGGCAACTTCGGGCAGCAGGCCCATGATGACGAACTCGGTAAGTCCGATCCCGAACCCGCCGAGGGCGAGTGCTATCAGGCCAATGGGCATGGGGGAGCTCCTTCAAAACTGTACGGAAAGAATTGCGAGGCGTAAGCTATTAGTTGCAGACGCGTTATTTATTGTTGCACAAGCAACTATACCGCGCAAGCAACTAATTTATGGGCTGCCTGTGTTCCGAGGTCTCGCGGGGCTGGGCAGGCTGATTTGAAGGGAAGAACTGATGGGCATCAAAGACGACGCCGTCGAGGTCCGGGCGCAAGGCTGGCGGACCCTGGCGGCCCTGCATGGACTGATCGAGGCGGAGCTGGAGCGCTCGCTCCAGGCCGTGGCGCAGCTGTCCGTCGTGGAGTACACCGTGCTGGATGCGTTGAGCCGCCAGGACGGCTGGCACATGCGGATGCAGCAGCTGGCCCGCGCCACTGCGCTGAGCGCCAGCGCCACCACCCGTCTGGTCAACCGGCTCGAGGACCGGGGCCTGCTGACCCGGATCCTGTGTGCCGATGACCGCCGGGGAATCTACACCGAGCTCACTCCCAGTGGCATCAAGCTGCTGGAGGAGGCCCGGCCCAGCCACGACGCCACGCTGGAGCGCGCGCTGGCCGAGGCGCAGGACGTGCCGGAGCTGGCGCCCCTGGTCGACGCCCTCCCCAAGCTGCACGCCGCCGTCTAGCGGGACAACCTGCAACCGCTTCACCGCACGAAGCCCCGCCCGCGACGTCCCGTCGAGGGCAGGGCTTTGTGTTGGTGACGGTTGGCTGGTTACTTGGCGGCCAGTTGTTTGAAGTGGTGCTCGAGGTCTTCCAGGCTCTTGTCCTTGGTTTCCGGAATGAACTTCGCGGCGAACGCGATGGCACCGACGCCCAGCACGGCAAAGACGAAGAAGGTGCTGGAGAGCCCGATGGCGGCAAGGAGCTGCGGGAAGCCGAATCCCACCAGGAAGTTCACCGTCCACAGCACGAAGGCCGAGGCGCCCATGCCCAGGCCGCGGATCTTCAGCGGGAAGATCTCGGAGAGCATCAGCCAGGTGACCGGGGATATCGCGCCCTGCTGGAACGCCAGGAACGTCACCGTCAGGGCGAGGATCACGAAGCCGCGGGCGGTGCCTTCGGGCAGGACCAGCGAGAAGAACCCGATCAGGAGCAGCGCCGCGGTTGTGCCGAGCTGGCCGGTGATGAGCATCCTGCGCCGGCCTACCTTGCCCAGCAGCCAGATCCCCACGAACGTGGCCACCACGGAGATGACGCCGTTGGCGATGTTCGCCGTCAACGCGGCCTCCCTGCCGAAGCCCGACTGGGCGAGGATCTGGGTGCCGTAGTACATGATCGAGTTCACGCCGGTGATCTGTTGGATGACGGCGAGGCCGACGCCCACTACGAAGATGCGGCGTAGCCAGGGGACGCCGAGGTCCTTCCAGGAACCCATCTTGGACTTGTAGTCCTCCACGGCCATGGCCTTGACTTCCTCGAACTCGGCCCGGGCCTCCGACTGGGATCGGATCCGCTGCAGCACGCTGAGGGTTTCGCCGAAGCTGCCCATCGAGGCCAGCCAGCGGGGGCTTTCGGGCATAAAGTTCATGCCGATCCAAAGCGCGATTGCGGGCAGCGTGGCGATCACGAGCATCCAGCGCCAGATCCCGCCGGATTCGCCGAAGGTGTTGCCGAGGTAGGCGTTGAAGATGAAGGCCAGCAGCTGGCCGGTAACGATCATCAGCTCGTTCTGGGTGACGATCCGTCCGCGCCGGGCGCTCGGCGAGACTTCGGCGAGGTACACCGGGACGGTGACGGAGGCGCCGCCGACGGCGAGTCCGAGGACAAAGCGGGCCAGGATCATCACCTCGGTGTTCGGGGCGAAGGTGCAGGCCAGGGTGCCGATCAGGAAGATGACGGCCAGCACCATGATCATTTTTCGTCGTCCGTTGCGGTCAGCGAGGCGCCCGCCGAACAGGGCGCCGAAGGCGGCGCCGAAGAGCAGCGAGGAAGTCACGAGCCCTTCGGTCAGCGGCGTGAGGCCCAGGTCCTCCTGCATGTACGGCAGGGCGCCGTTGATGACGCCGGTGTCGTAGCCGAAAAGCAACCCGCCGAAAGTGGAGATGATGGTCGCAGTGCGCAGCGCCCGCTTGTGGTTTCCGGGCGCCTTCCGCTGTTGGGCGGTTGCCGTCGACGTCATACGCTCACCTTCTGGATCTGCTGTTTCATGGTCTCCAGCTGGTAGCGGGAAACCTCCGCGGCGCTGTCGTCCTCGGCGAAGACGCTGGAGACCATCACGGTGTCCTCGCGGTCGAGGAAGCCGATTTCCTTCAGGCCGCCGAAGAACTCGTCCCAGTTCACGTCGCCGTCGCCGATCTTCAGGTGCTGGTGCACCCGGACAGGGTTTCCGGGCGGGTTGGTGATGTAACGCAGACCGTGCGAGGCGTGGTGGTCCATGGTGTCGGCGACGTGGACCAGGCGAAGCTTGTCCCCCGCCGCGCGCATGATGTCCAGCGGGGCGTTCTGCATGTGGAAGCTGTGCGAGGCGACGTAGACGAGGCCGACGTTCGTGGAGTTGAGTCCGCGGATCACCCGGATCGCGGCCAGGCCCTCCTCGACGAAGTCGTCCGGATGCGGGTCGATCAGCAGGTCGATGCCCTCCCGCTCGATGATGGGGAGCAGTTCCTCCATGGAGCGGTAGAACGCGCGCTCGGATTCCTCGGCATTCTCCGGGCGGCCGCTGAATTCGGTGTTCATGGTGTGGACGCCAAGGTCCACGGCGATCTGGATGGCACGCTTCCAGTACCGGACAGCAGCCTCGCGGGCATCCTCATCCGGGCCGGACCAGCGCAGCACCGGCAGGACGGAGGCGATTTCAATCCCCGCGTCCCTGCAGGCCTTGTTCAGCTGGCCCACCAGCTCGTCATCAGCCTTCGGGTGGTTGAAGAACGGGATGAAATCGGCGTGCGGGGTCATCTGCATGTACTTGTAGCCGAGGTCCGCCACCACGCGGGGAAATTCGAGCAGGCTGTGCGAGTGGTGGAACGGCGTGGGATCAAGGGCGATTTTCACTTCGGAACACTCCATTGTGGATCTGGCGGGGGCCTGGGCGCCGGCCGGCGCTGCGTTCTTGGCAGTAGCGGGCGCCGGCCGGCGGCGCGTGCTTAGCGGTACAGTGCGGGCCTGGCGTTCAGTTTCACGGCGACCTTTTCGCCGTTCTTCTGCGCCTCGACCCCGGCCTCGCAGCAGGCGGCGGTGGCGTACCCGTCCCAGGCCGTCGGGCCGCCGATTTCGCCGCGCAGTGCGGCGTCCACCCAGGACTGGATTTCGACGTCGTACGCAGCACCGAAACGCTCCTCGAAGCCGGGCGTGACGTTGCCGCCCCAGCGGCCGTTGCTGCGGGTGTACGGGCCCTTGTCCCCGCCGATGCTGACAATCCCGTCCTCGAAGGACGCCTGGGTGGCGACCTCATAGCCGAACTTGGCGTTGACGTAGATCTCGACGTCGGCCAGGACACCGGACTCGGTCTCGATCAGCACATGCTGCGGGTCGTGCTGGCCGCCCGGGGAGTTCCTGGTGGCCTTGCCAAGGCGGACCTGGACCGAGGTGATTTCCTCACCGGTGAAGTAGCGGATCGCGTCGAATTCGTGGACCACGGAGTCGTTGATCAGCATTTCGTTCGTGAAACCGGCGGGGGTGGTCGGGTTGCGGTGCTGGTGGTGCAGCATGAGCAGCTCGCCGAGTTCGGAGTCGCGGATGATCTTACCGAGGGCGGCGTATTCGGCGTCAAAGCGGCGCATGAAGCCGACCTGGATGCGCTGGTGGCCCAGCTTTTCCTCGGCCTCGACGATCTTCCACGCGGACTCGGCATCCGGAGTGAGCGGCTTCTCGCAGAGGATCGGGATGTCCTTGGCGATTGCCTTGAGCAGGATGTCCTCGTGCAGGAAGCCCGGGGTGGCGATCAGCACGGCGTTGACGTCGCCGTTGTTGAGGGCCTCGTCGGCGTCGGCCAGGGCGACGGCGCCCGGGATGCCTTCGATGGCGGCCTGGGCACGGGCGAGGTCGACGTCGACGACGGCGGCAACTTCCGCGCCGTGGATGCGGGTATTGAGGCGCTGGATGTGGTCTGCGCCCATACGGCCGGCGCCAATGACAGCTACGCGGAGGGTTTTGGTCATGATCTTGTCCTCAGTTCTAGTTGACAGCGGTGCGGGAGCCGCAGGAGAGCAGGTAGTTGCGGGTGCGCTTAGCGATCGGCATGGGCACATCGAAGGCCACGGGGTACATGTCCTGTTCCACAATGCCAAAGATCGGCCGGTCCAGCGCCTCGACGGCTTCGATGACGGCGCGCAGGTCCGGGAGCCCGTTCGGCGGTTCAGTCATGACCCCGGCCAGGTTGGCGGCGGCCCAGGTCATGTTCTCCTCGTTGACCTTCCTGAGGATGTCCGGGTTGATCTGCTTGAGGTGCAGGTAGCCGATCCGGTCCGGGTAATTCTTGATCAGCTCCAGGCTGGAGGCACCACAATACTCGGCGTGGCCGGTGTCCAGGCACAGGTTGAGGTAATGGGCGTCCGTGGCAGCGAGCAGGGTCTCGATGTCCTCCTGCGCGCCGACATGGGAGTCGGCGTGGGAGTGGAACTGCTGTTTCAGACCGAAGTCCTCCAGCAGGGTCTTGCCGAGCCGGTTGTGGCCGGTGAAGAGGTCGCTCCAGGCCTTTTCGGTGAGCTCGCCGCTTTCCACGGCCTCGCCGGTGACGTCGTCGCGCCACATGGCCGGGATGACCACCATGTGTTCCCCGCCCATGGCGGCGGTGAGTTCGGCGACCTTGCGGGCCGGCTCCCACGCGGTTTCCCACTGGTCCAGGCCGCGGTGGAACGCGGTGAACACGGTGCCGGCGGTGATCTTCAGGTCGCGGGCCTTGAGTTCCTCGGCGAGGTGGGCCGGGTCGGTGGGAAGGTAGCCGTAGGGGCCGAGCTCGATCCACTTGTAGCCGGATTCGGCGACTTCGTCGAGGAAGCGTTCCCACGGGGTCTGCTTCGGGTCATCCGGGAACCAGACACCCCAAGAGTCCGGCGCGGTGCCGATGATCAGCTTGTTCTCAGTCATGTTCTCTTCCTTCTCATCGATTGCTCCGCAGGTGCCGTTTTGGACGCTCAAAACGGCGGTTACGGAGCAGTCGATCGTGATTAGTGGGTGGGGATTAGTTCGAGGGGAAGTTGTAGGAGGCGCCCGAGGCGTGGGTCGGTTCGGGCCAGCGGGAGGTGACCACCTTGCCGCGGGTGTAGAACGAGACACCCTCGGGACCGTACATGTGCTTGTCGCCGAACAGGGAGGCTTTCCAGCCGCCGAAGGAGTGGTACGCGACCGGTACAGGCAGCGGAACGTTGATGCCGATCATGCCCACGGTAACGGAGCGCTGGAACTTGCGGGCGTTGGCGCCGGAGGAGGTGAAGATGGCGGTGCCGTTGCCGTAGGGGTTGGCGTTGATCAGCGCGATGCCGGCGTCCAGGTCCTCGACCCGGACCACCACGAGGACGGGGCCGAAGATTTCCTCGCTGTAGGCGGTCATTTCGGTCTTGACGTGGTCCAGGACGGTGGGGCCGACCCAGAAGCCGTCCTCGTGGCCGGGGACCACGAGGCCGCGGCCGTCCACCACCATCGCGGCACCGGCGGTTTCGGCTTCGGTGACGATCCGGACGATGCGGTCCTTGGAGGCCGGGGTGATGACCGGCCCCATTTCGGCGTCGGGCGCGGTGCCGTTGTTGACCTTGACGGCGAGGGCGCGTTCTTCGACTTTCTTGACCAGCAGGTCGGCGGCTTCGCCGACGGCGACGGCAACCGAGATGGCCATGCAGCGTTCGCCGGCGGAGCCGAAGGCGGCGGCGGCGAGGTGGTCGGCGGCGTTGTCGAGGTCGGCGTCGGGCATGATGATGGCGTGGTTCTTCGCCCCGCCGAGGGCCTGGACCCGCTTGCCGTGCTTGGTGGCCGTCTCGTGGACGTACTGGGCGATCGGGGTGGAGCCGACGAAGGAGATGCCGTCCACATTTGGGTGGGTCAGGAGGCCCTCCACGGTTTCCTTGTCGCCGTGCAGGACCTGGAAGACGCCGTCGGGCAGGCCCGCGTCCTTCCACAGCTTGGCCAGCAGCATCGAGGCGGAGGGATCGCGTTCGGAGGGCTTGAGGATGAAGGCGTTGCCCGTGGCGATCGCCATGGGCGCCATCCACAGCGGCACCATGACCGGGAAGTTGAACGGGGTGATGCCGGCGACGACGCCGAGCGGCTCGCGGAAGGAGAACACGTCGATCCCGGTGGAGACCTGGTCCGAGTAGTCGCCCTTGAGCAGCTGCGGGATGCCGCACGCGAACTCGATGACCTCGAGGCCGCGGCCGATCTCGCCCTTGGCGTCGGAGAGGACCTTGCCGTGCTCGGCCGTGATCAGCTCGGCGAGGTCGTCCACGTGGGCCGCGACGAGTTCGCGGAACCTGAACAGGACGGCGGTGCGCTTGGCGAGGGAGATGTCGCCCCAGCTGTCGGCGGCCGCGCGGGCGGCGGCGACGGTGGCGTCCAGGTCCGCCCGGTTGGCCAGCCGCAGCTCTGCGGTGACGGCGCCGGTGGCCGGGTTGTAGACGGGCTGGGTGCGGGTGCCGTCGCCGGCGGTCTCTGCGCCGTTGATGAAGTGGTGGATGGTTGTGGTGGTGGTGACGGTGGTCATGGGAATGTCCTTGGGAGTTGGAGTCTGGGGTGGCTCAGGAGGCCGGGTCAGCCGAGCAGTTTGCGCTGGTGGCTCTTGTGGTCGACGTAGGTCTGGAAGGCTTGTTTCGTGGAGGCGAGTTCGGAGACCTGGGAGACCGGAACGTCCCACCAGGACTCGGAGCTGGGTGCGTCCAGCAGCGGGTCGGATTCAACGTGGATGACGATCGGGCCGCCGCGTTCGGGGGCCGCTTTGGCGTCGCGGACGGCCTGTTCGAGCTCGGCGATGACCTTCTCCCCCGGTTCGATCCGGATCACCTTCACGCCGAGGCTTTCGGCGTTCAGGGCCAGGTCCACGGGGAGCCTGTCGCCGTCGAAGCTGTGGTGCTCCTCGTCCAGGGCCCGGTACTGGGTGCCGAAGCGCTGGGAGCCGAGGGACTCTGAGAGCGAGCCGATGGAGGCGTAGCCGTGGTTCTGGATCAGGACCACGATCAGTTTGATCCGTTCGGCGACGGCGGTGACCAGTTCGGTGTGCATCATGAGGTACGAACCGTCCCCCACCATCACGACGACGTCGCGCTGCGCCCCGCCCTTCGCGGCTTCGGCCAGCGCCGCGCGCTTGACGCCGAGGCCGCCGGGGATCTCATAGCCCATGCAGGAGTAGGCATATTCGACGTGGTAGCCGAACGAATCCCGGACGCGCCACATCTTGTGCAGGTCGCCCGGAAGGGAACCGGCGGCGCAGATGACGACGTCCTGGGCGTCCATGGCGCGGCTTGTGGCGCCGATGATCTCGTTCTGGGCCGGGAGCGGGGTGAAGCGGGTGTCGAAGGCTTCGTCCACGGTGGCGTTCCAGCGGGTCTTCTCGTTCGCGATCTGCTGTTCCAGGTCGGCGCCGATCCGGTAGCCGCCGAGGGCCTGGTTCAGCTTGATGAGGGCCTTGCGGGCGTCGGCGACGATCGGCAGGGAGGTGCCGTGTTTGTAGGCGTCGATCGCGGCGACGTTGATGTTGATGAACGTGACGTCCGGGTTCTGGAACGCGGTCCGGGACGCGGTGGTGAAGTCCTCGTAGCGGGTGCCGATGCCGATGATGAGGTCCGCGTCGGCGGCGATGGCGTTGGCCGCCGTCGTGCCGGTGGAGCCGATCGCGCCGAGGGAGAATTTGTGGTCCCAGGGCAGGACACCGACGCCGGCCTGGGTGTTGCCCACCGGAATGCCGGTCAGCTCGACGAACTTCGCGAGTTCCTCGTTGGCGTAGGCGTAGAGCACGCCGCCGCCGGCAATGATCAGCGGGCGTTTGGCGGCGCGGATGGCGTCGGCGGCGCGGCGGATGTCCTCGTCGTCGGCGTCCGGGCGGCGGATCCGCCATTCGCGTTCGGCGAGGAATTCCTCCGGCACATCGAAGGCCTCGGCCTGGACGTCCTGGGGCAGCGAGATCGTGACCGCGCCGGTCTCGGCGGGGTCGGTCAGGACGCGCAGGCCGTGGTGGAACGCGGAGAACAGCTGCTCGGGCCGGGAGACGCGGTCGAAGAACTTCGAGAGGGGCCGGAAGGCGTCGTTGACGGTGATGTCGTAGGCGTAGGGCTGTTCGAGCTGCTGCAGCACGGGGTCGGCGGCCCGGGTGGCGAAGGTGTCACTCGGCAGCAGGAGAACGGGCAGCCGGTTGGTGGTGGCCAGAGCCGCACCGGTCAGCAGGTTCGAGGAACCCGGGCCGATCGAGGTGCTGATCGCGAAGGTCTGGCGGCGGCGGGTGTGGCGGGCGTAGCCGACAGCCTGGTGGGCCTGGGCCTGTTCGTTGCGGCCCTGGTAGTACGGCATGATCGTGGGATCGAGCTGCTGGTACTGCTTGAGGGCCTGGCCGACGCCGGCGACGTTGCCGTGGCCGAAGATCCCGAAGGTGCCTGGGATCAGCCGCTCCCGGTAGTCCTGGCCGCCGATCGAGTCGACTGTGTACTGCTGGGACAGGTATTCGACAACCGCCTGGGCGACGGTCATTCTGCGTGTTCCTGAGGCAGTTCTGGTTCCCATGGGAAATTACTCCGATACTTCTTCGGCGTGGGTGGATTCGGTGTGGTGCAGGAGCGAGGCGGCGGTTGCCACGGCCCCTGCGACGTCGCCGTCGTGCGGGTAGAGCAGGGTCCGGCCGACGGTGAGGCCCTGGACGCCCGGCAGCGCAAGGGCGTCCTGCCAGCTGGCGAAGACCTCGTCCTGGCTGCTGTCCGGGTCTCCGCCGAGGAGCACGGTGGGCATGGTGGTGGACGCCATGACACGTTCCATTTCGGCCACCACGGGAAGTTTCATCCAGGTGTAGGCGCTGGTGGAGCCCAGGCCCTCGGCGATGGCGACGGACTTGATGACGGCGTTGGTGGACAGGTCGTTGTGGACCTTGCCGTTCTCGCGGACGGAGAGGAACGGCTCCACCATTGCGATGAGCTTGCGCTCGGCGAGGGAGTCGATGGCTTTGGCCGTTGCCTCGAGGGTGGCCACCGTGTCCGGGTCGCCGAGGCAGATGCGGGTGAGCATCTTGCCGCCGTCGGCGCCGAGGGCCTCGAGGGCGGCTGCGGTGTGGCCGGTGAAGCGGTCGTCGAGTTCATTCACCAGGCCGGAGAGCCCGCCGCGGTTCATCGAGCCGAAGAGCAGCTTGCCCTCGAGTGCGCCCAACAGGAGCAGGTCGTCCATGATGTCCGGGGAAGCCAGGACGCCGTCCACATCCGGGTTGGCCAGGGCGATCCGGAGCCGGTCCAGCAACTGGCGGCGGTCGGCCATGGCCACGGGATCGCTGCCGACCGCAAGCGCACCGCGGGCCGGGTGGTCGGCGGCGACAATGAAGTTCTGTTGGCCGGCCTTGACCCCGGGATGGCGGCGGCGGGCCTTCGCGGCACGGGAGATCGCAGCCGGATCCTCGAGCCGGATGATGCTCAGATGCTCGTAACGGCGGGGATCGTCGTTCACCGTGAGGGTGGCGGCGGCGGGGTTGACACTCACAGGGTTGCTCCTTCGGTGGCGTAGGTGCCCGGCACAAGGCGCCCGCGTTCGGCGAGCAGGCCGGTGACTTCCTCCGGCGTCGGCATCGCGTCGGCGCAGGACAGCCGGGAGGCGACGAGGGCCCCGGCAGCGTTGGCGAAGTCGAGGACCTGGGCGAGCGGCCAGCCGGAGAGCAGCCCGTGGCAGAAGGCCCCGCCGAAGGAATCGCCCGCGCCCAGGCCGTTGACGGTTTCCACCGGCACGGGGGCGGAGACGACGCGTTCGGTGCGGGTCTTGGCCATCACGCCCTCCGGTCCGAGCTTCACGACGGCAATCTCGACGCCTGCCGCGAGCAGGCGGTCGGCCTGCTCATCCGGGGTGCCTTCGCCGACGGCGACGGCGCATTCCTTGTCGTTGCCGATCGCGACGGTGACGTGCGGGAGGATCTTGGCGACCTGCTCCCGGGCGTCGGCGTCGGAGGCCCAGAACATCGGCCGGTAGTCCAGGTCCAGGATGGTGTACTGGCCGGGCTTCAGTCCGGTGCGGGGCCGCGCCTCATGCGCCGTGATGTGGGCGGTCCGGCTGGGCTCCTGGCAGAGGCCGGTGACCGTGGACCAGAAGATTCCGGCGTCCCTGATGGCGTCCAGGTCCAGCTCCCCGGCCTTGATCTGCAGGTCCGGGGCGGTGGGGAACCGTCCGTAGAAGTAGAGCGGGAAATCCTCCGGCGGCTTGATCGCGCAGAACGTGACCGCGGTGGGCCATTCCTTGACGGCGGTGACGAAGGAATCGTCCACCTTGAACTTGCGCAGTTCGCGGTGCAGGTATCTGCCGAAGGCGTCGTCGCCCGTGCGGCTGATGACGGCGGTGCGGCGGCCGTGCCGGGCGGCGGCAACCGCCACGTTGGACGGTGATCCGCCAAGGTACTTTCCGAAGGACGTGACATCCTCCAGATCCACCCCGATGTCGTTCGGGTAGATATCAACGCTGATGCGCCCGATCGTGAGCAGTTCGTGGGTCACGGTGATCGCGGACCTTTCTGGTGTGAACTCGGTACCTTTTGCGCAGCCTGAGCTTCGGTGCTTAGGGGGCCGGCGTGAGCCGGGCCACATCCACTACTTTGCCCTAGAATCCATGTACTGTCAAAGGTTTGTACTGACATATTTACAACATGACACCGGCGGGAATATCAGCCCCGGCGCGCGGCGGCTTCGGGGCCGTCGGCATGCCTCACGGCTACTTGCCGGGGACGCCCAGCTCGCCGGTGACGTACTGCGCCCGGCCATAACCGAACGACCAGTCCCCCGCAGTGTTCTCGACGTAGCCAATAAAGACGTCCTCGCCGGCGACCCCTGCGGCGGCCAGACTTTCCGCGATGGCGGCAAACAGGGACTGCTTGGCCTCCTGGCTGCGCCCGGCCTGGGTGAGGATCTGGATCATCACGACATCCGGCGTCCGCTCGAAGCCGAGGCCGGCGTCCTGGGCGACAATCTGCCCCGCGGGATGTTCGGTCAGGACATGGAAGTAGTCCCGCTCCGGAATGCCGTATTCACCCACGATGGCGCCGTGGATTGCCTGGGTGAGCGCACGGAGCCGCTGCGGAGTCCTGCCCTGATTGACGTCGATTCGCACGAGAGGCACTCGTTACTCCTTCATTAGTTTGTCCTGACATGCTAACAAAGCAAGGGTGAGGGGTGCAAGGCTCGCCTGCGACGCAAAAACAACGCGGGG
>NZ_AUPJ01000113.1 GCF_000427315.1 Arthrobacter sp. TB 26
CCGCCGCGGAGGCGCCCGAACACGCCGTGCTCACCGTCCCGCCGGGGCGCCTGATCGGATCCCTGATCCTGAGCGAACAAAGCGTGGTCGTCGTCGCCGGCGGTGTGGCGTCCGTGGTGCTGTCCGCCGTCACCGAGAACCGCAGCTTCTACCTCTTCCTGATCCCGGCCGCGCTGGGCATGGTGGCCGCATACTGGAACTCCATCAACAGGGGCTACAACTTCACCGCCGCCATTTCCCCGGACGGCATCCGGCTGCGCTACGGACTGCTGGACACCCAGGCGCAGACCCTGCCGCCCGGCCGGATCCAGGCGCTGCGGGTCAGCCAGCCGCCGCTCTGGCGGTTCTTCGGCTGGTACCGGATCCAGGTCAACGTGGCCGGCTACGGCGCCGCGGGAGACAACGGCGAGGGCTCAGCCCGGACGACGCTGCTGCCGGTAGGGACCTTCCCCGAGGTGTTGACCATGCTCGCCCTGGTCCTGCCTGACCCGGGCACCCCGGACCCCGTGCGGGTCTTCACCGCCGGCGTCAACGGCCTGGCCGGCCCGGCTGCGGGCCCGGCAGGTCCGGCGGTTCCTGCGGTTTCTGTGCGGGACGACGGCGGCTTCGTCACCACCCCGCGCCGCGCCCGGCTGCTGGCACCCCTGGGCTGGCGGCGGAACGGGTTCACCGCCACGGGCACGGCCCTGCTGATCCGCTCGGGCCGCTGGTGGCGGCACCTCGTGGTGGTCCCGCACCAGCGCATCCAGTCGATGGCGCTGGAGCAGGGCCCCTTGGCCCGTCGCTTCCGGGTAGTTGACCTGGTGCTGCACACCACCGCCGGACCGGTGTCATCCCGGCTGATCCAGGCCGGCCTGGAGGAGGGGCGTGCGCTCCTGGACGCCCAGGCGTCCCGCGCCCGGGCCGCGCGCCACCGCCAGACCAGCGAGCACTGGCTGGACCAGGTCCGGCCGCTCGTGGTTGGGCCCTCGCACCCCGAAGAACCGTCCCACCCCGAAGAACCCAACAGGCAGGAAGAGCGGCAGCATGGCTAAACCAGGACGACTCGGCATCGGAATCATCGGCGCCGGCAAGGTCGGCGCCGTCCTCGGTGCGGCGCTGCGGGGCGCGGAGCATGCGATCATCGGGGTCTCCGCGGTCTCGGACGAAAGCCGGGAACGTGCGGAAGCCCTGCTTCCCGGTGTCCCGGTGCTGGACGTGCAGGACATCGTAGAGCGCGCCGAACTGGTGCTCCTGGCCGTCCCGGACGACGCGCTCGGCCCGCTCGTGGAAGGCCTGGCGAAGCTCGGCGCCTGGCAGCCCGGCCAGCTCGTGGCTCACACCTCCGGCCGTTTCGGCGTCGGGATCCTGCATCCTGTCCGCGCCGTGGGCGCCATCCCGCTGGCGCTGCACCCGGCCATGACCTTCACCGGGATGAGCCTGGACCTGACCCGGCTGCTGGACTGCACTTTTGGGGTCACCGCGGACGCCGCCATGCTGCCCATTGCGCAGGCCCTTGTGGTGGAGATGGGCGCGGAGCCCGTTGCCATCGCCGAGGCCGACCGCACGCTCTACCACGCGGCCCTCGCCCACGGCTCAAACCACCTCGTCACCCTGGTAGCGCAGGCCTCGCAGCTGCTCCGGGAGGTCGGCGTCGAGGCCCCCGAACGTATGCTCGGGCCGCTGCTGCGCGCGACGCTCGAAAACGCGCTCGCCTCGGGCGAATCCGCCCTGACCGGGCCGGTGGCCCGCGGCGATGTGGGCACCGTGGCAGCGCATGCGGAGTCGCTGCGGGAGCACGACGGCGGCTCTGGCGGCGATATTCTGGAGGCGTACCTGGCCATGGCCCGGGCGACCGCCCGCCGGGCCGGACGCCGGGGACTGCTGAAGCCGGAGCAACTCGACGGCATCACCCAGGCGCTCGAGGGCCCGGACGGCGACGGCCCGAACCCTACGGAAGGCCCATAACTTGGCGATCCAACTCGTGACCACGGCTGCCCGGCTCCGGGCCGAAAGCGCCCGCCTGCTCAAGGAAAAGGGCGGGTCCTCGCAGGGTCTGGTGCCCACCATGGGCGCCCTGCATGAGGGCCACGCCGAGCTGGCGCGCACCGCCGTTGCACAAAACGACGTCGTGGTGGTGAGTATCTTCGTCAACCCGCTGCAGTTCGGCGAGGCCGCGGACCTGGAACGGTACCCCCGGACCCTGGAAGCGGATCTGGCGCTCCTGGACGCCGTCGGAGTGGACCTGGTCTTCGCCCCGGAGGTGGAGGAGGTCTATCCAGGCGGGCAACCGACGGTGCGGATCAGCGCGGGACCGATGGCCGCGAAGTGGGAGGGAGCCTCCCGCCCCGGGCACTTCGACGGTGCCCTGACCGTTGTGGCCAAGCTGCTGCACTACGGCATGCCGGGCGCGGCCGGCGCGGAGCTGCCGACGTACCGGGCGTATTTCGGCCAGAAGGATGCCCAGCAGCTGGCCCTGGTCCAGCGCATGGTGGCGGATCTGAACTTCCCGGTGGAGATCGTCCCGGTGCCGATCGTGCGCTCCGCGGACGGGCTGGCGCTGTCCAGCCGCAACCGCTTCCTCTCCGCAGGGGAACGCGAGGCGGCACTGGTGCTCTCGCGGGCGCTGCGCCTGATCGAGGAACGGGCCAACGCCCACCAGCCGCTGGACCTCGAGTCCGCGCAGGCGCTCGTGGAGTCCCAGCCGCTCGTGGAACTGGACTATTTCGACGTGGTGGATCCCCGGACCCTCGAACCGCTGGCTGAGAACTGCCGGGACACCCCTTTCCGCGGCGAGGGCCTGGCAATCATCGCGGCCAAAGTCGGCCCGGTCCGGCTGATCGACAACGTCCCGCTGGACTCCTGACCCGCTGGCGCCCTACACCCTGGGCGCCTAGTCGCCTCTTAGTCGGCTCGGCCCTCGGCCATGAGCTTCAGATTCTCCAAGGTGTGCTCCCGGGCCCTCTCCTGGAGCCGTTCCACGAGCACGCGGTCGGCGAATTTCCCGATCGCGGCCCCGGGAACGTTGTATTCGATCTCAATGGATACCTTGGTGCCGTTACTTTCTGGTTCGTACTCCCAGGTCTGCCAGCCCTTCAGCGGGCCTTCAAATTCGATGCGCACGTGCTTGCCCCCTGAAGCGGTCGGAGTGTTCTCGACCACCCGCGTGGTGACCGGGAACGGCACACCGGCCATCAGGTAGCTGTGCTTGACCACGGTTCCGGCACTGCCGTCGCCCTCCACAGTCTTTGCCTCACTGAGGTTCACCCACCAGGAAGCCCAATGGTTGGGATCCGTCGCGATTTCCGTGACCCGGTCCACGGGCGCGTCGATCTGGATGCTTTGCTTGATGTGGCCCATCGAAGACTCCTCTGATCATGGGTGGGAGGCAGCATTCAGCCTGCGACGGCGGTGCTCCCTGCCTCTAAGGGAACGCCGTTACTCCGTTCGGGAGTAGGGCAAAAGGTCCCGCGGGGAATCTGGCGGGGTGGCACTTGGGGACGCCGGCCGCACCCCGCAGGAATTCTTCTCCGGAGCCGGGAATTACCGTGGCGCATTCCCGGTTGGCACCTTCAGTAGCGGCCCAGGCTGCAGGACCCCACCCCAAAACTCCCCGAGGGAACCCCTATGCGTACAGACGTCTCTTCAAAGCCCCCCGGCGATCCCGCGCAGACCCAGGTTGCCGGCGGGGCTGCTCCGCCGGCGAAGATGTCCCGAGAATCGGTCACCATCATCGGGACCCTGCTGGTGGCCACCTTTGTGGTGATCCTGAACGAGACCATCATGAACGTCGCGCTCCAGCGGCTGATGGTGGATCTCGGGGTCACCGCCCCCACCGTGCAATGGCTGTCCACCGGCTTTATGCTCACCATGGCCGTGGTGATCCCCACAACCGGCTTCATCCTGCAGCGCCTGTCCACGCGCGCCGTCTTTATGCTGGCCATGGGACTGTTCTCCGGCGGCACCCTGCTCGCAGCGCTGGCGCCGGGATTCGAAGTCCTCCTGCTCGCCCGGATCGTCCAGGCCGGCGGTACGGCCATCATGCTTCCGCTGCTGATGACCACCATCCTCACCCTGGTCCCTGTGGCGCGCCGCGGCTTCGTAATGGGCAACGTGAGCATCGCCATCTCGGTGGCGCCGGCCATGGGACCCACGGTGTCCGGACTGATCCTCGAGCACTTCACCTGGCGCTTTATGTTCGTCTTCGTCCTGCCGATCGCGCTGGCGGCTTTCGCCATCGGCGCCAGGTTCCTGACCAACATCGGCGAACAGGAGAAGACCAAGCTTGACGTCCCGTCCGTGCTGCTGACCGTTCCCGCCTTCGGCGGCCTGGTCTACGGCCTGAGCCAGATCGGCGGCGGCCAGGGCGGCCCGGGCTCGCCCGCCATCATTGCGCTGGCCGTGGGCATCATTGCCATGGCGGCGTTTGTTCTCCGGCAGGTACGGCTGCAGAAGTCCGAGGCGCCCCTGCTGGACCTGCGGGCATTTAGCTTCCGGATGTTCACGGTGTCCGTGCTGCTGCTGGTGGTTGCCATGATCGCGCTGTTCGGCGCCGTGATTCTGCTGCCGTTGTACCTGCAGGAAATCCGCGGGCTGACGTCGCTGCAAACGGGGCTGTCCCTGCTGCCCGGGGGCCTCGCGATGGGCCTGCTGGGCCCGTTCATCGGGAGGCTCTTCGACAAGGTTGGCCCGCTGCCGCTGACTGTCACCGGCTCAAGCCTGCTGGTGGTGGCCCTGTTCCAGTTCTCCCTGCTGGACGCGGGCACTCCGGTCGGCTGGATTATTGCGCTGCACGTGGGCCTCAGCCTGGGGCTCGCCCTGATCTTCACGCCGGCGTTCACCACCGGGCTGAACCCGCTGCCGCCGCACCTGTATTCGCACGGCTCCGCCATCATGAGCACCCTGCAGCAAGTGGCGGGGGCCGCCGGAACGGCGCTGCTCGTCTCGATCTACGCCGTCGTGTCCGCCGGTGCAGGCATCGTCGCGGGAATGCATGCGGCGTTCCTGACGGCATCGGTCATCGCCGTCGCCGCCGTCGTGCTGGCCGCCATGATGCGGAAGACTCCGGCAGCGGAACACCCCGCCTAAAAAGCAACGCGGGGTCACATAGCGCCGGTCCGGCAGACCGGAATGGACGCTATGTGACCCCGCGTTGCTTTGGTGGCGGGCCGGGCCCCTCAGGTTAGCTGGCGAAGAACTCACTGAGTTCGGAGATGAGCTTGTCCGGCGCCTTGTTGACGCCGTCGTGCCCCATTCCGGGCAGGATCGTGTAGCTGGACCCGGAGAGCACCTCATGGATCTGGGCGCAGGCCACGCCGAAGTACGCCGGGCTCTTCTCGCCAACAACGATCAGCGTTTCCAGCGGCAGCTCCAGGAACGGCTCGGCCGGCATGTCGGCGGCGATGATGGCCTTGATCTCCCGGACGCCGGTCTTCATCAGTTCGCGCATCTGTTTGCCGATGGGGGTGCCGGCGGCCAGCTTGTTCGCCAGGGTCAGCATGGACAGCGGCATCCTCGACAAGGCGCTGCCGGTCTCGAGGCCTTTGAGCAGGACGGCGAGGGCGCGGTCGTCGTCGCCGGCCGCCGTCGCCTTCTCGTATTCGGTGGTCCAGTCCGCGGTGACGCTGTGGTTCACGGAGACGGCGGGGTCGTACACGGCGAGCCGTTCCACCGGCAGCGTGCGTGCCGCGTGCAGTGCCACCGCACCGCCGAAGCTGTGCCCAAAGACGTCCGTGCTGGACGTGTGCTTCATCACCGCATCGAGGTCGTGGATGTCGACGTCGAGGGTGTAGTCCTCCGGCTGCGGCGAGGAGGAACCGCGTCCGCGCCGGTTGAACGTGTGCACCGGGCGGCCCAGGGCAGCGCTGAGCTTCTGCGCGAAACGGGTGTAGTCGGCGGCGGTCACCATTGAGGCCGGAACGACGACGACGCCGGAGCCCGCCGAGGCGAGCTCGGCACCCGTGCTGAAAAGCTCGATCGTTCCACCGTCGGGGGTTCTGATGTTCTCGCGGGTCATGCTCCGAGCCTAGCCGAGCCTGCAGCTACGGCGTAGTAGGGGTTCCGCGACGGCCCGTGACGGCTAGTTTCCCAGCCGCCCGCCCGAGGCCTCAAGGTAGCAGGAGCCGCACAGCGACTCGTACCAGACGTCCTGGCCGTCGATCGCGACCTGGTCGCCGTCGAAGACCACCTCGTCGCCGGCCCGGCGGGTATTGAAGATGGCCTTGCGGCCGCAGCGGCAGATGGTCTTGAGCTCCTCCAGGGTGTGCGCGATCTCCAGGAGGCGCAGCGATCCCGGGAACGCCCGGGTTCGGAAGTCGGTGCGGATGCCGTAGGCCAGGACGGGAACGTTGTCCAGGACCGCGATCCGGAAGAGGTCATCCACCTGGGCCGGTTCGAGGAACTGGGCCTCGTCCACCAGCAGGCACGCCACCGGCTGGGTGTCGACGTGCTCCAGGAGGGCGTCCGGATCGTCCCCGTGGGCGTGGGCGGTGAACAACTCCCGGGCGGAGGCCCCGGCCGGGATCAGGAAGTCCACCGATCGGGTCATGCCCAGGCGGGACACGACGTCGGAGTCGCCCTTGGTGTCCACATCAGGCTTGGCCAGCAGGACCCGCTGGCCGCGTTCCTCATAGTTGAAAGCGGCCTGCAGGAGCCCCGTTGACTTGCCGGAGTTCATGGCGCCGTAGCGGAAATAGAGCTTGGCCAAGGGGGTCCTTTCGAAAGGGTCGCCCACCGATTGTAAAGGCGCGCCCCTCAGCGGCCCAGCTTGAGCCGCCGCCTGCGCGCCGGGAGGGCCGGCAGGCTCCCTTCCCCGGCCAGCAGGAACCTCGCGACCGCCCGGGGAAGCCGGATTCCGGGCCGGAGCGGGCTTTCGTGGAGCTGGCCGGCCAGCACGGCAAACTCGATCGAAGGGACCGCGTCAGCGAGCTGCCGTCCGGTGCCGGCGAAGTACTCCGGACTCCAGCCGCCGCTCAGCATCAGCGTGGGGGTGGTCACGGCCGCGAAGTCCGCCAGTTCGGTGTCGGCGTCCAACACCGCCCGCATCTCAACGACGGCGGTGGGCAGCAGCTGGCGCATCTCGGCGCCCATGCTGGTCCGTGCGGAGAGGATGCTGAGCATCCGGAGCGCGCCCAGCGGCAGCTTGGACACGGGCCCGGCCGTCTCAAGGCCCTGGACCAGGTGCGCCCAGGCCTCGTCGAGCTGCCCGGCAGCCACCGAACGCTCCAGCCCAACAGGCGGCTGATCTTCCGCGCGAACGGCCGGTACAGGGCGTCGGTGACCAGGGTCCCGTGCACGACGACGATTCCTGGCCCCGGCGCTTGCCCCGGCGCCGTGCCGGGCGCCGGGCGGAAGGAATGCAACTCGAGGTGCCCCACGCCGTCGTCAGTCCTGATGGTCCGCGTCTCCACAGCCCTGAGTCTATTCCGCACAAGGCCATGGCCGTGCGGGACCAGCGCGGCGGGAAACCCCGGTAAACTTGGGGATTGTGACTTCCCAAAACACCTCCGCCCCGAACACCGCCGCCGACACCCACGACGCCAGCGAGCAGACTCGCATCCGGATGGAGAAGCGCGCCAAGCTGATCGAGCGCGGCGTCGAGGCGTATCCGGTAGGCGTTGAGCGCACGCATTCACTGGGTGAAATCCGTGAGAAGTACGCCCACCTGCAGGCCGACGAAACCACCGGCGACGTCGTCGGTGTGACCGGCCGCATCGTCTTCATCCGCAACACCGGCAAGCTCTGCTTCGCGACCCTCCAGGAGGGCGGCCTCGACGGCAAGGCCGTCCGGCTGCAGGTCATGCTGAGCCTGGCCAACATCGGCGAGGACGCGCTCGCCGACTGGAAAGCCCTCGTGGACCTGGGTGACCACGTCTTCATCAAGGGCGAGGTCATCTCCTCGCGCCGCGGCGAGCTCTCCGTGATGGCAGAATCCTGGTCCATGGCTTCCAAGGCGCTGCGGCCGCTGCCCGTGCTGCACGCGGAGCTCAACGAGGAAACCCGCGTCCGCCAGCGCTACGTGGACCTGATAGTCCGCGACGAGGCCCGCGAAATGGTCTACACCCGGGCCGCGATCACGCGTTCCATCCGCGAAACCCTGCACCGCCAGGGCTACGTCGAGGTGGAAACGCCGATGCTGCAGCTGGTGCACGGCGGCGCCACCGCCCGCCCGTTCGAGACGCACATGAACGCCTTCGACCAGAAGATGACCCTGCGGATCGCCACCGAGCTCTACCTCAAGCGCACCGTCGTCGGCGGGATCGACCGTGTCTACGACATGGGCCGCGTCTTCCGCAATGAGGGTGTGGACTCCACCCACAGCCCGGAATTCACCACGTTGGAGTCCTACGAGGCCTGGGCCGACCAGTTCGTCATGGCGGACCGGATCAAGGAAATCATTCTCGACGCCGCCGACGCCGCCGGTGTGGGCCGCGTCCTGCAGACCGAGGCCGGGGAGATCAACCTCGACGGCGACTGGGCCTGGATGGCTGTCTACCCGGGACTCTCCGAAACCGTGGGCCAGGAAATCACCCCGGAAACCCCGGCGTCGGAACTGCTGGCGCTCGCCGCGAAGCACGAGGTCAAAGTCGACGCCACCTGGGATGCCGAGAAGCTCGTGGTGGAACTCTTCGGTGAACTCGTCGAGCCGACGCTGTTAAACCCCACGTTTGTCTACGACTACCCGCCCTCCGCCCAGCCGCTGGCCCGCCAGCACCGCGAGGACGACCGGCTCATTGAAGCGTGGGACCTCATCATCGGCGGCATGGAGCGCGGCACGGCGTTCTCCGAACTCATCGACCCGGTGATCCAGCGCGAACGGCTCACCGAGCAGTCCCGCCGCTCCGCCGCCGGCGACGTCGAAGCCATGCAGCTGGACGAGGACTTCCTCCGCGCGCTGGAGTACGGCGCCCCGCCGATGGGCGGGATCGGCCTGGGCATCGACCGTCTGGTCATGCTTTTCACCGGCGCCGGCATCCGCGAGACCATTCTGTTCCCGCTGCTGAAGCCCGAAGGACACTGACCATGGAGTACATCGCCGTATTGCTGCCCTCCGTGGTGGTCGGCCTGATTTTCTGGTTCGCCATGAAATCGATTTTCAATGCCGATAAATCCGAACGCCAGGCCGAAGCGCGTGCCCAGGCGGAAGCCGAAGAAAATGCCCCGGCGGCCGATATGCTCCGCCGCGACGGCCATTCGAACGACCCGAACTAATAGCGGGCTATTCCGCCTTGGGTTTTCCTTTGGAAACTCTTTTCCGCTTTGACTCGTTGCCATAAAGCAGAGGATACTTTTAAGGAGTTACATCCTTGCTTTTCCTTAATACTCATCCTTTTGGAAAGAGAGTCTTTAATGGCACAGAAAGTAAAAATCATCCTCGTCGATGATCTGGATGGGGGATCCGCTGACGAGACCGTCCGGTTTGGCCTTGACGGCGTCAGTTACGAAATCGACCTGTCATCGGAAAATGCTTCCGAACTACGCTCCGCAGTTGAGCGGTTTGTAAGCCACGCACGCAAGACTTCGAGTGGCCGCGCAACGCGCACGAAGATTTCATCGGGACGGAACCAGGACTCCGCCCAGATCCGGCAGTGGGCCCGTGACAACGGCTATGCGGTAAACAGTCGCGGCCGCATCCAGGCTGAAATTCAGGAAGCCTACCAAAAGGCGAATTCCTAGCCGCGAGGCCGCCAGCCCTGCGCCGCCGGGGCAGTTCCACGGTGCATTACCAATGACTTAGCCCCCGCTTTTGGCGGGGGCTTTGTCATGTCTGCCGTCGGGCGCTGCCGGTGCCGGCGCGTTCCAGCCCAGTTGCCGGCCGATGAAGCGGCCCGGGGCCCGGGACGCGCCGCTGATGGTCCGTTTCGGAGGAATCAACTGGTCGGGAGCGCCGGGCCCGGAACGGTTCAGCGCGCCGACCGGCCCGAGC
>NZ_AUPJ01000114.1 GCF_000427315.1 Arthrobacter sp. TB 26
GACCGGCCCGAGTTTGAGCCCCGATGTGACGCGGCCGCGTCACCCCGGTTTCCCCTGTGGCGAACAAGCCCCAAATCTTGAACCCGGACACGTAGCATCAAAGTACGTCGTAGCTAGGAGTGTGGCGAAATGTTTGAGCGATTTACGGACCGTGCCCGTCGCGTAGTTGTGCTTGCCCAAGAAGAGGCACGCATGCTGAACCACAATTACATTGGTACCGAACACATCCTTTTGGGTCTGATCCATGAAGGTGAAGGTGTTGCGGCCAAAGCCCTTGAGTCCTTGAGCATTTCGCTCGACGGCGTCCGCGAGCAGGTACAGGAGATCATCGGCCAGGGCCAGCAGGCCCCGTCCGGACACATCCCCTTCACCCCCCGCGCCAAGAAGGTCCTGGAACTCTCGCTCCGCGAGGCGCTGCAGCTGGGACACAACTACATCGGCACCGAGCACATCCTGCTCGGCCTCATCCGCGAGGGTGAAGGTGTAGCCGCCCAGGTGCTGGTCAAGCTCGGTGCTGACCTCAACCGCGTCCGCCAGCAAGTCATCCAGCTGCTCTCGGGCTACCAGGGCAAGGAAACCACCGGTGCCGGTGTTGGCCCAGGCCAGGCCGAAGGCACTCCGGCCGGTTCCGTCGTGCTGGACCAGTTCGGCCGCAACCTGACCCAGGCCGCGCGTGAGAACAAGCTGGACCCCGTCATCGGGCGCGAATCCGAAATGGAACGCGTTATGCAGGTCCTTTCCCGCCGCACCAAGAACAACCCCGTACTGATCGGTGAGCCCGGCGTCGGCAAGACCGCCGTCGTCGAGGGCCTTGCCCAGGCGATTGTTCGCGGCGACGTCCCGGAGACCATCAAGGACAAGCAGCTGTACACGCTGGACCTCGGGTCCCTCGTGGCAGGCTCGCGCTACCGCGGTGACTTCGAAGAGCGGCTCAAGAAGGTCCTCAAGGAAATCCGCACCCGCGGCGACATCATCCTGTTCATCGATGAGATCCACACCCTCGTGGGTGCCGGTGCAGCCGAAGGCGCGATCGATGCGGCCTCGATCCTGAAGCCCATGCTGGCCCGCGGCGAGCTCCAGACCATTGGTGCCACCACGCTGGACGAGTACCGCAAGCACATCGAAAAGGATGCCGCGCTGGAGCGCCGTTTCCAGCCGATCCAGGTCAAGGAACCCTCCGTCGCTCACGCGATCGAGATCCTCAAGGGCCTCCGCGACCGGTACGAGGCGCACCACCGCGTCACCATCACCGACGGCGCCCTCGCCTCGGCAGCCAGCCTCTCCGAGCGCTACATTTCGGACCGCTTCCTGCCGGACAAGGCGATCGACCTGATCGATGAGGCCGGCGCCCGGTTGCGCATCCGCCGGATGACCGCCCCGCCGGAGCTCAAGGTGATGGACGAGAAGATCGCGGCCATGAAGCTGGAGAAGGAGTCTGCGATTGACGCGCAGGACTTCGAAGGCGCCGCCTCGCTGCGCGACAAGGAGCAGAAGCTCATTGCCGAGCGTGCCGAGAAGGAACGCCAGTGGAAGACCGGCGGCATGGACGACATCTCCGAGGTGGATGAGGATCTCATCGCCGAGGTGCTGGCGAACTCCACCGGCATCCCGGTCTTCAAGCTGACTGAGGAAGAGTCCTCGCGGCTGCTGAAGATGGAAGACGAGCTGCACAAGCGCGTTGTCGGCCAGGACGAGGCCATCAAGTCCCTGTCCCAGGCGATCCGCCGCACTCGTGCCGGCCTGAAGGACCCGAAGCGTCCGGGCGGTTCGTTCATCTTCGCCGGCCCCACCGGCGTCGGCAAGACCGAGCTCGCCAAGGCCCTGGCCGAATTCCTCTTCGGTGAGGAAGACGCGCTGATCACCCTGGACATGTCCGAGTACTCGGAGAAGCACACGGTGTCGCGCCTCTTCGGTGCCCCTCCGGGATACGTGGGCTACGAGGAAGGCGGACAGCTGACCGAGAAGGTCCGCCGTCGTCCGTTCTCCGTGGTGCTGTTCGACGAAGTGGAGAAGGCCCACGCGGACCTCTTCAACTCGCTGCTGCAGATCCTGGAAGACGGCCGCCTGACCGACTCCCAGGGCCGCGTGGTGGACTTCAAGAACACCGTGATCATCATGACCACCAACCTCGGCACCCGGGACATCTCCAAGAGCGTTGCCACCGGCTTCCAGTCGGGCACGGACACGCAGACCGGCTACAACCGGATGCGGGCCCGCGTCACGGAGGAGCTCAAGCAGCACTTCCGCCCCGAGTTCCTGAACCGTGTCGACGACGTTGTGGTCTTCCCGCAGCTGACCCAGGACGAGATCATCGAGATCGTGGACATGTTCGTCGGCCGGCTGGAGAAGCGCCTCAAGGACAAGGACATGGGCATCGAGCTCACGCCCGCGGCCAAGATCCTGCTGGCAACCCGCGGCTACGACCCCGCCATGGGTGCCCGGCCGCTGCGCCGGACCATCCAGCGCGAGATCGAGGACCAGCTCTCCGAGAAGATCCTCTTCGGCGAAATCCACGCCGGCGACATCGTTGTAGTGGATGTGGACGGCGAAGGCGACGACGCCAAGTTCACCTTCGCGGGCAACACGAAGCCGCGCATCCCGGAGATCGCTCCGAGCGTCTAGGCATCGGCTCAAAGGCCCCGTCTTCCTGAAAAGGGAGGCGGGGCCTTTGCGTCCGTAGGCCCCCAGCCGTGAGAGCGCCAAGCGCCGGTCCTGAAGGATTGTGAAAGCAGTGTTTCACTGTGGGTGAAATTGGTGTGATCCGCCGCACAGGGGGTGTTGAATCGGTGCATGGCTTCCAACGATTCAGAGACCCTGAGCGAAAAACCCGAAACACCCTTCCATGACCTGGACCATTACCTCGCCATCCCCAGGGTGAGCGGCCTGGCCTTGAGCCCCGACGGAAAGCGGCTGGTCACCACCGTGGCCACCCTTAACCCAAAGGGCACCGAATACGGCACCGCCCTGTGGGAACTGGATCCCGAAGGCCAGAAACAGGCCCGCCGGATCACGCGCAGTGCCAAGGGGGAGGCCGGGGCCGTGTTCGCCGCCAGCGGTGATCTGTACTTCGGCTCCGCGCGACCCGACCCGGAAACGCCGGAGGCGGAGCCCGTGAACGCCCTGTGGATGCTGCCCGCGGACGGCGGCGAGGCCCGCGTCGTGCTCACCCGGGCCGGCGGAGTCAGTGCACTCCTTGCGGCCAAGGAGAGCGGCGCGCTCTTCATCAACGCCTCCGTCCTGGCCGGGGCCGCGGATGAGGACAGTGATGAGGAACGCCGCAAGGCGCGCAAAGACAACAAGGTCGCGGCCATCCTGCACAGCGGCTACCCCGTCCGCTACTGGGACGCCGACCTCGGGCCCGCCCAGCCGAGGCTCTTCGCCGTCGAACCGGGCGAGGAGCAGGAGCCGGGCAAACCCGCAACCGTTGACGCCGCGGCGCCGCTCAAACTCCGCAACCTCACGCCCGACGCCGGAGCAGGCCTCCGCGACGCAGAGCCAGTGGTCAGCCCGGACGGCAAGACCATCTACAGCAGCTTCAACAAACCGCTGGCCCGCGCAAATTCACGGTCAATCCTCGTCGCGATCGACGTCTCCACCGGGACCCGCAAGGTCCTGCTCGATACCGAGGGAATGAGCTACTTCCCGGGGCCGGTCAGCCCTGACAACCGGACGCTCGTGGTGCTCAGCGAGAGCGACACCACGCCGGAGGCGGCCCCGCAGGTCAAGCTGCACCTGCTCGACGTGTCCGGCGCTGCGCCCCAGACGACAGGCGACGCCGCCCTGACGCCGCTCGCCCACGGCTGGGACCGCTGGCCGCACCCCGCCGCCTGGCTGCCGGACGGATCAGCCCTGCTTGCGACCGCAGATGAGGACGGTGCCTCGCCGGTCTTCCGGATCAGCGTGACCGGAGACGGTGGAGCCGGGCACGTCACACGCCTGACTGCCGACACGGCCGCGTACACCGACGTCGTCGTTGCCCCGGACGGCTGCACCGCCTATGCCCTGCGCAGCTCTTACGAATTCCCCGCGGAAGCGGTGCGGATCGACCTCGCCAGCGGCGACGTCGCCAGGCTCCCTGCTCCCGCGGAACGCCCGCACTACAAGGGCTCGCTGGAACGCGTGGAGACGACGGCGGCCGACGGCACCCGCGTGCCGGCATACCTGGCACTCCCGGAAGGGGCCACGGCCGGGAACCCGGCACCCCTGCTGCTCTGGATCCATGGCGGTCCGCTCGGTTCGTGGAATGCCTGGACGTGGCGCTGGAACCCCTGGCTGCTTGTGGCCCGGGGCTATGCCGTGCTGCTGCCGGACCCGGCGCTCTCCACCGGTTACGGCCAGCACCACATCCAGCGCGGCTGGGGTGAATGGGGCAAAGCTCCGTTCACCGACCTGATGGCCATCACCGACGCCGTTGTGCAGCGGCCGGACATTGATGAGTCACGCACGGCGGCCATGGGTGGTTCCTTCGGCGGCTACATGGCGAACTGGGTGGCCGGCCACACGGACCGGTTCAAGGCGATCGTCACCCACGCCAGCCTCTGGGCGCTGGACCAGTTCGGCCCCACCACCGACGCCGCGCAGTACTGGCTCAAGGAAATGACGGCCGAGATGGCGCTTGAGAATTCGCCGCACCTGCACGTGGAGAACATCAGCACGCCGATGCTCGTCATCCACGGGGACAAGGACTACCGCGTCCCGATCGGCGAGGGCCTTCGGCTCTGGTACGAGCTCCTCTCCAAGTCCCAGCTCGCGGCCGACGAGAACGGCGAGACCGGCCACCGTTTCCTTTACTTCCCGGATGAGAACCACTGGATCCTGCAGCCGAGGCACGCCAAGGTCTGGTACGGCGTAGTCGAGCACTTCCTCGCGAAAAACCTGCTGGACAAGGATCTGCCGGTGCCTGAGGAGCTGGGTCTCTAGTCTCCGGCTCACCTCCGGCTCACCTCCGGCTCACGTCGGGCTCACCTCCGGCTCGGAGGCTGGGACATTTACCGCGTGCTCGCTCGTTCCTCGCTTAGACGCACGCTACGTAAATGTCCCAGCCTCCTCCGCCCCGTGCATCGGTTACCTTATGAAGCCACAACAACCAGCCCCCGTAAGATTGGGCTGTGACTGAACAAATCCGCATCCGCCTTGCCCGCACCAGCGATGTCGGGGCGATCAAGACGCTCGTGGCTCCACTGGCCGATCAGCGGATCCTCATGGCCAAGGAAACCGTGGCCTACTACGAGAGCCTGCAGGAGTTCCGGATCGCCGAGTCGCCGGACGGCGAAGTGATCGGCTGTGGAGCCCTGCACGTGATGTGGGAGGACCTCGCCGAAGTGCGCACGCTCGCGGCCTCGGCCGCCTGGCGGGGGAAGGGTGTGGGCCACCTGCTGGTTGAGCGGCTGCTGGAGGACGCCCGGGCGCTGGGCGTTTCCCGGGTCTTCTGCCTGACTTTCGAGGTGGACTTCTTCAAAAAGCACGGCTTCGAAGTCATGGCCGACCAGACCGCCGTCGACCCCGTGGTGTATTCCGAGTTGCTGCGTTCGCATGATGAGGGCGTTGCCGAGTTCCTGGACCTCGCCCGGGTGAAGCCCAACACGCTCGGCAACACCCGGATGATCAAAACGCTGTAGGTCCGAGGCCCCCGAAAACGGTCTGGAAGACCTCGCCGGACCGGAGTGCGGGACCGGGTCTTCCCATCCATAAATTTGATGGATAAACTGATCCCGGTCCAGGGGGTGGACCACTTTAATTCCGGAGGCACGAAATTGCACGAACGCGTGATTTTTCCAGATTTCTCCGCATTCCAAATGACTATCGCCGGCGGGGCCACAGCACGCCAGTCCGCGGATCCGCGCGCCGGGGAAGATGCGGCTGAGGACCCGGCGACGGGCCATCGCCCGGGTCTCGTTTCCGGCACCGGCCCTGCAGCGCCCCGGACCAACCGGGGGCGTCTCAACGCGCCGCCGTTCTCCTGGCTTGGCAGCGATGCCTGGCCGAACTTCCCGTTATGGGCCGATAAACCAAGCTGATCCTCCCGCGGATCGCGCGGCGGGCTGCCGTCCGACATCGCCGCGATTCCGCATCCCAGGTTGTGAAACCGGAGCCTACCGCTGGCAGGGGCCCCGGTAGTAGGGTCTAAGCAAGCAGCCAGGACACCATCCAGGGAGCACAGCCATGAAGAAGCTCATCAATGATCCCCGCGCCGTGGTTGACGAGTCAGTGGAGGGCTTCGGGCTTGCCCATGCCGACCTCGTGACCGTCTTTGCGGACCCCAAGTACATCGTGCGCAAGGACGCGCCGGTGGCAGGAAAGGTCGGCCTGGTCTCCGGCGGCGGCAGCGGGCACGAGCCCCTGCACGGAGGCTACGTCGGCCTCGGAATGCTCGACGCCGCGGTGCCGGGCGCCGTGTTCACCTCGCCCACACCGGACCAGATCCTGCCGGCCACGCTCGCCGTCAACTCAGGCGCCGGCGTCGTGCACATCGTGAAGAACTACACCGGTGACGTCCTCAACTTTGAGACCGCCGCGGAGCTGGCCCAGGCGGAAGGTGTCGAGATCCGGACCGTGCTGGTGAACGACGACGTTGCGGTGGAGGACTCGCTGTACACCGCCGGACGGCGCGGCGTGGGCGGAACCGTCCTGGTGGAAAAGATCGCCGGTGCCGCCGCGGAACGCGGCGACAACCTCGACGCCGTCGCGGCCATCGGCGACCGGGTCAACCAGAACGTACGCAGCATGGGCGTCGCATTGACCGCCTGCACCGTCCCGCACGCCGGATCGCCAAGCTTCGTCCTGGAGGAAAACGAAATCGAGATCGGCATCGGCATCCACGGTGAGCCCGGCCGGCACCGGATTCCGATGGAGAACGCCGACGGCATCACCGACCGCCTGCTGGAACCGGTGGTCAGCGACCTCGGGCTGACCTCCGGGGAAAAGGTGCTCCTGTTCGTCAACGGCATGGGAGGCACCCCGCAGAGCGAGCTTTACATTGTGTACCGCCGGGCCGCGCAGCAACTGGCAGCGCAGGGCATCACCGTGGCGCGCTCACTGGTCGGCAACTACATCACCTCCCTCGAAATGCAGGGATGCTCCATTACCGTCCTGCGCCTCGACGATGAGATGACCGCGCTCTGGGATGCTCCCGTCCACACCCCTGCGCTCCGCTGGGGCGTCTGACGTGGGGCTGGACGTCAACTGGGCGTTGCGGTGGCTGACCCTCTCAGCCGAGGCGATGGCGGAGCACCGGGAAGAGCTCATCGAACTGGACAGGCCGATCGGCGATTCGGACCATGGCGAGAACATGGACCGCGGCTTCAAAGCGGTGATGGTCAAGATTGCCGAGGCGCCGCCGGAAACGGCTGGAGCGGCACTGAAGCTGACCGCCATGACCCTGATGTCCAAGGTCGGCGGAGCTGCCGGCCCGCTGTACGGCACGGCTTTCCTCCGGGCGGCGACGGCGCTGGGTGAGGCGGCGGACATCGACGCAGCCACTCTCGCCTCGGCGTTCCAGGCCGCGCGGGACGGGATCGTGGCCCGCGGCAAGGCGGAATCGGGCGACAAGACGATGGTCGATGCCTGGACCCCTGCGGTTGACGCGGCTGCAACAGCTGCCGGAGACAGCGATGTACACAAGGTCCTGGTGGCCGCCGCGGAGGCAGCCGAAGCCGGCGCCGTATCCACGGACCCGATGCTCGCGCGCAAGGGACGTGCCAGCTATCTGGGCGAGCGCAGCATCGGCCACCGGGATCCGGGGGCCGTCTCGACTGCCCTGATCCTGCGCGCCGCCGTCGGGGCTGCCGAGTGACGGTCAATCTCGTCGTCGTCTCCCACAGCGAAAAGATTGCCGACGGCGCCGTCGAACTCGCCGCCCAGATGGCACCCGACGTCTTGATTCTCCCCGCCGGCGGCACCGACGACGGCCGGATCGGCACCAGCCTCGGGCGGATCATGGCGGCGCTGGAACAGGCCGGGGACGCCAACAGCGACGGCATAGTGGTCCTGACGGACCTCGGCTCGGCCGTGATGACAGCCGAGTCCGCGGTGGAGTTCCTGGCGGATCCCTCGTCAGTGCTGCTGGCCGACGCGCCACTCGTCGAGGGCCTCGTCGCAGCCGCCGTGGCGGCCCAGGCCGGAGCTGATCCCCACGGCGTGAAGGAAGCCGCGGAAGCCGTCTACCGGCCGCCAGCTGCTGTCCAGCACGCCCACGCGCACCGGCCGCCTGAGGCGACAGGGGACTTTGAACTCATCAACCTGGCCGGTATGCACGCCCGTCCGGCGGCGAAGATCGCCGGCGGACTGTCCGGCATGGACGCCGAGGTGACCGTCAACGGCGCCGACGGCGCGTCGATGACTGAGCTCATGATGCTCGGGGCGGTAAAGGGCACGGTGCTGCACGTCGAAGCCAGCGGCCCGGAGGCCACCAAAGCCGTGGACTACCTGCGAGGACTCATCACGGCCGGCTTCGGCGAACCCTAGGGCGCCGTCTCAAGCCGTGCCGGCGGCGGTCAGGTCGGGCGCCGACGTGCTCTGCCGGGGGCCGGACCATGCGACCCAGCAGGCGGCAACTGCCATGAGCACGGCCCCGGCGGTCTGGGTCGGCAGGCTGCTTCCCGTCGTCGACTGCCCCAGGACGACGCCCAGGACATAGAACACGACGGCGCCAGTCACCCAGACTGCCCCGGCCCAGCGCGGCAGCACGTGGGAATGCCACACCGCGATGCCCAGCAGTACGTTGCCGAGGAACGCGAGCAGCAGGCCAACCAGGAACGCCCCCGTCATGGACCCCGGAAACTCCAGCTGCATCACCTCCTGGTTGCCGCCGAGATAGGCCTTTCCTATCGCGGGAGTGGCAAACGTGGAAATCACAGCCGGGACCATCAGCCAGGCAGTACCGGCGACAGTGGTCACCATCGCAGCCAGCGCCAGGCGTCCCACCCGGCTGTTGGCCAGGCAACAGCCCAGGGCGAGGGCCCCGAAGATGGCAAGGACCGTGCCTCCCGTGCTGCCGAGCAGGTGACTCAACTGGTAGGAGCCGGAGCTGACGAACCGGGCCCAGGCCTCCGGGTCCTTCTCCTGGTCCGGCTGCGGCTCCAGGGTGGCCCAGGCGGTGACGAGCCACGAGACGGCCAGGGCCCACAACCCTGCACGGATCCAGCGGCTGATGTTCTGCGAGTTCACGGCGTTTGCCTTTCTCCACGTGGACTAGCCGGCCTGCCGGAGGCCGTCCGCATCCAGGAGGACCCCGGCTGAGATGAACCTGCCGCACTGTTCGCCGAACGGGTAGGCAACCCGCGGCGTGAACGTCAGGGTCCGGACCGGCAGGGCGAGGCCGCGGGCGTCGGTGCCGCCCAAGCTGGCTTCGATGGGGGACTCGGAGAGGTGATCCAGCATGAGTGTCCCTGTCAGGGTGCCGTCGGGCGAGGCGGTCGCCGAACAAGGACGGTCCCTGCCGTACGGCCCTGGTTCACAGCCCTGGTCCACCGTGGTACTCCCCGGGAACAGCACAAGATCAGCCTCGGCGCAGTTCCCGTCCTGGCACGCCGTGAGCCGCAGTGTGTTCACCATGCCGGCGTACTCCCGTGCCACGGTCAGAACCACCACCGGTGCCTGCGCGATCGCCGGGCACACGGTCTGGGGCTGGCACCCGGCGGCCAGCAGTGCGGTGCAACCCAGGCCCAGGACGGCCGCGACTGTGCGCATGCTTCAGGGTAGTTCCGGGAGCGCAGTCCAGCTAGGGGTCGCGCCTTCGGGGGCGGGGTGAAGATCAGGCGGGCAGCCGGAAACCGGCCGGATCCAGCTCGGCGAGTCCATCGCTCAGCAGCCCGGACAGCGCGCGCTCCAGCTGCTCCGGAGCAGTGTTGAGCCGGTGCAGGGCGGCCAGCGGGATTCCGATCCCGGCCGGTTCGAAGCCAAGGTCCGTGGCGGCCTGCTGGAACAGCTCCGGGGCCACCGGGGACTCGGCCACGCGGAGCACCGCCAGCACGGCTCCGCGAACCTGGCGGTCCGTTCCGTGCCACGACTGCCCCTTCGGGGTGTACGTCGGCGGCGGCTCACCGGCTGCGAGCCAGGCGCAGGAGTTACTGACCGGACATTCCCCGCACTTCGGCGACCGCGCCGTGCACACCAGCGCCCCCAGCTCCATGACGGAGGCGTTCCAACGCACGGAAGAGCCGGCGTCGTCCGGAAGCGCCTGCGCGGCAAGCCGCATCTCCGCAGCATTCAGCGACTGCGATGGCAGGGCAGCCCCGGAAAACAGGCGGGCATGCACGCGGCGGATGTTGGTGTCCACCACGGTTTCGCGGCGGCCGAAGGCGAACGCGGCGACGGCCGCCGCCGTGTAGCTGCCCACGCCGGGCAGCTCCAGCAGGTCCGGGTACGTTCCGGGAACCTTCCCGCCGTGGTTGGCGCCAATGGCT
>NZ_AUPJ01000115.1 GCF_000427315.1 Arthrobacter sp. TB 26
CCGGGGACCAGCGGGCCGGTAGGCTAGGAGACGCAGCGTCCTGCACCGCCAACATTGAGCACTTCTGCTCGGCCGTGTGCCTGCTGCGTCAGCTTGTTTTGCGTTTAGTTTTTGCGTTTTGTAGTGCCCCGTCCGGCAACCAGCCGGGGTCCCGGGGCTGAGACCGCGGACCGCACCCAGCGGCCCTGTAGAAAGTGGAGTTCCCATGGCAGCAAAATCCGTCCTCGACCAGATCATTTCCCTCGCCAAGCGCAGGGGTTTCGTATTCCAGTCCGGTGAAATCTATGGTGGCTCGCGTTCTGCCTGGGACTACGGGCCCCTCGGCGCCGAGCTGAAGGAAAACATCAAGCGCCAGTGGTGGCAGTCCGTGGTCCGCGGCCGCGAAGACGTCGTCGGCCTGGACTCCGCCGTCATCCTGCCCCGCCAGGTCTGGGAAGCCTCCGGCCACGTTGACGTGTTTTCCGACCCGCTGGTCGAGTGCCTCTCCTGCCACAAGCGCTACCGCGCTGACCACCTCGAGGAAGAATACGAGGAGAAGAAGGGCCGTCCCGCCGAGAACGGCCTCAAGGACATCGCCTGCGCCAACTGCGGCACCCGCGGCGAATGGACCGAGCCCCAGGAATTCTCCGGCCTGCTCAAGACCTACCTCGGCCCGGTGGCCAGCGAAGAGGGCCTGCACTACCTGCGCCCCGAGACGGCCCAGGGCATCTTCGTCAACTTCTCCAACGTGCTCACCACGTCCCGCAAGAAGCCCCCGTTCGGCATCGGCCAGATCGGCAAGTCCTTCCGGAACGAGATCACCCCGGGAAACTTCATTTTCCGCACCCGTGAGTTCGAGCAGATGGAGATGGAATTCTTCGTTGAACCGGGCACCGACGAGCAGTGGCACCAGTACTGGATGAAGGAGCGGATGTCCTGGTACACCGGCCTCGGCATCCGGGAAGACAACCTGCGCTTCTTCGAGCACCCGCTCGAGAAGCTCAGCCACTACTCCAAGGGCACCACGGACATCGAATACCGCTTCGGCTTCCACGGTTCCGAGTGGGGCGAGCTTGAGGGCATCGCCAACCGCACCGACTTCGACCTCTCCACGCACTCCAAGGCCTCCGGCCAGGACCTGAGCTACTTCAACCAGGCCACCAACGAGCGCTACACCCCGTACGTGATTGAACCGGCCGCCGGCCTCACCCGTTCCTTCATGGCGTTTATGATCGACGCGTACACCGAGGACGAGGCACCCAACGCCAAGGGCGGCGTCGACATCCGCACCGTGCTCAAGCTCGATCCGCGTCTGGCGCCGGTCAAGGCAGCCGTGCTGCCGCTGAGCCGCAACGAGGACCTGTCCCCGAAGGCCAAGGACCTCGCCGCCCAGCTGCGCAAGAACTGGAACATCGAGTTCGACGACGCCGGCGCGATCGGCCGCCGCTACCGCCGCCAGGACGAGATCGGCACGCCGTTCTGCATCACCGTGGACTTCGAGACCCTGGATGACCAGGCCGTCACGATCCGCGAACGCGACACCATGAGCCAGGAACGCGTCTCCCTGGACAAGGTGGAGGGCTATCTGGCCGCACGGCTGATCGGCGCCTGATCATGGCGATCGCATACCGTGAATGGCGCGACGGCGATGACCTCGCCCTGCTTGAAATCTGGGGCGGACCCGAAACCGAGCAGGCCCGGCAGTTCCGCGGCACCCTGGCACCGTCAGGCAACGCGCCGTGGCGGCGTTGCATCGTGGCCGAGGACGTTGTCGACGGCGTGGCCATCCCGGTCGCGGCCGGAGTGGTCCACGAGGCATCGCTGCATCCGGAACGGCTCTGGGCCTATGTCGAGGTCGATCGGCTCCACCGCCGCACCGGCGTCGGCTCCACGCTGCTGACCATGCTGCGGCACGAGGCGGCGCAGTCGCCGTCGGGCGTCACCCGGCTCCGGACCAAGGTGGAGCCGGGCACCCCCGGCGCGGCCTTCGCCGAGGCGGCGGGCCTGGCCCCGATCCAGCGGTCCCGGCTGGTCGTCGTCGAGCCCGGGGCGCTCAAGCTCCCCGTCTTCGGCGACGGTTCGGAGGCTGCCGCCGCCGAGCAGGTCGAGGACCTGGCCACCGGTTCGGTGGAGCTCAGCGACGTCGTGGGCCGGTACTACACGGCCGTCCACGGGTGGGACAGCCCCGGCGAGCTCAGCATTGCCACGGTCCAGCGGCTGTTCCTCGACGAACTCAGCGGCGCACACGGCGCGATTGTGCTGCGCGCCCCGAAGGCCAGCGCCTTCGGCCAGGGCGTGCCCGCCAGCAGGAAGGGCCGGCTGGAGGCCTTTGCCATCAGCTACGCGGAACTCGCCCCTTCAGGGGACAACGCGGCGGGNNGCGGACGCGCCCGCCGGCCAGCCCACCGACGTGTTCCTGGGCCATGATCCGAAACTCCCCGCGGACGAGGCCCGGGCCGCTGTCCGGGACCTGCTGGCGCTGATTGCGTTCCAGCACCCGGTACTGCTGGAACTGGACGACTCGATGGAGGCGCTGCGCGCCGTCGTCGAGCCGCTGCTGGAGAGCGGCAAGGCCCGCGTCCAGGGCGCCGAGACCCTGGTGGTCTCCGACCCTGCGTAAAGCCCCTTAACCCAACTGACCCGCAGTTATGGCCGTTATGAAGCGTGAAAACGGCCACAGCTGCGGGTCAGTTGCGCTTAACGCTACTTGCCCGGCGGCAGCACCGGCGGAACGAAGTCGAACGTCTCCCCGAGCAGCCAGACGAGCAGCAGCACCACCGGCAGGTGGAACACGAACTGCAGGAACGTGAAGCCGACCAGGTCGCGGGCCCGCAGCTTCAGCACCGCGAGCAGCGGCAGCATAAAGAACGGGTTGATTAGGTTCGGCAGGGCCTCGGCGATGTTGTAGATCTGCACCGTCCAGCCGAGGTTCATCTGCACATCAGTGGCGGACTGCATGACGTACGGCGCCTCGACGAGCCACTTGCCGCCGCCCGAGGGGACCAGCAGGCCCAGCAGGGCCGTGTACAGCGCAATGACGACGGCGAACCCGCCGCCGCTGCCGATGTCCGAGAAGAACTCGGCCAGGTGCGCCGAGATGGTCATGCCGCCGTGGCCGGTGGCCTTGGTCAGGATCGCGGCCATCGCGGCGTAGAGCGGGAACTGGACCAGGATGCCGGCCGTGGCCGGGACGGCCTTGGTGACGGCCTGGAGGAAGTTCCGTGGGGTGCCGTGCAGCACCAGGCCCAGGATCAGGAACACCAGCAGGTAGCCGTTGAGGCTGCTCACCACGGTCAGGAAGGGCTTGGTCAGGAACTGCGAGACCAGCCAGCCCAGGGTCAGGATGCCGGCCAGGATCGGCAGAATCATGCTGTATTCAAGCCATTCGCCCGGGCGGGAGCGCGGCGCCGGTTCGCTCGGTTCGTCGTCGAGGTCGACGCCGAGGTCCGCTGCGGTGCGGATTGACCCGCCCTGGGGGGCCGAGAAGTGCGCGATCACCGTGGTGAGGGCCATCAGGATGGCCAGGGTCAGCAGTGACTGCCAGGTGAAAATCGTGGTGCCGAAGTCCAGTATGCCGGTGATCTTCAGCAGGGCCGGCGGCAGCGACGCGGCGGTGGCCTGCAGCTGCGCCGCGGAGGAGGACAGGCCAAGCGCCCAGACGGCACCGAGGCCCATGAACGCTGCGGCGCCGAGCGCGCGGTAGTCCACGGTCAGGTCCTTGCGGCGGGCGATGGCGCGGGCCAGCAGGCCGCCGAAGATCAGGCTCAGGCCCCAGTTGAGGAAGGACACCGACATCGACATCAGCGCCACGAAGCTCACGGCGGTGCGTGCGGTGGCCGGGATGAGGGCCAGCCGGTTGATCAGTTTGGCCACGGGCGGGGAGGTCGCCACGACGTAGCCGGTCAGCACCACCATGGCCATCTGCAGCGTGAACGCGGTCAGGTCCCAGAAACCGTTGCCGAAGGAATCGGCGATTGACTGGGGCGAGGCGCCGATGGCCAGGGCGGCCGCCGCGATGATGATGACGCCGGCCAGGGCGAAGATGTAGGCGTCCGGGAACCATTTCTCGGTCCACGCCGCCATCCGTTGGGCTATGCGGGCGAGACCGCGTTCTTCGCCGATTCCGCTTTTCGTCAGGACTGTGTTTGCCACAGAAGAGTACCTCTCCATTGAGTGCGATTTTGTACCCGATGGAGTTTAGTCAGGACGCTCGCGGTAACCGGGCTTATCGGCGCCGGCCGCCTGCGCGCCGCGGGGCTTCGGCCTCGTCCAGCCGCTGGCGCTCTTCCTCGGTGGGTGCTCCGCCGCCAAGCTCCGCCGGCATCCACCACGCGCCCGGGGCCGGCGTCAGGGGAAAGTCCGCGATGCAGGCGTCGATCCCGGCCTGGAGGGTTGCGCGCAGCGCCTCGATGGCGGCCTGGGCGTCCCGGGACGGGCCAACATGGACCGGTTCGCCGACGTGGATCCG
>NZ_AUPJ01000116.1 GCF_000427315.1 Arthrobacter sp. TB 26
GGGCCGGGGAGAAACCGTGATGGCGGGTCATCAGCCGGTGGGCGCCCCAGACGGACACAGGGATGATGGGCACCCCCGCCTCGGCGGCCATCCGCACGGCGCCGGTCTTGCACTCGCGCACCCGGAAACTGCGGCTGACCCCGGCCTCCGGGAGGATCGCGATGTACTCGCCCTCGCGGAGTTTCTGCACGGCGGCGTCGTAGGCGTGGGAGCCTGTCCCGTACCCGACGACGACGTGTCCGGCGGCGCTGATGGCGGGGCCGGCGAACCAGTGGTCGGCCGCTCCCTGCGTGACCAGGAAACGCATCCGGGCCCTGGCGTGCCCCCACAGCAGGAGTTCGGCGAACGCGAAGTCGAGGTACCCGAAGTGGGTGATGGCGACGACGGCTCCCCGTCCCGGGACCACCCGGCGGGATGCACCGTGGGATGAGGTGCGGGACGAGCCGTGCGGGCCCTCGGCGCGGGGCTCCGGCGGCGGGAGGTTCTCCTGTCCGGTGACGATGACCCGGATCCGGAACAGCCGGCGCAGCGCCAGCCCGGTGCGGACTATGACGCGGTAGAAGTGGTCGTTGGGCCCGGGCCGCCAGGGCATGTCAGCGCCTTCCCGGCTGGTGGCTGCCCGTTTGCTGTCCGCCGCTGTGGGGACGGCGGGGCGGCAGGGGCAGGAATCCCGACGTCGATTGCACGTATTCCTTGTAGCCGGGGCGGGCGGACATTGCCTTTTCGGTGAGCGGCTTGCCGGATTTGCCGGCGAGCAGCCAGATCATCAGGGCGGGGGAGAGGACCGTCAGGACCCCCGGCCAGGAATCAGCGGCGATCAGGAAGATCCCGGTCCAGACGGCGGCGTCGCCGAAGTAGTTCGGGTGGCGGGTGTACCGCCAGAGCCCGGTGTTGAGCACGGTGCCGCGGCGGGACGGATCGTCCTTGAACTGCGCCAGCTGCCAGTCCCCGACCGTCTCGAAGACGAAACCCACGGCCCAGGCCACCACGCCCAGCCACGCCAGCCAGCCCAGGCCTCCGGGGCTGAACATCCCCACCTGGACGGTGAGCGAGACGAAGAACAGGATCACCCCCTGGGGCAGGTAGACCTTGCGCAGGGCGTAGGTGTTGCGGGACCCGGGGGCGGAGGAGAGCATGTCCACGTAGCGGGGATCCTCGTGCCCGCCGCGGGCCCGGAGGCCGATATGGAGGGCGAGGCGGATCCCCCAGACCGCCACGAGCGCCAGCAGCAGGAGGCGGNNNNCGCCGTCGCCGTGTCCGGCGGAGAGGAACCAGGAGATGGCGGCCACGACGACGAAACCGAGGCCCCAGACGGTGTCGATGACGGAGTGGCGGCTCTGCCGGACGGCGACGGCGAAAGTGACGGCCAGCAGCACGGCGAGACCCGCCGCCACCCACGGGAGGCTGGCCAGGAAAGCCCCCAACGGGAAGGCCCCAGCCGGGAAAACACTGAGCTCCGGCATCACAGCACCACCGGGAGGCTGGCGCCGGCGGCGGGAATGAGGCTGCGGAACGAGTCGGCGCTGCCCTTGAGGTCCCGCCCTGAGCTGCCGGCGAAGGCGTCAAGGATGAAGCCGTTGGCGAGCGAGTTCCACAGGCCCACCCGGCGGACCATGAAGTGACCGGCGCCCTTGAGGGCGACGTAGTCCACGGACTCCGCGACGCCGTCGGCCCGGCGGGCGTAGGCGAGCGAGTTCGCCGGGCTGGTCCAGCGGTCCTCGGTGCCATGGACGATCAGGATCCGGCGGCCGGCCACGCGCTCCACCGGGGTTTCGGCATTGAGCCAGGGCGCGAGGGCGGCCACGGCTTCCACCTGGGGGTGGTCGGCGACGCAGAGAGCGGTCAGCCCGCCCATCGAGTGGCCGAGGAGGTAAACCGGGACCCCGGGGTGTTCGCGGCTGATGTGGGAGAGCGCCCACTGGGCGTCCTGGACAGGGGACATGTCCGCCCCGTTCCAGCCCCGGTACCGGTTCCGGAGGGTCCAGACGGCCAGGCCGTGGGGGCCGCCGCCAGTGTGGAGGGCCCGGGCGAAGGGCAGCATCCGGGCCGGGCTCAGGTGCCTGCCGCGCACCGATTCGAAGCTGTTGGACCGCCCGCCGTGCAGGACCAGAGCGACTCCCCGGGTTTCCCCGGAGGCTCCGGCAATGCTCAACACGGCCTTGGCGGCTGCCCCGGGGCCTGCCACCCCAGGTCCGCGGTCGTCTATCTTGCGTATGGCCACGCCGTATCCTCCACGTCTCGTCCGTCATTTCCAACCATAGGGCCCTGTGCCCGCAGTTCAAGCTGTTCCTCTGAGGACGCTGCACTACACCGGTTCGCAGGGGGACATGCCCACAGGACATTCGGAGCGGTGCCCTGGAAAGATGGGGTGTGGCCGGTCGCCGTGTGCCGCGGCGCCGTGCGCTGGGGTGCCGTCATGCGTCATGACGGCGCCGCGTCATCAGGAGGCGGCGGAACGCCGTAAAGTCTTCGGCATGAGGTTGAACTGCTGATGGGCGCCGGACATTCACACACCCCGCAAGGGCACCCGGATCCGACGCCCCTGGCGCTCGCCGCCCGGAAGAAAGCCAACCTGATCCTGGCCGCCATCCTGATCCCGCTGACGCTGCTGACGCTCGTGGCGATGGCGCTGCTGTGGCCCTCGGGCAGCAAAGAAGGCATCACGCTCGCCAGCCCCTACGCCGCCGCGCCCGGCGTCACCTTCGACACCGGCAAGATCCAGCGCGTTGTCACCGGCAGCTGCATGGACGGCACCCCGCAGGGACAGGCCGCCGCGGACGCAGCCCCGCTACAGGGGGCAGAGTGCACTTTTGCGTTCACGGACCCGGACAAGGGCGGCAACCCCGTCAAAGTGGTCATCAACCCCGACGTCGCCAAATCCCACGGTGTGAAGCCCGGCGACAACATCCGCTACCTGAACCTCTCCAAGGCCCAGGGCGCCGCCGCCCAGGGCACGCCGGCCTATGTCTTCGTCGACTTTGTCCGGACCCTGCCCATCATCTTCCTCGCGGTGCTGTACGCCGTCGTCGTGATCGCAGTGGCGCGCTGGCGCGGGCTGCGTGCGCTGATCGGACTGGTCGGGGCCTACGGCGTGCTGGTCAGCTTTATGCTGCCCGGCCTCGTGGAAGGCAAACCCCCCCTGCTGCTGGCGCTGGTGGGGTCCACGGTGATCATGATCGGGGTGCTCTACTTCGCCCACGGCTTCTCCGCCCGGACTTCGACGGCGCTGCTGGGCACCATGTTCGGGCTCGCCATCACCGCACTGCTGGCGGCGTGGGCCACCGACGCCNGCCAACCTCGCCGGCGTCGGGAGCCACGATTCCGCCACCCTCGCGAATATCTCCGACAACATCTCCATCTCCGGCATCATCCTGTGCGGCCTCATCATCTCCGGCCTCGGCGTCCTGAACGACGTCACCATCACACAGTCCTCGGCGGTCTGGGAGCTGTGGGAACTGGCCCCGGAAACGTCCGCCCGCCAGCTGTTCACCTCCGCCATGCGGATCGGCCGGGACCACATCGCCTCCACCGTCTACACCATCGCGTTCGCCTACGCCGGGGCGGCGTTGCCCGTGCTGATCCTGGTGATGCTCTACGAGCGGCCGCTCGGGGACGCCCTGACCAGCGCCGAGCTCTCGGAGGAAGTGATCCGCACCCTCGTCGGTTCCGTCGGGCTGGTCCTCGCGATCCCGGTCACCACGCTGATCGCGGTACTTGTCGTCAAGGCGACCGGGATGACCACGCGCGGACGCGGTGCGGCCCGGGG
>NZ_AUPJ01000117.1 GCF_000427315.1 Arthrobacter sp. TB 26
GCCGGCGGCACCCGGTCCCATGCGTGACGTGCAGGCGCGCCAAACCCACGGCGAGGGGTTCCTGTTGCGCTGGTGGTTATGGGTGACCCTGGCGGTGAGCATCGGTTTCCTGGCGCCGGCCGCGGTCGGGGCGTCCGTGGCGCTGCCCCATGCCGAACTGTCGCTGGTGTCTTTGACGGCCGCGGGGGTGGCGGAGGGTGCGGTGCTGGGCTACGCGCAGGCCCGCGTGCCGTCGCGCCACGGCCCTCATGGGAGTCCTCCTGAACAACGCCCTCAGCCAGCCGGCCTCCCCCGATCTCCCCCGGCCCGCTCCCGGACAGCGGATTAGAAGCCGGTCGGTTCCGTCTCGAATTCGGGTTCCCGCGGCGGCCCTTCATGGTGCACCGGACGCAGCGCGTGGGTGTCCTCGAACCAGATCAGCGCGTCGTAGCGCTCGCCAATCCGGGTCGGAACGTAGTTCCCGAGCTCCCGCTCCGGATGGTAGACCACACCGATGGCGCGGTGGCCAAGCCAGGTGGAGAGCCACGGGCCCGACCTGTCGTCACCGAACTCCAGCACCGACGGCACCCCCAGGGCCTCGTGGAGAAAGTCTTCGTGGCTGCCCGGGCGCGCGGGCGGCACCGGCAGGATCCGCTCCGGGCTGCCCCAGGCGTCCGCGGCGATCACCTCGCCCCGGTGGCAGGCGAGGCCCACCAGCATCACGCCTTCCGCGGCATGCCGTTCGCGCAGCAATTGCCCCACGTTGATGAGGCCGTCCTGGGCCATGTCCGTGGCCCGGGCATCCCCCACGTGGGTATTGTGCTCCCAAATGAGGCCCTTCGAGTCGGGACCGAGGTGCCTGCTGAGGCGGTCTATGGTGTCGGCCATATGGTGGTCCCGGACGTTCCAGGACTGGCGGTCGCCGCGGACCATGATGCGGTAATAATGTTCGGCATTGGCTGCCACTTCGGCATTCTGTACCGCGTCGAACGCTTCTTCGTCATGGCCGTCCGGACTGGACACCCGGCTCCTGACCTCGGTGAGGAGGGCGATGACGTCAGCCTCGCAGGACTCGGGCACCAGCCGCGTGCTCCAGGCGTACTTGTGCGGGTCCTCGTGGTGGGGCAGGAAGCACTGCCAGGCGCGCATGGCGGCGGGTACGGCGTCGGGAACGTTTTCCTGGAGCCAGCCGATGATCTCGCGGAGCGAATCCCACAGCGAGTACACATCCAGACCGTAGAAGCCGACCCGCTGGCTCATCGGACGGCGGAGATTCCACGTTCGCAGCCAGTCCAGGAACGCCGCAACTTCCTCGTTCGCCCACATCCAGGTGGGCCAGCGCTCAAAGCCGGCGAGCAGTGCATGGACGCCCTGCTCCTGCCCGGCCTCGCCCCGCACCCAGCGGTTGATCCGCCAGCAGTCGGGCCAGTCCCCCTCCACCCCGATCCAGGTGTAGCCTTCCTCTTCGATGAGGCGCCTGCTGAGGGTGTCACGCCAGGTATAGAACTCGTGCGTGCCGTGGGAGGCTTCGCCGATCGCGACAAACCGGCAGTCCGCGGCCCGCCGCACCAGCCCGTTGAGGTCCCGGTCCGTCTTCAGCGGCCGGGCCAGCGAGTGGATTTCAGCCAGTACCGGGACCTTTCCGACGCCGGCGGTCACCGGGGCTCCTCGATGGAGATCGTTTCGAGGTGCTCGGGGACGCGTGCGCGCCAGCCCAGCTCGCGTTTGATCCTGATGCGCAGGGCATCCGACGCTTCCGGTTCGCCGTGGGTGATGTAGGTCATCCGGGGTTCCGATTCTGCGGCTTTCATCCATGCCATCAGTCCGTCGCTATCCGCGTGCGCGGACAGGCTCTCCATCTGGATCACTTCGGCCCGGACCTTGACGTCTTCACCGTAGATCCGCAGCTCGCGCTCGCCGGCTGCCAGCGTGGCACCGCGGGTGCCGCCGGCCTGGAATCCGCTGAGGATCACCGCGTTCTTGGGATCGGGACCGTAGGCGGCCAGGTGATGGAGGATCCTTCCGCCGGTGAGCATTCCGGACGCGGAGATGATGATCATCGGGCCGCCGCGGAGGTTCAACAGCTTGGATTCATCGACCGAGCGGGTCAGCTTGGCCACTTTGTACATGTTCATGTACTCCTGCTCTTTCAGCCGGTGCTCCTCGGGGTGCCGCTGGTACATCCCGGAGGCGTCAATGGCCATGGGGCTGTTGAGGTACACCGGGATGTCCGGGATCAGGTGCTTGCTGCGGAGGCGGGACAGGTACAGCATCAGGGTTTCAGCGCGGCCGACGGCGAACGCGGCGAACAGCACCACGCCGCCGCGTTTCGCGACCCGGTTGATGATGTCCCCCAGCTGCTTTTCGGGATCCACCGTGGAGTGTTTCCGGTTCCCGTAGGTCGACTCCGTGACCAGCACATCGGTCGTGCCCAGGGGCCGTGGCGGGTACATCAGCGGGTCATCCGTCCGGCCCAGGTCCCCGGTGAAGTGCACCGAGCGGGAGCCCATCCGCACGCGGACCTGGGCGGCGCCGAGGATATGGCCGGCCGGAACGAACGTCAGTTCCATCCCCCCGCCAAGGTCCAGGGGAACGTCGAAATCGTGGATCTTGAAGCTGTTGAGGGACTTCACCGCGTCGGCCGCCGTGTACAGCGGCAGCGCCGGACTGTGCCTTGTCGATCCCCGGTGTGTCGCGTAGCGGGCCTCCTCCTCTTGGAGGTAGCCGCTGTCCGGGAGGATCAGCTTGCACAGGTCCGTGGTGCCGTCGGTGGCGATGACGGGTCCGGCGAACCCGTCCCGCACCAGGGCGGGTACGTAGCCGGTGTGGTCCAGGTGTGCATGGGTCAGCACCACGGCGTCGATCGTGGAGGGCCGGACCGGGAAAGGCGTCCGGTTGCGTTCGCGGCTGCGTTTGTAGCCCTGGAAGAGCCCGCAGTCGACCAGCACGCGTTTACCGCCGGCCTCCAGCAGGTACCTGGAGCCGGTGACGGTGTCGGTGGCTCCGAGGAAACGGAGGGTGGGCTGCTGGTGCTTCATGGTGCTCCCGATCCCGCATGTCCGGCCTGAAATGACCTGCATCGACACGACACGGCGCGGCTGATCCGCGCAGGCGATGACCCCAGCATCCGCCTGCGCCGGGCCAACCCCTAGGGCCAAAAGTCACGAACGCCACGGGCGCTACGCGTGCAGCGCCGGCCGCCGGTATGGCCCGGCACCGGTAGGATTTTTCCGGCAGGCGCTTTGGCCTGCGAAGACCCGGCGGCTCCCAGTGGCAAGGACTGATCATGAAGAAGAAATCCATGCGGACGGCCGCCACACGGACGGCGCCCGGCAGCACGGCACAGCAACCTGGGCAGCCCTGGCGTGAACGCCCGTGGACCAGCTCCTACGGGCCGGGGGTTCCGGCGCACCTGGTGTTGCCCAAGGGGTCGCTCGTGGACCTCGTGGACAGCTCCGTGCGTCGCTATGGGTCGAAGACCGCCCTGGAGTTCTTCGGGGCGCGCACCAGTTACCGAGAGCTCGGCGCCCTGATCAGCCGGGCGGCTGCCGGACTGGAGAAGCTCGGTGTCAAGGCTGGCGACAGGGTGGCCCTGGTGCTGCCGAACTGCCCGCAGCACATCGTTGCCTTCCATGCCGTGCTGCGCCTCGGCGCCGTCGTGGTCGAGCACAATCCGCTCTACACGGAGCGGGAACTGCGCCACCAGTTCGAGGACCACGGGGCCGTCGTCGCGATCGTCTGGGACAGGGCGGTGGAGCGGGTCCGCCAACTGCCCGCCGACGTCGGGCTCCGCAGCATCGTCTCAGTGGAGCTGATTCCCGCGATGCCGCTGCTGCAGCGGCTGGCGCTGCGGCTTCCGGTTCCGGCGGCCCGCAAGGCCCGCGCCGCGCTTTCCGTGGCCAAGGTCCAGTCGAAGGGCCGGCCTGCGCCGGCCGCGCGGCCCGTACTGCCGTGGCGGAAACTCCTCGGCGCCGGCCAGCTCAGGAAGAAACATCCGCGCCCGGCGGCCCAGGACCTCGCTGTCCTCCAGTACACCTCCGGCACCACCGGGCTGCCCAAAGCGGCAATGCTCAGCCACGCCAATCTGCAGGCCAACGCCGCCCAGGGCCGGGCCTGGGTACCCGGGCTCAAGGACGGCCGGGAAACCGTGTACGCCGTGCTGCCGATGTTCCACGCCTACGGCCTGACCCTTTGCATGACTTTCGCCTTGAGCATCGGCGCGAAGCTGGTCCTGTTCCCGAAGTTCGACGTCGACCTCGTCCTGAAGGCGCTCAAGAAATCCCCCGCGACGTTCCTGCCGGCCGTGCCG
>NZ_AUPJ01000118.1 GCF_000427315.1 Arthrobacter sp. TB 26
ATCGCCGCCGCCGCGGCGGAACGCGGCATCGGGCTGGAAAGCATCCGCTTCTCCATCTCCGGCGCCATGAACCTGCCCACGGCGACAGTGGAGACCTGGGAGAACGCGACCGGCGGCTACCTGATCGAGGGCTATGGACTGACCGAAACCTCCCCGATCGCGGTTGGCAACCCCTTCGGCCCCAGCCGCAAGCCGGGCACCGTGGGGGTTCCGTTCCCGCTGACCGACATCCGGGTGGTGGACCCCCGGAACGTCGCGCTGGACCGAGCCCCGGGCGAGGAGGGGGAACTCCTGATCCGAGGCCCGCAGGTGTTCACCGGATACTGGAACCGGCCGGAAGAGACCGAGGAGGCCCTGCTCGACGGCGGCTGGTTCCGCACCGGCGATATCGTCTCGGTGGACGACGACTACTTCGTGACGATCCGGGACCGGATCAAGGAACTGATCATCACGGGGGGCTTCAATGTCTCGCCCAGCGAGGTGGAGGACGTCATCGCCACTTTCCCGGGCGTTTCGGAAGTCTCGGTCGTTGGGATGCCCCGCACCGGCGGCGGCGAGGACGTCGTTGCCGCCGTGGTGCCGATCCCGGGCACCACCATCGATCCTGACGCGCTCCTCGCCTTTGCCCGGAAGCACCTGACCGCCTACAAGGTGCCGCGCAGGGTGGTGGTGCTCGATTCCCTTCCCCGCTCGCTTATCGGCAAGGTGCTCCGCCGCGAGATCCGGGACACGCTCGTGGCCGGGCGCTGAACCGGCGGACTACCCCTGCCGGCCGACCGCCCGGGGGTTGAGTCCCGCGATTGCCATCGACAGCACCGTGGCGAATCCGCACCACAGCGCGTAGGGTGCCAGAGCCACACCGGCGCCGCGGTTGAGTTTGTACGTCCGCCGCACCAGGTCGGCGCTGCTCGCCGTCAGCACGGCGCACTCCGCCGCAGCCAGCCACGGCCGGCGGCTACGCCAGAAGAGCCAACTCCACCCGGCATTGAGAACGAGGTTCGCGGCCAGGGCACCCCGGTAGGCGCGGATCTGCCGCTGTGCGGTTTTGCCGCCGGGGATGTCGGGCACATCGTTGCTGTCCAGTGCCACGGCCGAACTCACGGCGAGGTCCGCGTAGAGCGCTGTCCAGACCACCGGAAACGCGATGGCGGGCGGCTGCCAGCG
>NZ_AUPJ01000119.1:0-1059 GCF_000427315.1 Arthrobacter sp. TB 26
CCGCGCGGTCAGGCCCGCCGGGAGCGCTGGCTGGCTCATGACCGGGGCCAGGACGGCGGGTTCCAGGGCCATGGCGAGGGCGAAGCTGCCCGTCATGCACATCCCGATTGCCCCGACGCCGGGACCGCCGCACTCCTGGTGTGCCTTGGCAGCAAGGGCGCGCAGCCAACCCGTCGCCGGGCTGCTCCGGTTCGCCAGCACAGCGAATTCACGGGAGATGCAGACCCTCGCGATGGACTTCACGATTCCCTCGCCTGCTTTTCCGCCGGGCCGCCCGAACATGGACGGAAGGTAGACGGTGTAGCCCCGCGCGATCAGGCGCCGGGCGAGGCCCAGCACCCCGGGATGGATGCCGGGGATCTCGTGGATCAGGACCACGGCCGGGCCCGCTCCTGCCCGGAAAACCTGGTGCTGGATGCCCCCGTGGCTGAAGGTCGACTCGGTGAAGCCCTCCAGCGTTTCCTGTTGCTCCGGCATGCAGGTCCCCTTCGGTTCCGGGACGGCACTCTCTGTTGCGCTGCAGCCGCCCCGCCTACCGCACATGCTACGGACCTGGGGCGCCGCCGTCGACGGCAGATCCCTTGCGGCGCTCCGGACCAACTGATAGGCCTGATACAGGCCAAAAGGTAGTGTGCTTGGTAGTAGAGGAGCACCAGCCTGAACAGGCGGTGGTTGCAGAAGGGAAGTTCACGTGAGCCGCAAGAATCCCAAGGTCGAGGAATACGACGAAAAGGACCTCGAGGTCGGGGACGGTCCAAAGGACTGGGCCGCCGGCATCCCGGGGGTGCTGCACTCCATGGAGCCCGCGATTAAACACATGGGCGTGAACCGGACGCGCAAAACCGTCCTGGCGATGAACCAGAAGGACGGCTTCGACTGCCCCAGCTGTGCCTGGCCGGACCCGGACCACCGCAAGGCGTTCGAGTTCTGTGAAAACGGCGCCAAGGCAGTCACCTGGGAGGCCACCCCGGTGGTGATTGGCACAGGGTTCTGGGCGGAGCATTCGGTCAGCGAGCTGCGGACCCGCTCCGAGTACTGGCTGGGTATGCAGGGCCGGCT
>NZ_AUPJ01000119.1:1069-9369 GCF_000427315.1 Arthrobacter sp. TB 26
AAGCCGGCGGGAGAGGACCACTACAAACCGGTGTCCTGGCCCGAGGCGATCCGGATCATCGCGGACAAGCTCAAGAGCCTGGACTCGCCCGACGAGGCCGCCTTCTACACCAGCGGCCGTACCTCCAACGAGGCGGCCTTCCTCTACCAGCTGATGGTCCGCGGCTACGGCACCAACAACCTGCCGGACTGCTCCAACATGTGCCACGAGTCCTCCGGCTGGGGGATGGGCCAGACCATTGGCATCGGCAAGGCAACTGTCAGCTTCGACGATTACGCCAAAGCGGACCTGATCATCATCATGGGGCAGAACCCGGGCACGAACCACCCGCGCATGCTTACCGAGCTGGAGGCGTGCAAGGAGAACGGCGGCGAAATCGTTGCCGTCAATCCCCTCCCGGAGGCCGGCTTGCGCCGGTACAAGAATCCGCAGAAAGTCAAAGGCATCGTGGGCCGCGGCACGGAGATCGCGGACCAGTTCCTTCATATCCGCATCGGCGGAGACATGGCACTGCTGCAGGCGGTCTCCAAGCGGGTCCTCGACGCTGAGGCCCGCAACCCGGGCACCGTCCTGGACCAGGCGTTCCTTGACGAGCACTGTGAGGGGCTGGAGGAACTCAGGGAGCACCTCAACCTCGTGGACGATGCCGCGGTCCTGGCAGCGACCGGCCTGCGCACCGAGGATATCGATGAGCTCGCGGCCCGCTACCTGAAGGCCGACAAAGTCATCATCACCTGGGCCATGGGCATCACGCAGCAGAAAAAGGGCGTGGCAACGATCAAGGAGATCATCAACCTGCTCCTGCTGCGCGGCAACATGGGCAAGCCCGGCGCCGGCGCCTCCCCCATCCGGGGCCACAGCAACGTCCAGGGCGACCGCACCATGGGCATCTGGGAGCAGATGCCGCAGTCCTTCATGGACTCCCTCGGCGAGGAGTTCGGCTTCGAGCCGCCCCGCGACCACGGTGTCGACGCCGTCGAAACCATCAACAAGATGCGCGACGGCGGGATCAAGGCTTTCGTGGCGCTCGGCGGAAACTTCGTCGGTGCCATGTCGGACACGAACGCCACCGAGGCCGCCATGGAAAGCACCGAACTCTCGGTGCAGATTTCCACGAAACTCAACCGCTCCCACACGGTCACGGGTGCCGAAGCGCTGATTCTGCCCACGATGGGGCGGACGGAGATCGACATCCAGGAGTCGGGACCTCAGTTCGTTTCGGTGGAGGACACCGTGTGCGCCGTGCACCCCTCCTGGGGCAGTGTGGAACCGGTCTCGCATAACCTGCTCTCCGAACCGGCGATTGTCAGCAGGCTCGGCAAAGCGCTGGTCGGGGACAAGGTCAGGGCCGACTGGGACGGCTTCGAGAGGAATTACGACCTGATCCGGGACCACATCTCGCGGGTCGTCGGCGGCTGCGAGGACTACAACGAGCGGATCCGGCACGAAGGCGGCTTCATTCTGGCGAACGGGCCGCGGGATTCTCGCACGTTCCCGACTCCCACGGGCAAGGCCGTGCTGACCGTCAACGACCTGGAGCATGTGGAGAAGCCGGAGGGCACGCTGATCCTGCAGAGCATGCGTTCCCATGACCAGTTCAACACCACCATCTACGGCCACAACGACCGGTACCGGGGCATCAAGAAGGGCCGCAATGTGATCTTCGTGAACCCGGACGACATCACGGAACTGGGCCTGGCCGACGGAATGTTCGTGGATATCCGGGGCGAGTACAAGGACGGCGTGGAGCGCATGGTCCGCAAGTTCCGGGTGGTTTCCTACCCGACCGCGCGCGGCTGTGCGGCCGCCTACTACCCGGAAGCCAACGTGCTGGTGCCATTGAATCACACGGCCGAAGGCAGCAACACGCCGGTATCCAAAGCCGTCATTGTGAGGCTCGAGCCCAGCGAGGACCAGACCCCGGACGGCTCGACGACCCTGGCGTCCGGCGCGGCCCGGACGCGGTAGAGCCCACCCCGCGGGACATGCCCCACTCTGGCCGCGGCCACTGGACATAATGCCTATATGTCCAGCCACGGGCAGAAAGGGAGGGCATGTCCCCCGGGAGGTTGAATCCCACCCCACGGGACATGCCCCACTCTGGCCGCGGCCACTGGACATAATGCCTATATGTCCAGCCACGGGCAGAAAGGGAGGGCATGTCCCGCGGAGGTTGAGCGTCACACCCGCGGTGCTGGGTGGCTGCTGCGGCTATTGGGCCCGCTTGGCCCAGCCTTTTTCGTCGGGGCCACCGGACTCGCCGTGCTCACAGAGTTCGATGACCGTGTTGGACGCGGCGTGGACGGCGTCCTGGGTGCTCTTCCGGCCCTCAGTCGACGCCGTTCCCGCGGCGAAGCCGACGATGAAGGCGCTGATGGCATCGGCGTGCGGCCCGACGGCCTTGAGCGACTCGTCCGCGACCTGGACGATCTTCTCGTGGTCCACTTCCAGGTCAAGGATCTGCAGCGCCTGGATCAGGCGGGCACTCCAGTGCCGCAGCGAGCTGTCTTCGTCCCGGGTCAAAGTCATTGTTACTCCTCGTCGTAGCGGTGCGTCTGTTGATCGTCTTCCCCCACAAGGGGTAGCACCGACACCCACGTTTCGCAACGCGACACAGGCAAACCCTCCCGGAGATTCTTCAGCTCCACAGCGCGACGTGGAACTTCGACCCGCGGCGTTCCAGGCCCCGGGGGCCGCCGGGGGCGACCATCGCGGCGGTCGCATCCGCAGTGCCGGCGAAGCGCTGCAGCGTCTGCGCCATCGTGGTGGTCCGGCGGTGGTCCAGGGTGCTCGCCCACCACAGGCCGGTGACCGGTGTCCCGACGACGGGCAGCCGGACGAGCGAACCGCTCTGGACCTCGGCGCGGACTATGTGGCCGAGCGCCAGCATGATGCCCTCCCCCGCCCTCACGGCTGCCAGGGCTTCCGTCTCGCTGCTGAGGCGGATGATCTCCGGCGCTACCCCCAACGACGCCAGCCAGCGGCCTTCCTCCGAGCTGTCCTGGATCCCGGCCGGTCCGGAGAACCAGGGCCGGTCCAGCAGCCGGGCGACGGACACCGGTCCGTGGAGCCGGGCCACCGGATGCCCCGCCGCCGCGACCAGGGTGCGCTGGTAGCGCAGGAACGGAACGCACTCCAGGCCAAGCCCCGTGACAGCGGCACCTGCCGGAGCCGTCGGCCGGGCTCCCAGGGAGATGTCGTAGGCGCGTTCCTGCAGCAGCGAGCCCAGATCCTCGGCGGATCCGACCACGACGTCCACCGCAGCGCCGGGGACCCGCTTGGTGAAAAGGTCCAGCAGCCGGCCGGCCGCATGTTCGGCAAAGGGCGCGGTGGCCACAATCTTCAGCCGCCCGGCGTCGTTCTTGGCATTGGCGACTTCCCAGCGGGCCTGGTCCGCCAGCCCGACAATGTCCTGGGCGTAGTCGGCGAGGGCACGGCCGCCCGGAGTCAGGGCAATGCCGCCGGCAGCGCGCACGAAGAGCGGGTCGCCAAGGTCCAGCCGGAGCGCCGACAGGGCGGCGGAAACCGCCGGTTCGCTGACGCCGAGAGTCTCCGCGGCAGCGTGCAGCGAGCCCAGACGGGCGACCAGGGCGAACGTGCGGAGCTGGCTCAATGTCATCGCCACGGCGTCATAACCTTTCGCTTATGACGATATTGACACTCCCTATCACGCGGGGCAAGACTTGCCTCAAACCGGTGCTGCGCGACGTTGCCAGCGCCCTGGAGTGAGGTAGGGACTATGCAGATTCCGGCTCCTTTCGACTATGTGCGGGCCACTTCCGTGGACAACGCCCTGGAACTCCTCTCCCGCCATGGTCCGGAGTCGCGGGTCGTCGCCGGGGGCCACAGCCTCCTGCCGATGATGAAGCTCCGGCTCTCCCGGCCCGAATGGCTGATCGACATCAACGACCTCTACGAACTCGACTTCATTCTTCGCGACGGCGACAAACTGCGCATCGGCGCCCTGACGCGCCACACAACACTCCTGGAGTCGGACGAAATTGCAGCGCTCTTCCCCATCGTCCGGGACGCGGAATCCGTGATCGCCGACCCTGTCGTTCGCAACCGGGGAACGATCGGCGGATCGCTCTGCCAGGCCGACCCGGCCGAGGACCTGTCCACGGTCTGCGACGTCCTGGGTGCGGAAGCCGTGATCCGCGGACCGGCCGGCGAGCGCATCCTGGCCATGGCTGACTTCCACCGCGGGCCTTATGAGACGGCGGTGGGCCAGGACGAACTGCTGTGCGAGCTCCGCTTCCCGATCCGCCCCCGTTCGGGCAGCGCCTACGAGAAGGTCGAACGCCGGGTCGGCGACTGGGCAGTCGGCGCCGCCGGCGCGTCCGTGACGCTCGGGCCGGACGGCACCATCGCCGACGCCGCCGTCGGGCTTACCGCCCTCGGCCTCGACCACACGGTCGCCGGGGCAACCGAACTGCTCCGCGGCGAGCAGCCCCGGGAGGAACTGTTCGTGGAGGCCGGACGGCGCGCCGCGGAAGCCTGCGACCCGGTGGCCGACCAGCGCGGCCCGATTGACTACAAACGGCACCTCGCCGACGAACTCACCCGGCGGGTGCTCCGGCAAGCGTGTGCCCGCGCCGCACAGACACAGGAAGGCTGAAGCGGATGCAGATCAGCATGACCGTCAACGGCAACGAAGTCACGTCCGACATTGAGCCCCGTGTGCTCCTGGTCCACTACATCCGCGAGGTCCTTGGCCTGACCGGCACCCACTGGGGCTGCGACACCACAAACTGCGGGACCTGCGTGGTCCTGATGGACGGCCAGCCGGTGAAGTCCTGCACGGTGCTCGCTGCGATGGCCGCCGGCCACGACATCCGCACGGTCGAGGGGCTTGCCACCGGCGCCACCCTGGACCCCGTCCAGCAGGGCTTTATGGAGGAGCACGGGCTGCAGTGCGGTTTCTGCACCCCCGGCATGATGCTGACCGCCCGTGCCCTGCTCGACAAGAACCCGCATCCGGACACTACCGAGATCCGGCAGGCCATTTCGGGCCAGATCTGCCGGTGCACCGGCTACGCCACGATCGTCCGGTCGGTGCAGTGGGCGGCAGCCCACCCGGCGGGCGGCGACGGTGATGCCACGGTCGACGAGGTCATCGACGGCACGGACACCGTGGTTGAGGACATCGCAGCGCAGACACAAGACGCAGAGGTGAAGGCATGACCGTTATCCACGAACGGCCCGGCAATCCGGCGGCCGGCGACGCGGACCGCCCGATCGGCTACGGCCGGATCCAGCGCAAGGAGGACCCGCGCTTCGTGCGGGGCAAGGGCAACTACCTCGACGACATCGTCCTGCCCGGCATGCTGCACGGCGCCATTCTGCGCGCCCCGGTTGCACACGCCCGGCTGGTGTCCATCGACACCACCAATGCCCTCGCCCACCCCAAGGTGCTCGCCGTCATCACCGGCAAGGACCTGCTCGGCCTCAAGCTCGCGTGGGCCCCCACCCTCTCCGCGGATGTGCAGGCGGTCCTCGTGACGGACAAGGTGCGCTTCCAGGGCCAGGAGGTCGCCTTCGTCGTGGCCGAGGACCGCTACGCGGCCCGCGACGCGCTGGAGCTGATCGACGTCGAATACGACGTCCTGCCTCCGGTCATTGACGCCCGGAAGGCCCTCGACGCTGACGCCCCCGTGATCCGCGACGAGATCGAGGGCCGGACGGACAACCACATTTTCGACTGGGAAATGGGCGACAAGGCCGAAACCGAGGCCGTCTTCGCGAGCGCCGACGTTGTCGTCTCCCAGGAGATGGTCTACCCGCGCGTGCACCCCGCGCCAATGGAGACGTGCGGGGCGATCGCCGACTTCGACGCCGTCGACGGCAAACTGACCCTCTACGAAACGACCCAGGCGCCGCACGCGCACCGCACCCTGTTCGCGATCGTCGCAGGGATCCCCGAGCACAAGATCCGGGTGGTGTCCCCGGACATCGGCGGCGGCTTCGGCAACAAGGTGGGCATCTACCCGGGCTACATCCTCGCGGTGGTCGGGTCCATCGTCACCGGCAAGCCGGTGAAATGGGTGGAGGACCGCTCGGAGAACCTGATGTCCACCTCCTTCGCCCGCGACTACATCATGCAGGGCGAGATCGCGGCCACCAAGGACGGCAAAATCCTCGCGGTACGCACCAGCGTCCTCGCGGACCACGGCGCCTTCAACGCCACCGCCCAGCCCACCAAGTACCCCGCCGGCTTCTTCTCGATCTTCACCGGAAGCTACGACATCAAGGCCGCCTACTGCTCCGTCACAGGCGTCTACACGAACAAGGCACCCGGCGGCGTCGCCTACGCCTGCTCGTTCCGCGTCACGGAGGCCGTCTACCTGGTCGAGCGGATGGTGGACATCCTGGCCCGCAAGCTGGAGATGGATCCGGCGGAACTGCGGTTGAAGAACTTCATCAAACCCGAACAGTTCCCGTACGCCAACAAGACCGGCTGGGTGTACGACTCCGGCAACTACGAGCCCGCGATGCGGCTGTCCATGCAGCTGGCCGGCTATGACGAGCTCCGCCGCGAGCAGCAGGAGAAGCGCGCCCGCGGCGAACTCATGGGGATCGGCATCTCCTTCTTCACCGAGACCGTGGGCGCCGGCCCGCGCAAGCACTTCGACATTGTCGGCCTCGGGATGGCCGACGGCGCCGAACTGCGGGTCCACCCCACCGGCAAGGCCGTCGTCCGGCTCTCGGTGCAAAGCCAGGGCCAGGGCCACGAGACCACCTTCGCGCAGATCGTGGCCGAGGAACTCGGCATCCCGCCGGAGGATATCGACGTCGTGCACGGCGACACCGACCAGACACCGTTCGGCCTCGGCACGTACGGGAGCCGCTCGACGCCGGTCAGCGGCGGCGCCGTCGCACTCGTCGCCCGCAAGGTGCGGGAGAAGGCGAAGCTGATCGCCGCGGCCATGCTGGAGACGCGGCCCGAGGACCTTGAGTGGGAGAAGGGCCGCTGGTTCGTCAAGGGCGATCCCAGCGCCGGGAAGACCATCTCCGAAATCGCCATGGCGGCCCACGGCACCATGACACTGCCCGAGGGGGTCGACGGCAACCTCGACGCCGAGGTCACCTACGACCCGCCGAACCTGACGTTCCCGTTCGGCGCCTACATCTGCGTGGTCGACATCGATCCGGGCACCGGGCACGTCAAGGTGCGCCGCTTCATCGCGGTGGACGACTGCGGCACCCGGATCAATCCGATGATCATCGAGGGCCAGGTGCACGGCGGCCTGACCGACGGCGTCGGGATGGCGCTCATGGAGATCATCGAGTTCGACGCCGACGGCAACTGCCTGGGCGGGTCCTTTATGGACTACCTGATCCCCACCGCGATGGAAGTCCCGGACTGGGAGACCGGCTTCACCGTCACCCCGTCCCCGCACCACCCCATCGGCGCGAAGGGCATCGGCGAGTCCGCCACCGTCGGCTCACCGCCGGCGATCGTGAACGCCGTCGTCGACGCGCTGGCCCCCTACGGGGTGGTTCACATGGACATGCCCTGCACACCGGCCCGGGTCTGGGCCGCCATGCAGGGCCGGGCAAGGCCACCGATCTGACATGACACCGACGGGAGAATCCCTTGCGGCCCGGGCGAACGACCTCGCCTCCCGCCGCGAGCCGTTCGTGCACGCCACGGTGGTCCGCGCCCAGCACCCCACGAGCGCCCATGCCGGGGACACCGCCCTCGTGCTGCCTACCGGCGAGATCCAGGGCTTCGTCGGCGGGAACTGCGTCGAGTCCTCGGTGCGGGAGTACAGCCTGCAGGTCCTTGCCTCGCAGGAACCCCTGCTGCTGCGTGTTGTCCCCGGCGAGCCGTCCCGCAGCGCCGAGGAAGGCGCGGTTGAGGTCTCCAATCCCTGCCTCAGCGGCGGGGCGATCGAGATCTTCCTCCAGCCGCGCATCCCGGCGCCCCGGGTTTTGGTGGTCGGCACCACGCCCGTGGCCCAGGCGCTCGAGACCCTCGGCTCGGGTGTCGGGCTGGCGGTCGAACTCACCGACGGGGAAGCGGCGGCACCGCGGTCCGACGATGCGGCGCTGATTGTGGCCTCGCACGGAAAAGCGGAGGAGGCCGCCCTCGAGGCCGCCCTGCGTGCCGGCGTGCCGTACGTCGCGCTGGTGGCCAGCGGGACACGGGGCACCGCGGTGCTGGAATCCCTCGACGTCGACCCCGCGCAGCGCTCGCGCGTGTTCACCCCGGCAGGCCTGCAGCTGGGCGCCCGCACCCCCGGTGAGATCGCGCTCTCGATCCTGGCCCAGCTCATCCAGGAACGGGCGAAGTCACG
>NZ_AUPJ01000120.1 GCF_000427315.1 Arthrobacter sp. TB 26
CGGCCGGGACGTGCCGGGCCAGGAACAGCAGCAGGGCAGGCGCCCCGGCCCGCGTTCCGGTCATGATCGGCCCGAATACCACGCGGTGCATCACCCGCTGCACGGCTTGGACCACGACCGTGGGCAACTGCCGCCGTCGTTGGACCTTGGCCAGCTCGCCGCGTGGAACCCGTCCGCGGAGTAACGCGGGAGCAAGGCAGTCCGCGGCCGCCACGGCGTCCTGGATGGCAAGGTTGATCCCGACCCCGCCGGCCGGGGACATCGCGTGTGCGGCGTCGCCGATGCAGAGCAGTCCGTTGATGTGCCATTGGCGGAGCCGGTCCAGTCGCACGTCCAGCCAGTGCAGATCCTCCAGCGACGCGATGGCGTCCACCCGGTCGGCGAGGTCGGGGCGGNCGGAGCGCCGCGATGCGGCGCCGGAAGCCCGCAACGCCCTCGGCCCGGATCCGGGTGTCCGTGCCCTTTGGCGCGAGGTACCCCATCTGGTAGTAGTCGGTGCGGTTGAGCGCCACCAGGGCCTGACCCCGCCCGAACGCGGGGACGATGCCCGCCACGGCGCCCTGCTCGGAGGCATGGCGCGGCAGGCGGAACCACCAGGCGTCAAACGGCACGGGATACTCCTTCGGGGGCAGCCCCGCCGCACGCCGCAGGGTCGAATGGCGTCCGTCCGCGGCAACCACCAGGTCCGCCAGGAGTTCGCCGCCGGCCCCGTCGGCGGTCCGGTAGCGGATCCCCGTGACCCGGCCGCCATTGCGGACCAGGGCGGTGGCTGTATGGCCCATGCGCAGGCTGAAGGACGGTTCCTGGGCTGCGGCGCCGGCCAGGAAGTCGAGGAAGTCCCATTGCGGCATCATGGCGATGTAGTTGTAGGGCGGGGGCAGCGAATCGAAGTTGCCGATCGTCACCGGAGGGCCGCCAGGCACCGGGAAAACGACACTGCTCAGCCGGCTCTGCGGCAGCCGGCGGAACTCCTCGCCCAGGCCCAGTTCGTCGATCAGCCGGATGGTGGAGGCGTGGACGGTGTCGCCGCGGAAGTCCCGGAAGAAATCGGCGTGCTTCTCCAGAACCGTGACCTGCACGCCGGCCCGTGCCAGCAGCAGTCCCAGCATCATGCCCGCCGGCCCGCCGCCGACCACTACGCACCCCGTCGTCTCCATGGGCATACGCTACGCCTGCGGAGGATGCTGCGGGAGGGGGCCTTCGCTGCGCCAGTCCGGCGGACACAGTTGAGCCCGGTTGACACTGCTGACTAGGCTTTGAGTCATGCGTGAACTCCAGGCGAAAATCATCGAAGAAATGGGCGTGCAGCCCCGGATCGACCCCGCCGGGGAGGTGCGCAAACGCGTCACCTTCCTCAAGGACTACCTCAAGGCGACCCACACCAGGGGCTTCGTGCTGGGCATTTCCGGCGGGCTGGATTCCTCGCTCGCGGGCCGGCTGGCGCAGTTGGCCGTCGAAGAGCTGGCGGCCGAGGGTGTGGAGGCCAACTTCGTGGCGGTCCGCCTGCCCTACGGTGTCCAGCACGACGAGGACGACGCCCAGGCCGCCCTGGACTTCATCCAGGCCAAGACGGAGTGGACGTTCAATATCTCCGCGGCTGTGGACGGGTTCGAGGACGAATTCGAGAAGACCGTGGGCAACGGGATCTCCGACTTCCACAAGGGCAACACGAAGGCCCGCACCCGCATGATCGCGCAGTACGCCCTCGCCGGCGAGCACAACTACCTGGTCATCGGAACGGACCACGGTGCGGAATCGGTCACCGGGTTCTTCACCAAGTACGGCGACGGCGGCGCGGACATCCTGCCGCTGTTCGGGCTCAACAAGCGCCAGAACAGGGCACTCCTCGCCGAACTCGGCGCCCCGGCCCGGATCTGGGAGAAGGTCCCCACGGCCGATCTCCTCGATGGCCAGCCCGGCCGCACCGACGAGGACGAACTGGGCCTCAGCTACGACACGATCGATGACTACCTCGAGGGCCGCGACATCCCCGTGGCCGCAGCCGAGCTGATCGAACAGAAATACCTCCGGACCCGGCACAAGCGCACGGTCCCGGTCACCATCTTCGACACTTGGTGGAAGTAGCCGGCGGGCGCTGACCTATTTAGCGCCCTGCAGCAGGGTGGAGATCCGGTGCGCCTCGTCCATCAGGAGGCGGCCCAGCATCTCCTGCCGCTCCGCACGGAAGCGCGGCTCAATTCCGGTCAGCGACAACGCCCAGGCGGGACGCCCCCGCTGGTCGAAGACTGCGGCGCCCATCCCCCAGCTGCCTTCCAGCACGAGCCCGGGATTGACCGAGTAGCCGGCCTGGCGCGTCTTCGCCAGGTTCTCCCTGACCAGGGCCTCGGTGTGCGCGGCCGCAAAGTTGCCGGCGTGAGCTGTCCAGCCGGCCAGCAATTCCGCCTGCTCCGCCTCCGGCAGGAATGCCATGATGGCGGTCCCGGCGGAGGCGACCCCGATCGGGAACCGGACGCCCTCGTGCAGCACAAAGGACCGCACCGGGAAACTCCCCTCCTCCCGGAGCAGGCAGACCGTCTCGGTGCCGCGCCGGATGGAGAAGAACGCGCTTTCGCCGGTCTCCTCTGCGAGCCGGCGGAGACTGGGCCGGGCGATATCCTCAAGCGGAAAGCGGGCCGACGCCACAGAGCCCATCAGCAGGATCTCCGGACCCAGCACCCAGTTGCCGCTGACCGGGTCCTGGTCCAGCAGGCCCTCGGAGGCCAGCGAGGAGAGCAGCCGGTGCACGGTGGGGCGGGTGAGCCCGGACTCCCTGACGAGTTCAACGAGCGGGGATCCTTCCGGTTTCCGCCCGACAATACGCAGCAGGGAGGCGACGCGGCTGACGACTTGTGCGCCCTGGACCGGTAATGAAGTCATCTTCTTCCTCGGGTTTTGTGTTCAATCGTCCTCAAGCATCCATATTGTGGACACTCATTAGCCTACCGTCCACACTGTAAAAATGGCACTATTGAGGGAAAAATCATCCATTGACAGCCCCCTTTTCGGCACCGTAGGCTCCAACAGCAGAGGAACAGTCCACAAAGTGGATTGCGTCAACAGCTCAATGAGGAGATGCAAATGTCAAAGCTGAAATCCGGCGCGGCAGCCGCGCTGCAGGACGTGCTGCGGGACGGCATGACGCTCGCCGTCGGAGGCTTTGGCCTCAGCGGCATCCCGGCCGACCTGATCGAGGCCGTACGCGATTCCGGTGTCAAGGACCTCACAGTGGTCTCCAACAACATGGGCGTGGACGGCAAAGGCCTCGGCATACTGATTGAAGCCGGCCAGGTCCGCAAGGTCATCGCCTCCTACGTGGGTGAGAACAAGCTCTTCGCCGAGCAGTACCTGGCGGGCAAGCTGGAGGTCGAGTTCACCCCGCAGGGAACCCTCGCCGAGCGCCTCCGCGCCGGGGGCGCCGGCATCCCGGCCTTCTACACCAAGACCGGGGTCGGCACCCTCGTCGCCGAAGGCAAGCCGCTCGCCGAATTCGACGGCGAGACTTTCGTCCAGGAACGCGCCATCAAGGCCGACGTCGCCCTGGTGCACGCCCACACCGCCGACACCGACGGCAACCTCATCTACCGCTACACCGCCCAGAACTTCAACCCTGTGGTCGCCACGGCCGGCGCCGTGACTGTCGCGGAGGCCGAGGTCATCGTCGAGCCCGGCGCGCTCGATCCCAACCACATCATCACCCCCGGCGTCTTCGTCCAGCGCCTCGTCCAGGCCCGCAGCCGGGTCAAGGACATCGAACAGCGGACGGTCCGCCCCCGCGCGGAAGCTGCCGACGCCACACCCGTTCCGGCCTAAGCGCCGCCCCCTACTCACCCAGGAGAATCACCATGGCTTGGACCCGGAATGAAATGGCTGCCATCGCGGCCGAAGAACTCAACGACGGCGACTACGTCAACCTTGGCATCGGCATCCCCACGCTCGTCGCCAACAATCTGCGCGACGGCGTTCGCGTCGTCCTCCAGAGCGAGAACGGCCTGCTTGGGATGGGACCGTTCCCCTACGAGGGCGAGGAGGACGCCGACCTTATCAACGCCGGCAAGCAGACTGTCACGGTCCTGCCCGGCGGCAGCATCTTCGACTCCGCCGCCTCCTTCGGCATGATCCGCGGCGGGCACGTCAAAGTTGCCATCCTCGGCGCCATGCAGGTGTCCGGTCACGGCGACCTCGCCAACTGGACCATCCCCGGCAAAATGGTCAAGGGCATGGGCGGCGCCATGGACCTCGTCGCCGGCACGCCGCGCGTCGTGGTGCTCACCGAACACAACGCCAAGGACGGCACCGCCAAGATCGTCAAAGAGTGCACGCTGCCCCTCACCGGCCTGAGCTGCGTTGACCGCATCATCAGCGACCTCGCGGTGTTCGACCTTGTGAAGGATGAACACGACACAGGCGGCGTCCGGCAGCTCACGCTGACCCGCCTCGCCCCCGGCGTCACCGTCGAGGAAATCCGCGAAAAGACGGAAGCCGAGTTCGACGTCGCGCCCTCCGTCGACACAACCCCCACCCTTGAAGGAGCCACAGCATGAGCCTGCGCGAACAGTTCGGCAAAGATGTACTGCTAACCGGCTGGGGACACAGCCGCTTCGGCAAGCTCGCGGACGAGACCCTCGAGTCCCTGATCGTGCAGGTCGCCACGGAGGCGATCGCCAACGCCGGGATCGAGCCGGGCCGGATCGACGAGATCTACCTCGGACAGTTCAACTCCGGCATGATGCCGCTGGCCTTCCCGTCCTCGCTGGCGCTGCAGGTCTCGGAGCAGCTGGCCAACGTCCCGTCCACCCGGGTCGAGAACGCCTGTGCCTCCGGGTCGGCCGCGTTCCAGCAGGGCACCAAATCGCTGCTGGCCGGCACCGCGAAAACCGTCCTTGTGATCGGCGCCGAGAAGATGACCCACGCCGGGGCGGACGTCGTCGGGGCGGCACTGCTCGGCGCAGACTACGACATGGCCGGTAAGGCCTCCAGCACCGGCTTCACCGGGCTCTTCGCCGAGGTGGCCAAGCATTACGAGAAGCGCTATGGACCAATCTCGGACGTGCTGGGCACCATCGCTGCGAAGAACCACCGCAACGGTGTCGACAACCCCTACGCCCAGCTCCGCAAGGACCTCGGCGAGGAGTTCTGCCGGACCGTTTCGGACAAGAACCCGATGGTCGCCGACCCGCTGCGCCGCACCGACTGCTC
>NZ_AUPJ01000121.1:0-18799 GCF_000427315.1 Arthrobacter sp. TB 26
CGGGGCCACTGCCCCGGTCCGGCTCGCCGGGTTCGGCCAGGCCAACGATTTCTTCCCGGCCGAGCGCCGCGATCCCACCGCCTTCGCCGCGACGCGGGCCTCCTGGCAGCGCGCGCTGGGGATGGCCGGCGTCGGGCTGGAGGATCTGGACTTCGCTGAGGTGCATGACTGCTTCACCGTCGCCGAACTGCTGATGTACGAGGCCATGGGACTGACCGAACCGGGCCAGGGCTCGCGCGCTATTGAGGAAGGCTGGGTCTTCAAGGACGGCAAGCTGCCCATCAACGTCTCCGGCGGGCTCAAGGCCAAGGGCCACCCCGTGGGCGCCACCGGTGTCTCGCAGCACGTCATCGCGGCGATGCAGCTCACCGGCACCGCCGGCGGCATGCAACTGCCCGCAGCCCGCCGCGCGGCCGTGCAGAACATGGGCGGCGTCGGCATCGCCAACTACGTCAGCGTCCTCGAAGCCGTCTAAAACCAACGCGGGGTCAGATACAGCCCATTCCTCATGGCTGGATGGACCGTATCTGACCCCGCGTTGCTTGTGGTGGGGGCGCCGGGGGCAGGAATCCGCGGGAAGGGGCGGCCGCTGGTCAGACCTGTCTTTGGCGCCGCCGTTCCCATAGGATTTCAGAGGGCCAAATGCGTTCCCGGCGACCGCCGGACCACAAGGAGGTGGCGGATGCCGACAGGACCACCCAGTGCGTCAAGCAAGTTCCGCGCGCCCGAGCCGGTTGGCCAGTGGGTCCACCGCGCGCGGCTGACCGAGATGCTCCACTCGGACCGGAAACGGCGGCTTGCGTTGATCCACGCCCCGGCCGGTTTTGGCAAGTCGACCCTGGCGGCCCAATGGATGGAAAACCTTGCGTCCCAGGGCCTCGTTACCGTCTGGTTGTCCCTGGACCGGGACGACAACAACACCATCTGGTTCCTTTCCCATCTGCTTCAGGCAATCCGCAAAGCCCGGCCCGGACTTGACGAGGAACTGCAGCAATTGCTGGAGGAGCGCCCCGACGACGCTGAGCAGTATGTGGTTCCCGCCCTTATCAACGCTATCGATGAGGGCGGCGAGGACATGGTGATAACCCTGGATGACTGGCACCTGGTCACGGAGCCCAGGACCAGGGCGGTAGTGGAACGGCTGCTGGAGGCCGGCGGCTCACATCTGTCGTTCATCATCACCAGCCGCACCCGCTCGGGCCTGCCACTGGGCCGGCTTATGGTGCGGGACCAGCTGCTCGAAGTGGACGCGGTCGCGCTGAGGTTTGATGAAGACGAATCCCAGGACTTCCTGGTCGGCATCAACCGGCTCGATCTGGAGGCGGGAGACGTGGCCAGCCTCCACCGGACGACTGAGGGCTGGATCGCTGCGCTGCAACTGGTCTCCCTGTCCCTCAGGGACCACCGCGAGGCCTCAGAACTGATCGAACGGCTCTCCGGCAGGCACGCATCCATTGGTGAATATCTCGCCGAAAACGTCCTCGACACCCTCGACCCCGAAACGCTGGACTTCCTCCTGATGACCTCGGTTCCGGAACGGCTGTGCGCGGGACTGGCGTCCGCTCTCTCTGGGGTGGAACTGGGCCAGGCAATGCTCGAGAAGATCCAGGCACAGGATCTTTTCCTGCAACCGCTCGACGAGGACGGGACGTGGTACCGCTATCACCACCTGTTTGAGGACTACCTGCGCCGCCGTCTGGAGCGCGATTACCCGGGCCGGACCAAGGAACTGAACCTGGTCGCCGCCCGCTGGTATTCGGAAAACGGATTCCCCAGCGACGCAGTGGACCATGCCCTCGCCGCCGGAGACGTTGAGCTGGCGGTGGAGATCGTCGAATTCCGCGCCATGTGGCTGGTGGAACACTCCAGCATGTCGACCCTGCTGGCTCTTGTCGGAAAGATTCCGGCTGACCATGTGGCCGGGCAGGCCCGGCTCCAGACGGCGATCGCCTGGGCCCATACCCTGCTTCACCAATCTGCAGCGGCGCAGAGTGCCCTGGACCTGGCCGAAGCCGTGATGCCCGCCGATGCGACCCTGACCGAACACGACCGTTTTGAACTGGGCGTCGAAGGCCTCGTGGTTCAGAGCTGCATCGACATGTACGGCGACAGAGTAAATCACGTGGATGAACTGGACGAGAAGTGCTTCGCCCAGGCGGACCTGCTCCGGCCCTGGATCGTCTCCGTGGCAGCGAACGTGTCAACGTTCAAGAAAATCCACGACGGCGACTACCCGCTCGCCTTGGAGCAACAGCGCTGGGCCGCGAAGTTCCACGGCCTCACCTCGGGTCCCTTCAGCGGAGTGTACGGACACTGTTTTGCCGGTCTTGCCGCCTACGCCCTGCTCGATCTGGACCGCGTGGACCAGCACTTCACCGCGGCCGTGGAACTCGGCCGGCGCAAGGCAGGGCGATACTCACATGCAGCGCGGCTGGCGGGAGCGATGATGGGCCAGCTCCTTTATGAACGCGGCGAACTCGACAAAGCGGAGAAGTTGCTGGAAGAAACCCGCGAGCTGGGTTCCGAAGGCGGGGTGGTGGACTTCATGGTGTCCACGTACGCCACGCTGGCAAGAATAAAGGCACTCCGGGGGGACACCCCACGGGCCCGGGAAATACTCGACGAAGGCGATCTGGTGGCCGACAGCCTCGGCCTTGACAGGCTTAGGCTGGTCATGAATCTGGAACGCGTGCAGTTGGGAATCGGCCCCCGGGCGACCCACGCCGAACCCCACCATGCCGGACCGGGCGCGGCAACTTCCTTGGACGCTCCGGACAGCACCGGACCGCGGCTGGAAGGGCTGGCCGAGACCAAGCACCAGATCCAGCTGACCATGCAGCTGCGGTCCGCCATGGCTGACGCCGGGCATGAGGGACCGGCTTCCCCCAGGCAACTGGCCGCGGTGGAAGGTGCCCGCCGCTTGCTGTCGCGGGCAGCAGCCTATTTGGGGCCGAGGGCAGAGCTGAATGCCCGTATCCTGCTGGCGGTCGCGCTTGAACGGGCGGGCAACCGTGAGGAGGCCGAAACGGTGCTCTGGCCGGCCCTGGAAACGTGTTCCCGGCTGGGCCTGGTCCGGCCCGTGCTCGATGGCGGCGCAGGCTGCCTGGATCTGGTGCGCGCCATCTCAGCCAGGCTGCGGCGGGAGCCCTCCCCGGAGGTGGGGAGCCACGAGTTACCGCGGTTCCTCAGTATCCTCATCCGGCTGGATTCCCAGGCCAAGACCAACCGGGACGCCCGGTGGTCTCCAGACACGGTCCTTCCCACCACGGGCGAGGGCACCACCGTTCCGGAACCAGGCTTGTCGCAGCGCGAACAGATGATCCTGCGCCTTGTCGAGAAGGAACGGTCCAACCGCGAAATCGCCCAGGAGCTGCATCTGGGCATCGACACCGTCAAGTGGTATCTCAAGAGCCTCTTCAACACACTCGGCGTCAGTGACCGGAAGGCCTGTGTCGTAGAGGCCCGGCGCCGGCACCTACTCCCGCCCAAGTAACCAGAGTTCCGTTACCCCAAGGTTTCCAGTCTGGCCAACACGCCCTCGGGCGAAGCGGCGCTGGGGATGTCGGCCAGGTAGAAGTCCGCGGCCGGGAGTTCCACGTCCGACTCCAGCCAGAACCCGGCAGGAATATAGCCGCCAACCGCGGGGTCCCCGTGCAGACGCGCCTGATCGTCGTCGAGCTGCCCCAGCGTCCAACGGTAGTTGCCGGCCAGATTGGCAATCGGAGTGTAGGCCTCCAGCGGAACGTGCACGCCGCGGGACGCGCCTGCAGGCGTTCGGTTGTCCAGCAAGAGTCCCGCGACTGGCAGCGCCGCAAACGCCCGGAGCCAGTCACTGACATACATGGAGGCATTCTCGGCGTTGTCGGCGTCGAGGCCGCTGGTGTCGTCCGCGCCCGAGAAGTGGTGCGTTCCGGTGAGCCACATCATCGGCGACGGGATGCGCAGCACCACAGGCTGGCGGGCTGTCTTGGCGAATACGGTAACGAAGTCGAGCACCGCCCGATTGAGGTCGTCGTCGCCCAGCAACGTCCTCAGCGCGAAACCTGTCCGGGACCTGGCCGCCATGCCGGTCTCGAGCCTGGTGTTGCCTGTCATCAAGTGACCGTGGAGCCGATTCAGGTCCAGGAGCGCCACGTCCGGCCGGAGCAGCCCCTGTGCCTGGGCGAAGAATGCCGCGTACGCGGTGGCGTTGTCCCAGGGCACGGGCCGGCCACGAAGAATCACGGAAGCTGCGTACTCGTGGTGGTCGAACACCACGGCTTTCGGCCGCCCCGACGGAGGGGAGGCAACAACATTGGCGAGGGTGGTGGCAGTGGAAGTAGTCATGACGTCTTTCTCCATACTTTGGCTGATGAAGGCCTTCAGCGCCGCACCGTCCTGGAGGGGAGGATGCGGCGCTGAAGGGTTCGTGAGTTGCTGCGTCCCGGGTCGGGACGTGCCCTGACGGGCTAGGACTTGCGGTGGACAACTTCCCCGTGCTTGAGTTCGAGCTCGCGGATCCGGTCCTCCAGTGCGCTGATCTTGACTTCCCTGCGGTCCGGAAGCATGATCAGCGGCAGCTTGTCGATGGTCGCCTTGACCCGTTCCGGTCCGTTGTTGGTGAAGTGGGTGGCGGTGAGCTCCTCGGTGTCGTCGCCCCAGGACCCGTAGTAGAGCAGGTCCTTCGGGGGCTCGGATTTCACGTAGCCTTCGAGGAATTCCTTGTAGGGCTTGCCGCGGGCGATCCGGGCCTGCCGTGAGTCGTGGCGCAACCGGGTGGTGGCCTCCTGGTCCACCACGAAGGTTTCAGGATCCCAGACGACGCCGTAGATGCTGGTGGCGACCTTCGGTGAGATGCGGCCGAGTTCCAGATCCTTGGCCACCGCTTCCGGATCACGTTCCAGAACGTCGCCGTACCCTCCGCCGGAGCCCTGGGCGATCATGTACATCTCGCCGTCCTTGGCGACGTCGAACTGCAGGCCCATATGGGAAGTGGTGTATTTGCCGCCCTCGTAAGGCTGCTCGTTCATGATCCGTTCCATGGACAAATCGAATTTGCTGGAGTCCTTGCGGATCACGTCGTAGATGTTGATGCCCTTGACCATGGCCAGCGGTGTCGTGCTGCAGCCGTAGCCGCCGAACATTCCCGTGACGGATGAGAACTTGGATCCCGAGGTGACGGTCATGAAGCCCCACATCGGTGTTCCCTCGGCGGCAACGATCATTTCGTAGCCCATGCCGCCGCTGTTCTTGCCGAAGCCCTGGTTGTCGCGGACGATCCGCTTGCTGACCAGCTGCATGAAAGGAACTTCCTCCTCCATGACTTCCTGTTCAGCGGTATCAGCCATGGCACAGAACAACGGTGAGACGGCGTCTTCACCATCACGGAATGCTTTGGCCCCGCCGCCCATGCCGTTGAGGTCGGCACACAGGTTGCCCACCTGATCGCCGTGCTGGGTCAGGCCTCCCCACAGGAAGGTGTTGATCTGGTTGAACCACGGAGCGAGGACGTTCGAGAACTTCTCCGGGTTGGAGAACTGCATCTTGGCGAAGGCTGTCTGCAGGGCAGAGAATCCCCGGAACGATGCCTGCAGCGACTGCCCCATCGGAGCGTCGTAACCAGCGTCGGCCCACGTGTGTTCATCGGAGATGATGTCGATGGGCGACATCGCCGAGGTACAGCGGGGCAGGTCGGGCCACCAGAACGCCAGGATCGCCTGCATCATCATCGACTTGACCGAGCACAGCGGGGAGTTGATGGCCCTGTTGAGGATTTCGGGACCCGTGCCCCTCAGGTCCACCGTCATTTTGTCACCCTTGACCGTCACCTTGCAGGCGAACTTGATCAGGATGTTCTCCTTGAGCGTGGAGTCCATGAACTGGTTGAAGGACACGGTGCCGTCCGGCAGTTCACTGATGCGGCGCTTGACTTCCTGCTCGACGTCTTCAACGGTGACGCGCAGGGCAGCGACGAAGGTCTCCACCCCCACTTCGTCGATGATGCTGTCGACGCGTTCCTGGATGCGCTGGACGGCGCCGATCTTGACCTTGAGGTCGGCCAGCTGCAGCTTGGGGTCGCGAACTGAGTGCTGCAGGAACGTCAGCAGGTCCCGGCGCAGATCGCCCTTCTCAACGATCTTGAAGGGGGACATCCGGAGTCCGTCGTCGAACGGGGTCTCGGAGCCCGAGGGCATTCCGCCGGGCTCGCAGGCCCCGTTTTCGCCTTCGTGAATGGTCGCGGCGACCCAGGCGATAATCTTTCCCTCGCGGAAGATCGGCATGATCATGGACTGGTCCGTGTTGTGGACGTTTCCGTACCGGGCATCATTGTGGATGAACCCATCGCCGGGGTTGATCCCCACCGTCGGTTCGTCCTTCCAGTACTTCATGATGTAGCGGATGGGGTGATGCAGGATCGCCGAGAACGCGATCACGCCGTGGCAGGACAGGTAGGTGACGTCCCCTTCGGCGGTGTAGATCGCCGTCGTCAGGTCCCCCCATTTGGCGCCGGGAGCGGCACCCATGGCCTCGCACATTTCGTAGCCCTCATCCAGGGCGCCGGCGAGGCGCTTGCGGATGCGGTCCACTTTGATCGGGTCCACGCCCTTGGAGATGCACTCCTCCTCGTAGGCGGAGCGGGACGTGATCTGGTGGCTTCGCATGATGGCCGGGTCCGGGCCGAGGAACAGGGTTGTTTCGTCCATAAATTGGTCCACCCACTGCTGCTCCTGGGCAGTCAGCGGCTGGGAAGCGTCGTCGGCTGTATCTCCGGCTTTATCTCCGGCTTTATCTCCGGCTGCGCCGGTGGTGCTGCGTTCATTTGCTGTAAGCGTCATTGCTGTCGAGCTCCTTCAATGGGATGAGCTGGAAGGTCTGGATGGAATCCGTAAGGCACGGGATCAGTCTTTGAGGAACCACACGGCTCCCTGGGATGTCGGTTCCAGGCGCCATCCCGGTTCGACCAGATACGTGGTGTTTTCGGTGGTGACGATGGCCGGGCCGTGGATGACGTGTTGGTGGTGGAGGGCCTCGGCGTCGTACACCGGAGTGTCGACGGCCCCGTCGATCTTCACGAAGTGGACCTGCCGGGTGCCGACCGGGCTGGGCATCGTCCTGTCGTGTCCGGAGTCGATCGAATCGAATTTGACCACGTCCCCGTCCACATAGGACGACACCCGCACGGTCTGGGCCCGGATACCAGCCTCGGGAGCCTGGCTGCCGGCACCGTAGCGCTTGCCATAGATATCCGAGAACGTCCGGATCAGGTGAAGGACGTCGGCGACGCCGTTCACGCGGTTGATGTCGAAAACGACGGCCGTGGTCACCAGCTGGTTCCCGTAGCGCATGTCCATCTCGAGGCTGTAGCGGATGTCGGCGGGGTCGTACCCCTGGCGGATCAGGTCTTCCTTGCCCTTCGCTTCCAGCTCCTGGATGACATTGTTCAGCTCGTCGTAGTTTTGGTAGAGGCTGCGGTCAGTGGGGTTGTAAAGCACAACATGGGAGCCGCGCTCGTGGATGTGGAGTGGCTTCATGTTGCCGGCGCCGCAGGCGGAGAATACCGAGGAAAACGGCGGCGCGAGGATCCTGCGGATGCCGGCGTGATCGGCAATGCCACAGGCGTGCAGGGGGCCGTTGCCGCCGTAGGCCAGCATGGTGAAGTCTTCCGGAAGGTATCCCCGGACCCGCAGCTCTTTGGCCATTCCGATTGCCATCTGCTCGTCGACAGCATTCTTGATGATCTTGGCGACCTGGATGGTATCCATGTTCAGGTCATCAGCGAGGACCTCGTCGATGGCGTAGGCGGAACGCTTCTTGTTCAGCTTGATGTAGCCGTTGGCGTAGTTGTCCGGGTCCAGGTACCCCAGGACCAAGTCGGCGTCCGTGACTGTGGGGCGGAGGCCGCCGCGGTCGTAGCACGCGGGGCCCGGATCCGAACCCGCCGATTCCGGCCCGATCTGGACCGCGTGGTGGATGCGGTCATAGCTGGCAATCGAACCGCCTCCCGCACCCAGCGTCAGCAGGTGGATCATGGGAACCGATACCAGCCAGCGGCCTATGGTCGGCTGGAAGTCGTAGTGCTTGACGCCGCCTTCCGGGACCAGGCCGATGTCGAAGGACGTGCCGCCCATATCCGTCGAAATCACGTTTCCCAGACCGGTGCTGTTAGCCAGGTGCTGGGCAGCGCCCACGCCGGCGATGGGCCCGGAATGGATGGTCTGCAGGGCATCCGTCGAGTTGGACTGCGCCATACCGCCCGAGTTGTGGATAACAAGCATGGGCTTGTCGTAACCGGACGTACGCAGGTTGTTGGACAGCTGCCCCAGCGCGTGGAACATGATCTCGTGCAGGAACGCGTCCACGATCGTCGACGTCGCACGGACGTACTCGCCCTTTCGTCCCGAAACCTGGCTTCCCAACAGTACGGGGATGGCTCCGAGCTCGTGGGCCGGGTACTCGTCCAGGATGATCTCCAGGATCTGCTGCTCATGGACCGGGTTCTCGGTCGAGTTGACCAGGGAGACCACGATCGCTTCCGCTCCGGCGTCCACGAGTTCGCGCACCTGGGTGCGGACATCGTCTTCCATCAGCGAAACGACCACCTTGCCAGCCGAGTTGATCCGCTCCTTCACCGACCGGATCAGGGCGCGGGGCACAAGCGGGTCCGGGCGGGTGGCATCGGGCATGTTCTGCTGCTTGGAAGGGTCCAGTCCTTCGCCGTAGCCACGGCCGCGGGAGAGCGGGATGGTGTCCTCGAAGCCGTGGGTGACCAGCGCCCCCACACGTGGGCCTTTGCCTTCGATCAGGGCGTTGGTGCCGAGGGTGGTGGCATAGCGGACGGAGTCGACTTCCTTTAGGACGAGGTCCCGGTCCAGTCCGGCGCGTGAGCAGGCGAGGTCGAGTGCTTCATTGAAGCCTTGGGCCAGGTTGTGGTGCGTTGTGAGCGCCTTTGCTTCAACGTACTGGTCTTCCCAGGCAAAAAAGCAGTCCGTAAATGTGCCGCCGATGTCGACGGAGATTCGTTTCATGACCAGTGGTCTCCTTTATTTCAAGTACTAGCTGAACGAATGGGGGGAATGGTTGTGGGTGTTGTACGAGCCGAGTGCCGGGGTGAAATCGGCGACCGCCTCTTCGCCTGGTCCGTAGTTGATGACGGTTTCAGGCTTGGTGCCCCGCTTGATCCAGGTTTCGCGGAGCGAGTCGATGTCCCACAGCATGTCCACTGTGGGCGGGTGTCCCGGCGGTACGTACTCCGTTTCCAGCTGTGTCCCGCAACCCGGGCAGTAGAACTCGAGAATCCGGCAGAATGTGGGGTCCGGAGCGAACGTGAATTCGTACTTCTCCGGGTCCAGGATCGACTGGTGGATTTCCGTGGGGTCCCGGTCGTAGACCAGTGTCCCCTCCTTGTAGTTGCCTCTGGCCTCGCCGAGGTCCTGGTTGCAGACCTTGCAGTTCCACCGTTCGGTGTCGAGATCGATGATCAGATATTCCGTCATTGGAATTCGCATAGCGTGTCTCACCTGTTTTCTTGCTGGTAGTTTGGGGTCACTTCTGGAGGGTGTCTGTGAGCATGAGGTCCCCTGAGACCGTCACGTCGAAGACCCAGCCATGCGGCACCCGGGCCGTGAAGTAGGGGCCTTCGACGATTGCGGGGCCGGCCGCCGAAGCCCCGGCCGTTTGGCTGTCCAAGTCGAAGACCTGAACCTCGTCCACCTTGTCCACGGCGGAGCGGACCTTTCGGGTGGAGGCGGCGACGGCGGGGGTCTTCGCCACTGTTTCGGCAGGCCGGATGGATGCGTGCGGGAGTTCGTACCGGGCTGTCAGGGTCAGCATGGTGTTATGTCCGCTGGTGCCGGGCTGCGGATCGGAAGCCAGGTACGGCAACTCGGACACCAGCTGGCCTTCCGCGTCTTCCAGCACCACGTTCCATTCGAGCCGGCATTCGTCAATTTCGTGGCCCTCCTGGAACATGTCCCGCGCCGCGCGGGCCAGCAGCGTCGCCTTGGTTGCGCCGAAGTTTTCCGCGTCCATTCCCGCGACATTCGCCTCGTAGGTCTGCGCAATGTCGGAAAAACCGATTCCGAAGGCTGAGAAGACCGCGGCCATCTTGGGCACCAGGACACGGCGGACGCCTGCGATCCGCGCGGCACCGCAGGCGCTCATCGGTCCGGCACCTCCGAACGCAGCGACTGTTGTCGCGTCCGCAGCCTCGACGTCGGCGGCGAAGGACTGCGACATGCGTTCGAAGTAGGCGGCCTCCATCCGGATCAGGGCGTCATTCAGGGTGATTCCCAAAGGTTCTGCGATGACTTCGGTGATGACGGCACGGGAGCGTTCCGCGTCCAGGCTGAAACCTCCATCGAGGTAGGTGTCCGGATCGAGCACGCCGAGCAGCAGGTTTACGTCCGTGATAGTGGCCTGCTTGCCGCCAAAGCCAAAACAAGCAGGACCGGGCGCCGCTCCGACGCTCTCGGGACCGACGGTAATCACGCCGTGGCGAAGGGCAATGACGGAACTGCCTCCCACGCCGCTGGAGTGGACGTTGCTCATCTCGAATGACACCGGGACTCCCTGGATGGAGCCCCTGCGGTCCGTCGAGATGGTCGAGTTCTTGACCGAGCCGACGTCCGTGGTGGTGCCGCCGACGTCGATCATCAGAACGTGCGCGAGTCCATACGCCTCCGACAGGGCCTTGGTTCCTTCCAGCCCGCCGCGCGGACCTGAAGAGTAGGTCTTCAACGCGACGGACTTGGCCACCCGTGACGAAGCTCCGTCGTTGCGGTAGATGAGGAGCGGGTTCTTGACCTTATGGTCCCGCAGCCGGTGCTCGGTGCTGTAGAGGAACCGCTCCATGGTGGGATGCAGGAAGGAGTTGATGATTCCGGACCACACCCGGCGGGCCTGGACGGTGTCGGGCGTGAATTCCCAGGAGAACAACATGGGCACCGAGCCCAGCAGGTGGCGGGGGAACTTCCGGAGCAGAACGCCTTTGACGGCCTTCTCCTTGTTGCGGTCGGCCATGGCGATGACCAGCCGTGCGGCGCCGTCGGTCGTCAGCCGGTTGACGTGCTTCACAATTTCCTGGGCGAGATCTTCCACGTCCTGGTCGGCGTGGATGACTGCCACCCGCGTGCCGACGAGGTCTTCAAACAGCTCAGCGGCCGCCCCGCCCTTGCGGAGCTCGCCGGCCAGCGTGGGGCTGTCCGTGAGGATGCCGATCCGGGGCCCCTTGCGCTCCACGAGGGCATTTGTCCCCTGGGTGGTGGAGTACCGGATGTGACGGGTCGAGTGCAGAAGCCCGGGGAGATCCTCTTCGCCGAAGATTTCCTTGGAAGCTTTGGCCATGCCGTCGAAGAGACACTGGGAGAGGTCAAAGGGCGTCGTGAGAGTCTTCGTGAACGAAAAATTCTCACCGTCCCAGACGCAGATATCGGTCAGCGTCCCACCGTTGTCGATGTTAATGAGCCGTTCCATTGATACTCCTTTGTATGTTGAGGCGCGGTGACACCAGCGGCGAATTCCTCAACTTGCTACTGTGATCCAAGCCACATTGAGGACTGGTCTCAGTGTGGCTCAGCAGCCGGAGTGGCCCGCAACCACCTGACCGGGTGGACTATTCGGGGCCAGGGCGACTACCCGGGTGGGGTGGTGGACCTGGGGCATAAAGCAACGCGGGGTCAGATACAGCCCATGCCGGACGTCGGAATGGGCCGTATCTGACCCCGCGTTGGGGTCGCGTTGGGGTCGCGTTGGGGTCAGGCGTAGTTGTAAAAGCCGCGGCCGCTCTTGACCCCCAGCCAGCCCTTGGCGATGTATTCCTCCAGCATGGGGGCCGATTTGTTTTCGATTCCGGCCAGCTCGCAGTAGTGGTTCTCGATGTCCAGGACGATATCCAGTCCCACCTCGTCCATGAACCGGAATGGAGTGGTTTCGGATTTGAAGAGGTCGGCGAACAGGGCGTCCACGTCCTGCGGCTCCGCCACTCCCTCGGCCACCACCAGGAGCGATTCGCGCTTGATGGCTGCCCAGATCCTGTTGAGGATGAAGCCGGTACTCTGCTTGCGCACCCGGTGCGGGACCAGCGCGTACTTGGGCAGCTCGGCCATAAGCAGTTCGATAATCCGCGGATCGGTGTGGCCGCTGGACATCAGCTCCACCGATCGCACGTCCGGCGGCATGTAGAAGTGCATGTTCAGGACGCGCTCCGGGCTGCTGACTCCCCCAATGAACTCGGAGGAGGAAAACGAGGAAGAATTGCTGGCGAGGACGGCGTCCGGGGCGGCCAGCTGGTCCAGGTCAGCGAAGATCGCCTGCTTGAGGCCAAGCTTCTCGGGGACCGCTTCGACCACGAGCCACGAATCCCGGAGGGCCTCCGCGAGATTGTCCCTCGCCGCGAGCCGGACGGCCGGGCTGCCGCCAAGCTCTTCCACGGCGCGGTGGCGCTGCGTGGCGATGTATTCGATCGCGGCCTTGGCCACGGCAAGGTCTGTGTCGTAGACGCGCACTTCGGCGCCCTGGAGCGAAAGCATCAAGGCGATGCGCCGGCCCAGGGTTCCGCCGCCGATGACGGTCATGGGCCGGCCCGGGATGTTGGCGGGGAGCGTGTAGGTCATGTCAGTTCCTTTCGGGAGGCTGCCGACGATGCAGCGGCCAGGCTGATGCGTTCGTACTGGTGCCCTTGGCCATCAGTGCTTTGCGATCAATAGAAGGGCAGGGACGGCGGCAAGCACAAGGGCCGAACCGCAGATCAGGCAAGTGTTCTAAACTCGGTCCAAGCCTGCCCAGCCGCAACTTGAGGAGCCTTCATGCGCGCCACCATCATCCACGCCCCCGGTGATATCCGGGTCGAAGACCGTGACTACCCCACCGTCCAGCTGCCCACCGACGTCGTCGTGAAAGTCACGGCGTCCTGCGTCTGCGGCTCCGACCTGTGGCCCTACCGGGGCGTGCGGCCAACCCGCCGGCCCACCGCGATCGGACACGAGTTCATCGGCACCGTGGAGAGCGTCGGCTCCGGGATTACCAGCCTCGCCGTCGGCGACCTCGTGATCGCACCGTTTGTGGTCAGCTGCGGGGCCTGCCCCCAGTGCCTCAACGGTGTCACCGTTGCCTGTGACCATCTCGCCGGCTGGGGCGGCAAGGACGACACCGGCCACGCGATCGACGGCGGCCAGGGCCAGGCGGTCCGCGTCCCGCTGGCCGACTCCACACTGGTCAAAGTTCCCGGAATCACGGAGCCCGACGATGCTCTCAGGAAGAGCCTGCTCACACTGTCCGATGTGATGGCCACCGGCCACCACGCGGCCCTCGCCGCGAAGGTCGGCCCGGGCCGGACCGTCGTGGTGGTGGGCGACGGCGCCGTCGGACTCTGCGGGGTGCTGGCTGCCAAGCGGCTCGGGGCGGAACGGATCATCGCCATGTCCCGCCATGCCGACCGGCAGGCCATCGCCCGGGAATTCGGCGCCACCGACATCGTGGAAGAGCGTGGGGACGACGGCGTCACCAAAGTCCGCGAACTCCTCGGCGGGGTCCTGGCCGATTCCGTGCTGGAGTGCGTCGGGACCAAGGAATCCATGGACCAGGCGCTGCACAGCACACGCCCAGGCGGCGCGCTGGGCTTTGTCGGCGTCCCCACCGGCGGCAGCGAGGTCCCGCTGCGCTACCTCTTCGACACGAACATTTCCATCGGCGGCGGCATGGCCCCGGCCCGGACCTACATCCCCGAACTGCTGGCGGACGTCCTCGACGGCACCATCAATCCGGGCCGGGTTTTCGACGTCGTGATGCCGCTGGAGGAAGCCCCGGAGGCCTACCGTGCCATGGACGAACGGCGTGCCATCAAGGTCCTGCTGACCCCCTGACGGCACTCCCGACGGTGGCGGGCAGGGAAGTTGCCGGGTCTCTTGTGCTGGCTCTTGTCCTGCTAAGGCGCTGGGTCTAGCGTGAAGCGCATCAGCATCCGCCGCCGTCGAGGAGCCGTCATGGCCAGGTTCGTGCAGATCATTGAGTTCCAGACCTCCCGCATCGAGGAAATTGAGGCCCTGGGCCGGCCGTCCAGGACCGAGGGAAGCACAGCGCCCACCTTCCGCCGGATCCTGGCCAGCGCGGACCGCGACCGACCCGGAACGTATCTCACCATTGTCGAGTTCGATTCCTACGACTCGGCGATGGAGAACTCCGTCCGGCCCGAGACCTCCGACTTCGCCGCACGGATGGAGGCCCTCTGCGACGGGCCGCCGGTGTTCCGCAACCTGGACGTGATGTGGGAGGACACCGGCACTCCAGCGGACCTTCCGTAGGGGCCGGCCATGGACTCTGCACTTGATCAACCGTCCGCGCAGACCGTTGAACCTCTTGTGCTGGACCTCGGCGGGACAGGCACTGTTCCCCTGCAGCTCGTGGGGGGCAAGGCCCTCAACCTCGGCAAACTCGTGGCGGCCGGGTTGCCGGTGCCGCGCGGATTCTGCCTGACCACTGTCGCCTACGCACTGGCGGCACCGCCCGGGCTGGGCGCCCTCGCGGCCGAGCTCGACGCGGTCGGGTTTGGCGCAGGGCTGCACGCGGCGGGNNNNCGACGTCACAGAAGCCGGCGTGGACGCGGCGGCCCTGGGCACAGTTGCCGGGCGGACCAGGGCGTTGATCGGGGAGACGCCGATACCGCCCGCGGTGGATGCCGCCATCCGCGCTGCCTACGCGGGAATGGGCGGAACCCTGCCGGTGGCAGTCCGTTCCTCGGCCACGGCGGAGGATCTGCCATTCGCCAGTTTCGCGGGCCAGCAGGACTCCTACCTCGACGTGGTAGGCGCCGACGCCGTGGTGGAGGCGGTCCGGCGCTGCTGGGCGTCCCTCTGGAGCGACCGGGCGGTGGCGTACCGGTCCGCGAACGGGATCAGCAACCGCGATGTCGGGCTCGCCGTCGTCGTCCAGGCCATGGTCGACGCCGCCACGGCAGGGGTGCTGTTCACCGCAAATCCCGTCACCGGCACCCGGACGGAGACGGTCATCAACGCGAGCCCGGGCTCGGGGCAGGCCGTGGTCTCGGGAGCCGTCAACCCGGACCAGTTCGTGCTGGAGACAGCTTCCGCCAAGGTAAGGGCGCGGACGCCGGGCGGAAGGCAACCCGGACGGAGCCCGGGCCTGAGCGGGCCCCAGCTGCAGGAACTCACGGCGCTGGGAGACCGCGTCCAGCGCCTTTTCGGGGCGCCGCAGGACATCGAATGGGCGATCGACGCCGGCGGCAAGGTCTGGCTCACCCAGTCGCGCCCGATCACGACGCTATATCCGCTGCCTGAGCCCGCGCCCGAAGACGCCGCAGCCGGCGCAGCGGCCCCAACCCGGGTGTATTTGTGCGGCACCCTGTTCCAGGGCCTGACCCGGCCGATCACGCCGATGGGGCTGGCCGTCCTCGAGCTGATGCGGAACAGCAAAGGACCCTGGCGGTATGTCAACCCCGGGCTGCGGATGTTCGTGGACCTCACAGCAGTGGTCCGCAACAAGTCCGGCCGCGCCTATCTGCTGCGGATGCTCCCCCTTGCGGACGGCAGGTCCGGGGCCGTGCTACCCGCGCTGCTCGAGGATCCGAGGTTCGGCATTATCGAGCGCCCGCTCCTGCAATCCCTCCGCAACGCCGGGGCCAAACGAAGCCTCCCGCAACCGCCCCGGCGCACAGGAAGCACCGAGAAAACGGCCAGCCTCGGCCTCATCGTGCGGCTCATTCCCGCCATGCTCCGGCCCGCTTTCCGTCCCGCTGCTGAGCTGCGCCGGGCGAAGAAGTACGGGAAACAGCTTGAATCCCAGCTCTCGCTCGCCGAACCCGNGCTCCGTCCAGCGGCTTGACTACACCCGGCACATCCTCGACCGGACCATTAACGGGCTGATCCAGGCCACCCTGCCGGGGCCCTCCGCCGGCTACATCATGCTGGCCGTGGCCCGCCGGCTGCTGCGCGGCATCGCCCCGCCCCGGGAGCTGGAAGCTGTCCTGCGCGGGCTCCCGCACAACATCACAACCGAGATGGACCTGGAACTCTGGCAGCTCGCCGTTTCCATCGGAGACGACCCCGTCTCGCGCGGGGAGTTCCTGGCGAAACGTCCCGAGGAGTTGTCCGCCGAATACCTCGCCGGGAAGCTCCCGCCGCAAGCCCAGGCCGGGGTGCGCGGCTTCCTGGCCCGCTACGGACACCGCGCCGTGGCGGAGATTGACCTCGGCATGCCCCGCTGGGCCGAGAAGCCCGACCACATCCTTGGCATGATCTCCAACTACCTCCGCGTCGAGGATCCGGAACAGGCTCCCGACCGGCAGTTCGCCCGGGCTGCCGAACATGCGGAGGACCGGATCCGCAGCCTGGTGGACCGGACACGGGTCCGGAGCCCCTGGCGCGCCCGGGCACTGGAGCTTAGCTTGCGCCGTGTGCGGCAGCTGGCGGGACTGCGCGAACTGCCCAAGTTCTACATTGTGGTGGTGCTCGGCGAGATGCACCGGCAGCTTGTGCGGATCGGCGCGGACATGGTCTCGGCGGGNCCATCGCGGCCGCCGATGACGTGTTCTTCCTCGACTTCGACGAGATCCGGGTGGGCCTGCGCGGCGCGGACCTGCACGGTATCGTCGCGGACCGCCGTCGGCTGTACGACGTTGAACTGCGACGACGGCGTATCCCCCGGCTGCTGCTGTCCGACGGCACGGACGTCGAGGCCGCCATGATGGCGAAGTCGCCGGCGTCCGGTGCCGTGACCGGGACCCCGGCGTCGGCGGGCACCGCCACCGGCCGGGTCAGGGTGATCCTGGACCCGGTCGGCGCCCACCTGGAGCCCGGCGACATCCTGGTGGCCCCGTCGACGGACCCCGGCTGGACCCCGCTGTTCCTGACGGCCGGCGCACTCGTCATGGAGATGGGCGGAGTCATCTCGCACGGGGCCGTGGTGGCGCGTGAGTACGGTATCCCGGCCGTCGTGGGCGTCCCGGACGCCACCACGCGGCTGCGGACCGGGCAGACGGTCACGGTCGACGGCGCCGCCGGCACGATCAGGGTGGAGCCGTGACCGCGGCGACGCAGGGCAGGCTGGCCTCACAGCTGTAGCACAGTTGTGCCAGATAGAATTGGACCATGACCACACCGGCCTACCAGCCAACGCACCACGAGTCGTCCGTTCAACAGCCGCAACAGTCCGGCGGCACCTTCGCCCTGGCCCGCAAGGCACGGAACGTCCTGCGGCGGGTTCCGGTGTGGACGTGGCGGGTGCTGATGCACTCTGTGAAGGCCAGCGAGAACTCCCGCTTCAACGTCGATCCGATTACCGGCGTCGAGTATTTCCACGACATCGATTTTGTGGGCGACGGCATCCGGGCGCACCGCCTCGACGTGATCACCCCCCATATGCCCGCCGGCACCGCAGCAGGCTCCGATGCAACCGGTTCCGGTCCGGCGCCGCTGCCCGTCTACGTGTACTTCCACGGCGGCGGCTGGACGTCCGGGGACAAGGCCTCCCTGACCAAGTACTGCGCGAGCCAGGCCCAGGGCGGCATGGTGGTGGTCAACGTGAACTACCGGAAGGCCCCCCGTTTCCATATGGCCCACGTCCTGGCGGACGCCAACGCCGCACTTGCCTGGGTCCGGCAGAACATCGCCGGCTATGGCGGCGACGCGTCGCGGATCGTGCTCGGCGGCGACTCCGCCGGCGGCCAGATCGCGGCCCTCCTGACCGCAGCCAGCTTCCGGCCGGAACTGGCACGGCACCACGGCCTGACCCCGGCCGTTCCTGCGTCCGACTTCAAGGGCCTGGTCCAGCACTGCAGTGTGGTGGACTTCTCCGTCTTCTTCGACAAGGGCTTCGTGCTGAGCCTGAACTTCATCCGCATGCTGCTGCCCGGCCTCCGCTCCGGTGGAAGGAACGTCGGTTCCGGACCCAGCCGGCTGGAGGCCCTCCGCAAAGGCGCAGGTTTCCTCTCCCCCATTGAATGGCTGGATTCCCGTTTCCCGCCGGTCTTTGTCACCACGTCGGAACGGGACTTCTTCTACGCCGCCAACATGAACTTCATTGCCCGGCTGCGCGAACATTCCGTCCCTGTGGACAGCCTCATCTACGGCTGGGACAGCTCCAATACCGAACACACCTGGCAGCAGAACTTCCGCTACCCGGAATCGCAGGAAGTGTACCGCCGGCTCCATGCCTTCGTGCGCAAGGTAGCCTGAGCAACGCCACCCCGGCCGGATCGAGCCCCTGCCGCACCCGCGCGGGGCTATGTTTAGTCCATGGTGTCTGCCGACAGCAACGCACAGAACGATCCGGAACCCGAGGGGTTCGGATCGGCGCTGATTGACGAAGCCGCCCGCCGGGATGCCGCCCTGGGCGACGTCGACTGGGCCGCTGTGCCCGACGGCGCTGTCCGGGGCACGTTCGATGCCCCCAGCGGACCACTCGCCACCCTCTCCATGGGCACACCCGGAAACCCTCGGGTACTCCTGGTCCCCGGGGCCACGGGCTCCAAGGAAGACTTTGTCCTGATGCTGCCCGAACTGGCCGCGGCAGGGTATTTTGTCCTGAGCTACGACATTGCCGGCCAGTACGACTCCGCCGCGGCGGGTCCCGAAAACCTCTCGCCTCCCCGCGCCCACTACGACTACGACCTCTTCACCAATGACCTGATCGCCATGCTCGACGCCGAAGAAGGTGCCGCGCACGTCGTCGGGTATTCCTTCGCCGCGATCGTCGCCCAGCTGGCCTTCACCCGGCGTCCGGACAAGTTCCGGAGCCTCACCCTGCTCAGCTGCCCGCCCGAGCCGGGGCAGAGCTTCCGCGGGGTCCAGCGCATCGGCCGCTTCAGCGG
>NZ_AUPJ01000121.1:18805-21047 GCF_000427315.1 Arthrobacter sp. TB 26
GGGCCAGCCCGCGGGTCGGCGCCGCGCTGATGATCTGGGGTATCCGCATCAACGTCGTGCACGTCCCGCCCAACCGGATACGGTTCGTGAAACACAGGTTCCGCTTCACCCGCCGGAGCTCCGTGCGTGACATCTTCGGGCTGATGCAGCATGCGCCCGACCTCAGGGCGGCACTGGCCGCGGCATCTCTCCCGAAGTTTGTCGCCGTCGGCGAGCATGACCTCTGGCCGCTGGCGCTGCACCGCCGTTTCGCACAGTCGATCGGCGCGCGCATCGCGGTCTACCGGGGCGGGCACAGTCCGAGTGAGACCTCGCCGTACCAAATGAGCCGCGATCTGATCGCGCTCTACGGGGCCGCCTAGCGCGGGTGGTCCCGTTCCCATTCCCGCCGGCGGCGGCGCCGGCGGAACGGCGGCTCCTGCCTGAACTCGACACCGAAGGTGGTCCACGCCATCGACAGCCGGCGTCCGACGGCGTGCCAGCTTCCCAGCGGCCGAGCGGAGACCTGCACCTGCAGCGAGAGGTCGCCGATCACCGTGACGTCGGGCGGGATCTGGTAGGAAATGTCCAAATCATCGTGGACGAGCGGGAAGCCGCGGTGGACGGAGCCGCGGATGCGGTCCCAGACGCCGGACCACATGGCGAGGTTCGAGCCGAACAACGGCGGATGCCCCAGCAGCCAGCCGATGGCCCAGAAATATCCGGCGATGTAGACGCTCCGGCCCACCCAGCGGGCGAAGCGGTTTTCGCCATAGAAATCACCCGGCCCGGAAACGGCGGATAGCGGGCCGGCCTCCTGCAGGATCGCTTCAACCCGCTCGAGCCAGTCATCGGGCGGGACCGAGTCCGTGTCCAGCCTGGCAATCAGCTCGAAGCGGGCTTCGTCGAAGCCGTACGCCGTGCAGGCGGCGATCCCCGGGAGTTCGACGGCGATCCGACGGGCCCCCGCGGCCGCACAAATCTCTGCGGTGTTGTCCGTGCTGGCGTTGTCCACGACGACGATTTCGTCGGCTTGACGCGTCTGCCGGGCGAGTGCTGCCAGGCACACGGCGAGCATCTCAGCGTCGTTACGGGTGGGGATCACCACCGAGATTGTTGTCATATTGCCCCGACTATAGTCCCGGCGCCCGGGGAAATGCCCCCGTTGGCCTCTTGCACCATGGCCCCCGGCCCCGTAGGTTGGGCAACAGCGGACGAATGTCTCCGCAGCCGTTGGCCTCCGGGCCGCCGGAGATCAGCAGCATTTCAGAAGGATATGGCATGGCTACAGGCACAGTTAAATGGTTCAACGCCGAAAAGGGTTTTGGCTTCATTGCCCCGGATGACGGGTCAGCCGACGTTTTCGCCCACTACTCGGCAATCGCCAGCAGCGGCTACCGCTCACTGGATGAGAACCAGAAGGTCGAGTTCGACGTCACCCAGGGCCCGAAGGGCCCGCAGGCTGAGAACATCCGCCCGCTCTAAGTACTCCGGATAGCAGCACCGGCCAGCCGGCCGCCATGCTTTCCCCAAGACCACAAACGCCCCCCTCGAGGTTTCCTCGGGAGGGGCGTTTGTCGTTGGGGGCGGCGGTCAGCCGACGTGGACCCACGGCCGCCTGGTCACATCGGTTTCCGCTTCCCGCAGCACTTCGCGGGTCACGGGAGCGATCTCGCCCTCGCCGAACGCGAGGAACCGCAGCAGGTTGGTGACCGGGTTGCCTTCGGTCCAGCGGAAGTAGATGTGTGGCATCAGGCCGGTCACGTCGCGGATGTGGAGCAGGACCGAGGCGATTGTGTTCGGGACGACGGGTCCGTGGACTTCCAGGATCCGGTAGCCGTGCCGGGTGATGCCGCGGACCGCCAGCTCCGTCTCGAAGTCGGAGGAATCGTCGACGATCACTTCGAGGAAGAGAGCGCGGTAGTCCAGCGGCAGGTGGCTGACCTCGATTGCGGACTCCAGTTTCTGCCGGTAAGCCTCTTCGCTCATTCGAAGGGGCTCGTGGGCGATGATCCGGATGGGACCGTCCAGTTCGTCGGACATGAATTCGAGGGCCTCCCGGTCCAGATGGACGTGGGTGGCGTGCAACTCAAACGAGCGCCGGACCCGCGACAGCAGGGAGATCACAATGATCCCCAGGATGAAGACTGAAGCGATCCGGATGCCTTCCGGCCGTTCGATGATGTTGGCCACGGTGGTGTAGATGAAAACGACGGCAATAACACCGAACCCGATAGTGCGTTTGCGTTGCCGCCGGCGGCGG
>NZ_AUPJ01000121.1:21057-30335 GCF_000427315.1 Arthrobacter sp. TB 26
GGCCACCGCCGCCGACGTCATCAGCACCAGCACGCCGGTGGCGTAGGCGCCGCCCTGGGCGTCGACGTCGGCGTCGAACAGCCAGGTGATCAGGAACCCGACCAGCATGAACACCAGCACCAGCGGCCGGACCGCCCGCGCCCAGCCGGGAGCCATACCGTAACGGGGCAGGTAACGGGGCACCAGGTTCAGCAGCCCCGCCATGGCGGAGGCCCCGGCGAACCAGAGGATCGCGATGGTGCTGATGTCGTAGGCGCTGCCGAAACCCACGCCCAGGTATTCATGGGCCAGGAACGCCAGCGCGCGCCCGTTCGCCTGTCCGCCGGGCTGGAATTCCTGCTCCGGGATGAGCACCACCGTGGTGAAGCTGCTCACGATCAGGAAGCTGCTCATGATGACCGCCGCCGTCGTCAGCAGCTTGCGGGTGCCCGCGATGCGGCCGGAGGGGTTGTCCTCGGTATCGCTCAGGTGTCCCCGGATCTGCGGCATGACGGCCACTCCCGTCTCGAACCCGGACAGGCCGAGGGCGAGCTTGGGGAAGACGAGCAAGGCAAAGCCGACAGCCAGCAGCGGGTTCCCGTGCGATGTGGAGATCGCCTGCCACCAGTTGTCCACGGCAACCGGGTGGGTGAACACCTCAAAGACCGAAACGGTCAAAACCACCAGGTTCAGGCCCAGGTACACGGCGACCAGGACGACGGCGACGCCGATGGCCTCCTTGAAGCCGCGGAGGAAAACAGCACCCAGCATGGCCAGGAGGAAGAGCGTGACCGGCACGTTCTGGCCCTGCAGCCAACTGGGGGCCACGGGGTTCTGGATCAGGTGCGCCGTGGCGTCCGCCGCGGACAGTGTCATGGTGATCATGAAGTCCGTGGCGGCGAAACCCAGCAGGACCAGGACGAACAGTTTTCCGCCCCAGCGCGGCATCAGCCGCTCGAGCATCGCAATGGAGCCCTCGCCGCGGTGGCTTTCGCCTGCCACGCGCCGGTAGACGGGCAATGCGCCGAGCAGCGTGATGAGAACAAGCACAAGGGTCGCGAGCGGCGAGATCACGCCCGCGGCGAGCGCGGCGATCGCCGGCTGGTATCCCAGGGTGGAGAAATAGTCGACGCCGGTCAAACACATGACCTGCCACCAGGAGTGTTTTTTCTCGTGGGCCGTGGGCACGCCGCCCGGGCCCTGGTGGCTTCCTTTGCTGTCCTGCAGTCCGAAAAGCAGCCAGTTCCGCACCGTCGTTTTGGTTCGTGGCCTCGGCGCCGACGGGTCTGCCGGCGGCCTGCTCAGCGTGGTCATGTTTTCCTTCCCTCATGGCGCGGTTTCATCATCCGGGGCGCGCGCTGCCCCAGTTGCGAAACTAGCAGCGGCCGGCGGCAGCGCCCCCGCTGAGACGGGGATCTTGACGAATCCTTGACACGGCCCTGCCCTGCTGGATTGGACCCGAACTGCAAGAATGACTCCATGGCACGTGGAACGCTGCGCATCTTCCTGGGGTCAGCACCTGGTGTCGGCAAGACCTACACGATGCTCCGCGAGGGGCACCGGCTGCGGGAAGCCGGCGACGACGTCGTCGTCGCGTTTGCCCGTGACCGCGGCCGCCGCGATACCCGGGCCCTGGTGGCCGGGCTCGAGCTCATCCCGGCGAGACGGGTCCCCTATCGGGGGCTCCAGCTCGAAGAGCTGGACGTGGACGCGGTCATTCACCGCGGGCCGGCCACGGCCGTCGTGGATGAGTATGCCCACACCAATCCTCCAGACAGCCGGAACGCCTACCGGTGGCAGGACATTGACGAACTGCTGGACGCCGGCATCAATGTCCTGTCCACACTGGATATCCAGAGTCTCGCATCGCTCAGCGACGTCGTCAGCGCCATCACCGAAGACCGGCCGGCGGAGACGGTTCCTGATGAGATCGTCCGGCGGGCCGCTGAGATTCAGCTGGTGGATATCTCCCCGGAACTCCTGCGCCAGCGCCTCGCGGCAGGCAGAATCGTCGCAGCTGACAGGGTCGATGCGGCACTCTCGAACTTCTACCGTCCGGGCAACCTGGCTGCGCTGCGTGAGCTTGCCCTGCTGTGGTTGGCCGACCAGGTGGACGAAGGCCTGGCTGGGTATCGGACGGCGAAGGGAATCGAATCCAGCTGGCCGGCCCGCGAGCGGATCGTGGTCGGGCTGCCCGGCGGCCCCGAGGGTGGGATCCTGATCCGCAGGGGCGCCCGGATCCTCAACCGGGTCAGCGGCGGAGATCTGCTGGCGGTGCACGTCCGCGCAGCGGGATCTGTCGGCGCGGAATCGCCGCAGGAACTGGAGGCGCAGCGCCGACTGGTCCAGGGCCTTGGCGGGAGTTATCACGTTGTCACCGGGGAGGACCCGGCCGCCGCACTGCTGGACTTCGCCCGCAGCGTCAACGCCACCCAGATCGTTTTGGGAATCTCACGCCGCGGCAGCCTCGCCCGGCTGCTGGCTGGACTGCGTGGCGGACGCACCGGCGGCAGGGTAATTCGGGACGCCGGAGCCATCGATGTCCACATCGTGTCCCGGCCGCCCGCAGGCGAAGCCGCGGTGGTGCCCCGGCGCCGGAATCTGGGCCGCGCCCGCGTCACAACAGGATTCGTGCTGGCCATCCTCCTTCCCGTCCTGCTGCAGATCCTGCTGGCGGCGAACCCGGACAAGAACCTGGCCACAACCGTCCTCGTCCAGCTCACCGGCTCCGTCGCAGTGGCACTGGTCGGCGGCCTGTGGCCGGCAATCCTGGCTGCGCTCTGGAGCAGCCTGCTGGTGAACTACTTCTCCACCCCGCCGGTAGGCAACCTGACCATTAGTGATTCGCAAAACGTACTCGCTCTCCTGGTGTTCGTCGGGGTATCCGCCGCAGTGGCCACCGTGGTGGACGTGTCTGCGCGGCGTTCCAAGGAAGCTGCCCTCGCCAAGGCGGAAGCCGCCACTCTCGCGGACCTCACGCGCGGGGCTGCCGGTTCGGAGGACACGGTTGTGGGCTTGCTGGAGCAGGCCCTCGACGTGTTCCAGGTCCGCGGCGCCGCCCTCCTGAGCCGCGCTGACGACGACGGCCTGCGCGCCGGCGGCGGAACCGCTGCCCGCTCCGGCGAGGGCTCCCGCCCGCGATGGCGGCTGATCGCCAGCGCGGGCGAAGTTCCGGCCTTCAGCTCCGCCGATAGTGACAGCCCCGGCACCGCAGGCATCGAGGGTGAAAACGTGGAACGCATCGATGCCACCACCTGTCTGGTCCTGTCGGGCCGGGTACTGCCGGCCACCGACAGGCGGCTTCTCGGCGCCTTTGGCGTCCATGTGGTGGCTCAGCTGGAACGCCAGCAACTGCTGGCCAGCCGCTCTGAAGTCCTGAAACTCGCTGAAGGCAACACGATGCGGACCTCGATCCTCCGCGCCGTCTCACACGATCTCCGAACTCCGCTGGCCGGAATCAAGCTCGCGGTGGGGGGACTTCGGCAGGACGGCGTTCGGTACACCCGCGAGGAGGAGCAGGAGTTGTTGGCGACCATCGAGGACTGTTCGGACCGGCTGGAGGTGCTGGTGGGGAACCTGCTGGACATGTCGCGGATAACGTCGGACTCGATCAGGCCGCTGTTGCGGCCCGTGCGCTGGTACGAAGTCATTCCCGGCGGACTGCACGGAATCGCTCCGGACCGCGTGCGCGTCGAACTCCCCGCCAACATGCCCGAGGTCGAGGCGGACGAGGGCATGCTCGAGCGGGTCATAGCGAACATCGTGGAGAACGCCGTCAAGTACGCACCGGCATCCGATATTGTCCTGACCGGTTCCTCCGGCGGCTTGAGCCCGGCGGGTTTGGGCGGCCGCCCGGCCGGTGAACTGCGCATTATCGACCACGGAACGGGCATACCGGCGGATCGAGTCGTGGACATGTTCCGGCCCTTCCAGCGCCTCGACGATGCGACGCAGGCAACCGGCGTGGGACTCGGCCTCGCCGTGGCCAAGGGCTTCACGGAGGCGATGGGCGGCAGGCTGAGCGCCGAAGCGACGCCCGGCGGCGGCCTGACCATGGTGATCAGCCTCCCGTTGTCCGCCGGCATCCCGTTCCAGGCAGAACCCGATCAGGCCCCGCTGGAGCCGCAATCAGCAGTCATCGGCCGGCGCCACGCACCGCCGATCCTCTCGTCCGGGACGGACACGGTATGACCTCCGTACTGGTAGTCGATGACGACACCTACCTGCTCCGGGCCCTGCGGATCACGCTGCAGGCCCACGGCTACGACGTCGCCACCGCTGCGGACGGGCGCTCGGCGCTCCTCGCTGCCCAGCAGCACCCGCCGGCCCTCGTGATCCTGGACCTGGGGCTGCCTGACATGGACGGTTCGGCGGTGCTCCGGAAGCTCCGCGGCTGGAGCTCGGTGCCGGTGCTGGTGCTGTCCGCCCGCCATGGTTCCGAGGACAAGGTGGAGGCGCTCGACGCCGGCGCCGACGACTACATCACCAAGCCCTTCGGGCTCGAGGAGCTCCTGGCCCGCCTGCGGGCCCTGCTGCGCCGCAGCGCGGACACGGAACAGCCGGTGGTCGTCACTACCGAGGCGTTCACCGTGGATCTGGGCAAACGCCGCGTTCTCCGCGACGGCCAGGACGTCCGGCTCACCCCGACCGAATGGAAAATGCTGGAGGTGCTGGTCCGCAGTCCGGAAAAACTTGTCACCCAACAGCAGCTCCTGTCCGAGGTGTGGGGGCCTGCCTACGCGAAGGAAACCAACTACCTCCGCGTGTACATGGCCCAGCTCCGCCGCAAGCTGGAACCGGACGCAGCCACCCCACGGCACCTGATCACCGAGGCGGGCATCGGCTACCGGTTCGTGCCCTGACGGGTTCCGCACGCGGCCCGGCCCCGCCTAGACGAACGCGGACTTCCCGGTCACGGCCCTGGCCACGATCAACGAGTTGATCTCGTAGCTGCCCTCGTACGTGTACAGGATTTCGGCGTCGCCAAAGAGCTTGCCCATCTCGTAATCGCTGCTGATCCCGTTGCCGCCCATCAGCGAGCGCCCCATCGCCACCGACGCCCGGGCCAGCCGGGTGGTGGTGGATTTGGCCATCGCGGCCTGGACCATCTCAAGCTTGCCGTCTTCCTGGATCCTGGCCAGCTGCGCCATCAGCGACAGCGAGGCCGAAGCGTTTCCCAGGATCTCGGCCAGCTGCTGCTGGATCAGCTGGAAGCGTGCCAGCTCCTTGCCGAACTGCTTCCGTTCCAGCGAGTAGGAACGCGCGACGTCGAACGCCGCCAGTTGGATGCCGGCGGCCTGCCAGCCCACCCAGGCGCGCGAATCGCGCAGCAGCTCATTGGCCTTGGAAAAGTCCGTGGCCCCGGGGAGCAGGTTGGACTCCGGAATGCGGACCTCGTCGAGAACGATGTCCGCGTTCTGCATGATCCGCAGCCCGATCTTGTTGGCGATCTTCGTGGCCGTGTAGCCGGGGCGGTCCGTCTCCACGATGAAGCCCTTGATCTGCTGGTCCGCGACGTCCCGTGCCCACACCAGGGCGAAGTCGGCAATTGTGCCGGCGCCGATCCAGCGCTTGGCGCCGTTGATGACCCACTCGCCGTCCTCCAGACGCGCGGTGGTGGCCAGCCCACCGGCAATGTCCGAGCCGTGGTCCGGCTCGGTCAGGGCGAAGGCGCCGATCTGCGTGAACGCGGTGAGCCCCGGCAGCCAGCGCGCTTTCTGCGCCTCTGACCCGAGCTGGTCGATCATGCCGACGATCAGCTCGTTGTGGATCCCCACCAGGGCCGAGAGGGACACATCGGCGCGGGCCACCTCGACATACATCAGGCCCTTGAACAGCTTGGAGGTGCCGTCCGTCTGCAGGCCCCCGAGCCCGTATTTCCCGAGCTCGGCAAGCAGGCCGAAGGGGAACTCCTCACGGTTCCAGTAGTCGATCGAGGCCGCACGGATCCGGGACTGGAGGAAGTCACGGATTTCCTGGTAGCGGGACTGTTCTTCCGGGGGCAGCAGATCCACGATGTACATCAGATCAGCGTCCGGGAAGGGCGGCGCCGCCACGCCCTCCTGCACTGTTTTTTTCTCGCTGGCCCCCTGTCCGCTGGCACGTCCTTGTGGCTGCACGGGCATGTATCCCTTCGTAGTGATCCATTCATGAACCGAGTCGACTCTTCCAAACCCTTGGATGTCCTAGTATATTGCACAGTGATGGTGATCACTAGGAAACTGGTGATCTCCGGGCAACGGCGCCGGGCTTAAACGGCTGCGCCACCAGACTTCGAAAGGTGCACTATGACCGTCACAGAGGAATTCCGCGCAGCCCGCGACCGCATGCTAGACCTCCGCATGGACTACGAGGCGGCGCGCAGCGAATTCCAGTGGCCGCGGTTTGAGCACTTCAATTTCGCCCTGGACTGGTTCGACCAGATCGCGGCGGATCCGGCCAAGGCGAACAACCCGGCCCTCGTGATCGTCGAGCAGGACGGCTCCGCCACACGGCGCAGCTTCGCGGACCTGTCCCGGCGCTCCGCCCAGGTGGCCAACTGGCTGCGCAGCCAGGGTGTGGGGCGCGGTGACCGTATGATCATCATGCTCGGCAACCAGGTGGAACTCTGGGAACTGATGCTCGCCGGGATCAAACTGGGCATCGTCATGATCCCCACGACTACCCTGATGGGGCCCGCGGACCTCAAGGACCGCGTGGAGCGCGGCGGCGCGAGCTGGGCCGCCATCGGAAGCGCCAACATCAGGAAGTTCGATGAGGTCCCGGGCGACTACACGCTGATCGAAGTCGGCGACGGCGCCGGCAACGCCGATGAAGACACAGCCGCCCTGCAATACACCGAGTCCGCCGCCGCGGGGGCAGAGTTCACCCCGGACGCGCCGACCCTGGCCGACGAGACCCTGTTGCTCTACTTCACCTCGGGCACCACGTCCAAGGCCAAGCTCGTGGAGCACACGCACACGTCCTACCCGGTGGGCCACCTGTCCACAATGTTCTGGATCGGGATGGAGCCCGGCGATGTGCACCTGAATGTGGCGTCGCCCGGCTGGGCCAAGCACGCCTGGTCCAACGTGTTCACCCCGTGGATCGCCGAGGCCTGCGTGTTCATCTATAACTATGAGCGCTTCGACGCCAAGGCGCTCATGGAGCAGATGGACCGCGAGTCGGTGACGAGCTTCTGCGCCCCGCCGACGGTCTGGCGCATGCTCATCCAGGCCGACCTGACCCTGCTGAAGAACCCGCCCACCAAGGTGGTGTCCGCCGGCGAGCCGCTCAATGCCGAGGTGATCGACCAGGTCCAGCGCGCCTGGGGACAGACCATCCGCGACGGCTTCGGCCAGACCGAATCCACCGTGCAGATCGCCAATACCCCCGGCCAGCCCATCAAGATCGGCGCCATGGGCAAACCGCTCCCCGGTTACGACGTCGTCCTCGTGGACCCGGCAACGGGTGCGGAGGGCGACGACGGCGAACTCTGCCTGCGCCTCGACCCCCGCCCCGTCGGTCTGATGAAGGCCTACTACGGCGATCCCGAAAAGACCGCAGAAGCGTTCCGCGACGGTTATTACCACACCGGAGACATGGCAAGCCGGGACGAGCGCGGCATCATCACGTACGTGGGCCGCGGCGACGACGTCTTCAAATCCTCCGACTACCGGCTGTCCCCCTTCGAGCTGGAAAGTGTCCTGATCGAGCACCCCGCGGTGGCGGAAGCCGCGGTCGTCCCCTCCCCCGACCCGCTCAAGCTCTCGGTGCCCAAGGCGTTTGTGGTCCTCGCCGCCGGCCACGAGCCCGGCCCGGAACTGGCTGAGGACATCCTGCGGTACTGCCGCGACCACCTGGCGCCGTTCAAGCGGATCCGCCGGCTGGAATTCGCCGAGCTGCCCAAGACCATCTCGGGCAAGATCCGGCGTGTGGAGCTGCGGCACAGCGAGGAACTGCGGCACGGCGGAGGGACGGTCCCGGCCGGCCTCGGCACGGAGTACTCCGAAGCCGACTTCCCCGGGCTGAAGAGCCCGGCCGAAAAGCTAGGCTGAACCCTATGAGATTCAGTTCGAGTTGCTGGGGGTGCTGTGGCCACGCCGCTGCCGCGTGATCCGATTGCCGACGCCCGGCTGAACTGGGAGCGGCACGGCTGGTCCGACGTCGCCGCACCGATGGCTGCCATCACTGCCATTATGCGGACCCAGCAGATCCTGCTGGCCCGGATCGAAGGGGTCCTCAAACCCTTCGGACTGACGTTTGCCCGGTACGAGCTCCTCGCCCTGCTGAGCTTTGCCCGCAGCGGCGCGCTGCCCATGAACAAGGCGAGCGCGCTGCTGCAGGTCCATCCCACCTCGGTGACGAACGCCGTCGACCGGCTGCAGGGTGCGGGGCTGGTCTTCCGCTCTCCGCATCCCACGGACGGGCGCACCACCCTGATTGAACTCACCCCGGAGGGGCGTACGCTGGCAAAGCGGGCGACGGCGGCACTGAACGCTGAGGTGTTCGCCCAGTCCGGCTTTGAGGAGCAGGATATCGATCAACTGCTCCGGATCCTGGGTGCCTTCCGCCGCAATGCCGGCGACTTCAGCGAGTAACCGGCCGAAGGGCCCCCAATTGAACTGACTTCCCGTCACAACGCGGTGACGGGCTTCCGCGGCACCAGGAGACGACTCATGCAGCCGAACGCCTATTCCCGCCCCGACGACCGGGAGCTGCTCCGTGCCTCCCTGCGGCAGCTCTCCGGCAGGTTCCGTCCCGCCGTGCTCTTCGCCGGGCTGGCCAGCGGCGAACTGCTCCAACTGACGGACTTCCTGGGCACCGCGACCTCCAGCCTGCACCAGGTGGTCGTGGTTCCGGGTGCGGGCCTGGGCGGCCGGGTCTTCACGCAATGCCGGCCATTCCTGGTGGAGGACTACATCGCGTCCGAGGGAATCACGCATGAATACGACCTCGCCGTCAGGCGCGAGCGGCTGACCTCCATGGCGGCCGTCCCCGTGGTGGTCCAGGGCGTGTCGCGGGCCGTCCTGTACATCGCCAGCAGGGAGCGCGCTCCGCTCGGGGAAAGCGCCGTGTGCGAGGCCATGGAGGCGGCCGCCTCGATCGCTGAGGAACTGCGGGTCCGGGACGAGGTGGACCGCCGGGTCTCGATTATCGACGTTGCCCGGGCCGAGCCCGCCCTGGCCCTGGACCGCAGCTGGCTGGAGCACGTCCGGGAAGCCCACGCCGGGCTGCGGTCCCTGGCAGGCACGGTGTCCGACCCGCACCTGGCGCGGCAGTTGGACATCATCGGCGCCCACCTGGCACCGCCACCCGCC
>NZ_AUPJ01000122.1 GCF_000427315.1 Arthrobacter sp. TB 26
CACCCTTCGGAAGTCATCTTCACCTCAGGCGGCACCGAAGCCGACAACCTCGCCGTCAAGGGCCTCTACTGGGCCCGGCACGCTGAAAACCCGGCCCGCACCCGGATCCTGTGCTCCGCCGTCGAACACCACGCCGTGCTGGACACCGTCGAATGGCTCGAACGGCATGAGGGCGCTGAGGTGACCTGGCTGCCCGTGGATGCGGACGGCGTCGTCGACCTGGCCGTGCTGGAGGCAGAGCTCTCCCGGGACCCGGCGTCGATCGCGCTGGCCACGGTGATGTGGGCGAACAACGAAGTCGGCAGCATCCAGCCCATTGCGAAGATCGTCCAGCTGGCGCACCGGGCCGGGGTTCCGGTCCACTCTGATGCCGTCCAGGCGTTCGGCTCGGTGCCGGTGGATTTCCGGGCCAGTGGACTCGACGCCATGTCGATCTCCGGGCACAAGATCGGCGGCCCGGTCGGGGTCGGGGCCCTGATGCTGGGCCGCGCCGTGAAACTGACCCCGGTCCAGCACGGCGGGGGACAGGAACGGGACGTCCGCTCCGGAACGCTCGACACCGCCTCCATCGCTGCCTTCGCCGCGGCAGCCGAAACCGTCACCGCAAATCTCCCGGTCGAAGCGGCGCGCCTCGCGGCGCTCCGGGACCGGCTGATCGACGGCGTCCTGGCGGCAGTGCCCGACGCCGTGCTCCGCGGGGCTCCCGGCGCCGGACGGCTCCCGGGCAATGCCCACTTCACCTTCCCCGGCTGCGAAGGCGATTCGCTGCTTTTCCTGCTGGATCTGGCCGGAGTGGAATCCTCCACCGGTTCGGCCTGCACGGCGGGAGTTCCCCGGCCGTCGCACGTGCTGCTGGCGATGGGGCTCGATGAGGACACGGCCCGGGGCGCCCAGCGGTTCAGCCTGGGGCACACCTCCACTGAGGCCGACGTCGATGCGCTGCTGGCTGCCCTGCCCGGCGCCTACACCCGCGCGCGCCAGGCCGGTATGGCCGGGCACGAGTCCAGCATCCAGACGGCCGGAACCGTCGCCCGCCACTCGGCCGGCGGCACAAGCTAGGCCCCGGCCGGGCTACGTGGCCGGCATCAGCCGGTCCAGCGGGATGTCCGGATCGGCGAGTTCAAGGGGGCTCACTGCGGTTCGCGCCGAGATGAGCTGCTTGATGAACTTTTGCGGCCTGCCCGCGCGCGGCCAGTTCACACTCATGCCCGCCACCACCCGGCCGTCGCGCTGCCAGAAAGCCAGGAACTCCTTGCCCTCGAGCGAGCCGCGGATGGTGGGCGCTCCCGCGGCCAGTGCCGGGAACCCCGAATACTCCATGCTGACGTCGAACTGGTCGGTGTAGAAATAGGGGACTGCGTCCATCACGGCGGCCAGGCCGAGCATCGCCCTGGCCGCGACCTTGCCGCCGTTGAGGGCGTTGGCCCAGTGCTCGCTGCGTTGGTGCTCGCCGGTGAACGGATGCAGGGCATTGGCGGCGTCCCCGGCCGCGAAGATTCCGGGTGCGGAGGTGCGCAGCGAGGCGTCTGTGAGGATGCCGTTGCGCAGGGCGATGCCCGCAGCCTCGGCCAGCGACACCTCGGGGACCACCCCCACGGCGATGACCACGAGATCCGCGGGCAGGACCTCCCCGGCGTCCGTGACCACGCCGGTGACCCGGCCCGACTGCCCGGTGATGCCCACGGCCGAGGCGGGNCGGGCAGCCGGAACCCGACGCCGTTCGCCTCGTGCAGCGATCGGAAGAAGCCGCCCAGCTCGCGCCCGATCGCCGCTCCCAGTGGCACCTGCTCGAGCCCCAGCAGGGTGACGGAGTTTCCGTAGGCGCTCGCCGCTGCGGCCAGCTCCATCCCGATCCAGCCCGAGCCGACCATCACGACGTTCCGGCCGCCCCCGGCAAGGCCGGCGCGCAGGCTTCGGCAGTCGTCCACCGTGCGGAACGTGCTGACTCCCTCCAGGTCACTGCCGGGCAAAGGCAGGCGCCGGGGACGCGCGCCCGTGGCCAGCAGCAGCGCGGCAAAGTCCAGCGTCCGCCCGTCCCCGAAAGCCACCGTCCGGGCGGCCGGATCAATCCCCGTCACGGGAGTGCCCAGCCGGAGTTCGACCGCGTTGTCCGCGTACCAGTCAGCCGGAACGACGGGCAGGGCGTCGTCGCCGGCTTTGGCAAGCAGGTACTCCTTGGACAGCGGCGGGCGCACGTAGGGGTGGTGCCGTTCCCCGGCCAGCAGGATCACCGGCCCGCCGTAGCCTTCCGCGCGGAGGGTCCTGGCTGCGGTGGCGCCGGCGAGGCCGCCGCCCACGATCACGATATTTCCGGGGGCCATGATGCGCTCGATTCCTGCGCCCGCCGGCAGCACCGAAGGCGCGGGTCGGGGGGACGACTCTAAAACTATTAGTTCTGACTTTAGAAGTGCGGGGGCCATGGGTCAAGGCCTTTTTGGGAGGGGATTCGGCGTGGCGATAGACTGGTGCGGCAGGCCCTGTGATATTTCCAAGTCCAGCCAGTACCGGCAACAAACCCCCAACCCCAACGAAAGTCAGTATGCGAGTTCTTGCAGCCATGAGCGGCGGCGTCGATTCCGCCGTTGCCGCAGCCCGTGCCGTCGAGGCGGGGCACGACGTCGTCGGCGTCCACCTCGCGCTGTCCCGGATGCCGGGAACCCTGCGCACCGGCAGCCGCGGCTGCTGCACCATCGAGGACTCCCGCGATGCCTGGCGGGCGTGCGACGTGCTCGGAATCCCTTACTACGTCTGGGACTTCTCGGAGCGCTTCAAGGAGGACGTGGTCCAGGACTTCATCGACGAATACGCCGCGGGACGCACTCCCAACCCCTGCATGCGCTGCAACGAACGGATCAAGTTCGCCGCGCTGCTGGAGAAGGCGATCGCGCTGGGATTCGACGCCGTCTGCACCGGCCACTACGCCAAGGTGATCAACGACGCCGAGGGCAACCCGGAGCTGCACCGCGCCGCGGACTGGGCCAAGGACCAGAGCTACGTTCTCGGCGTACTCACCCACGAGCAGCTCAAGCACTCCATGTTCCCGCTCGCTGACACGCCGTCCAAGGCCGAGGTCCGCGCCGAAGCGGAACGCCGCGGGCTCTCCGTGGCCAACAAGCCCGACAGCCATGACATCTGCTTCATCCCGGACGGCGACACCGCCGGCTGGCTGGCGGAGAAGATCGAGATGACCACCGGCGACATTGTGGACGAGTCCGGCGCCAAGGTCGGCGAGCATCCCGGCGCCAACGCGTTTACGGTCGGCCAGCGCCGGGGACTGAAACTGGGCACCCCGGCCGCTGATGGCAAGCCGCGCTTCGTGCTGGAGATCCGGCCGAAGGAGAACAAGGTGGTTGTTGGGCCGGAAGCGCTCCTGGCCATTGACGAGATCCGCGGCATCAAGGTCTCCTGGGCCGGGCTGCCGATCGCCGAAGTGAACACCGGCGAAGAATTCGAGTGCTACGCCCAGGTCCGCGCCCACGGCGACCCCGTGCCCGCCACGGCGCGCATGGAGCGCCCCGGCACGGGGGACGACGCCGCAGGGGACGGTGCCGCCGTCGGCCGCGGGAACCTCATGGTGACATTGACGGAGCCGCTGCGCGGCGTGGCCCCCGGCCAGACCGTGGTGCTCTACCAGGGCAGCCGCGTACTGGGGCAGGCCACGATCGACGCAGCCCGTTCGCTGCAGCGGACAGCCCTCTAGCCGGCCAGGATTCCTGCGGGGACCCCACCGCGCCGTAAAACCGCACACCCTGGTGTGCGGTTTTTTCGTTGCTTCGCCACTGCCGGGCCCGCGGCCCTGTAGTGCGTGGGGCGTCCGGGACCCTGCCGGATTTCAGGCCGCCTTCCTGAAGATAATGATGAGTTCTGCCGCTTCGTGTAAATTTTGTGTCTCATCTCACAAGATGTAACGATTCACCTGTTGGTCGTCTGGTTGAATCAAGGCATCAGGACAGTGTTCTGCCCCCGAGTCATGACCAACATCAGTTCCGGGCAGTGCGCTAGTACTCATCGAACAGAAAGTTCACAGATGGCAATGAACAAAAAGGCCCTGCAGAGCGCCATCGCGCTCGCAGGGGTATCCGCCTTCGCACTGACCGCCTGCACCGGCCCCTCCGGCGGCGGAACGGCGTCCGGCAGCGCGGCCGGTGGAGGCGCCATTACGTACGGCACCACCGACAAGGTCGTCACCCTCGACCCGGCAGGCTCCTACGACGCCGGCTCCTTCATGGTGATGAACCAGATCTACCCGTTCCTGCTCAACTCGAAGCCGGGCACCGCGGACTCCACTCCCGACATTGCCGAGTCTGCTTCCTTCACGAGCCCCACGGAGTACACCGTCAAGCTCAAGCCCGGCCTGAAGTTCGCCAACGGCCACGCCCTGACGTCCTCCGACGTGAAGTTCTCGATCGACCGCGTTGTCAAGATCGCCGACGACAACGGTCCCGCCTCGCTGCTCGGTAACCTCGATTCGGTCGCCGTCAAGGACGACTCCACCGTGGTCTTCACGCTCAAGGCCGGCAACGACCAGGTCTTCCCGGGCGTCCTCGCCGCCAACGCGGGCCCGATCATCGACGAAGAGGTCTTCCCGGCGGACAAGCTGATGACCGACGACGAAATCGTCAAGGGCAAGCCGTTTGCCGGTCCCTACACGATCGAGAGCTACAAGAAGAACGAGCTCGTTGGCCTCAAGGTCAACCCGGACTACCAGGGCCTGCTCGGCAAGCCGGCCAACGGCGGCGCCACGATCAAGTACTACGCCGATTCCAACAACCTCAAGCTGGACGTCCAGCAGGGTAACATCGACGTCGCCGGGCGCAGCCTGACGGCCACCGACGCCGCGGACCTCGAAAAGGATTCCAAGGTCAAGGTCTACAAGGGCCCGGGTGGCGAGCTTCGCTACATCGTGTTCAACTTCGACACCATGCCGTTCGGCGCCAAGGCTGCCGACGCCGATCCCGCGAAGGCACTTGCCGTCCGGCAGGCGATGGCAAACGTCGTCGACCGCGACGCGATCGCCAGCCAGGTCTACAAGGGCACGTACCTGCCGGCCTACTCGGTCGTTCCGGACGGCTTCGTCGGCGCCATCCAGCCGCTCAAGGAAATGTACGGCGACGGCAGCGGCAAGCCCAGCCTCGACAAGGCCAAGAAGGCCTTCGCCGACGCGGGCGTCACCGCTCCGGTCACCATCAAGCTCCAGTACAACCCGGACCACTACGGCAAGTCCTCAGGCGACGAATACGCCATGATCAAGGAGCAGCTGGAGAAGTCGGGCCTGTTCAAGGTTGAACTGCAGTCCACCGAGTGGGTCACCTACTCCAAGGACCGCACGGCCGACGCCTACCCGGTCTACCAGCTTGGCTGGTTCCCGGACTACTCCGACGCCGACAACTACCTCACGCCGTTCTTCGTCCCGGGCAACTTCCTGAAGAACCACTACGAGAACCCCGCCGTCACGGACCTGATCAGCAAGCAGCTGACCACCGTCGACAAGGCAGAGCGCGCAAAGGTCCTCGGTGAGGCCCAGACGGCCGTCGCCAAGGACCTGTCCACGCTGCCGCTGTTGCAGGGCGCCCAGCTGATGGTCGCCGGCAAGGACGTCAAGGGTGTCGACAAGACCCTGGATGCTTCCTTCAAGACCCGCCTTGGTGTCATTTCCAAGTAGGTCCCAACCCCCATCCGGTTCTGACCAGCCAACGAGGCGGGGCGCCCCACACGGCGTCCCGCCTTGGTGCTGAGACAGGACAACCGATTCCGGAGCTCACGAGGCCCCCGGAACACACATTTAGGTACCAATGACAACACTTATCGAGGCACCGCCGACCGACGGCGAAGGCCTTCTGCCGATAAAGAAGAAAACGTCCGGTGGGGGACTGGGCCGATACATCCTGATCAGGTTTTTCCTGATCTTCCCGACGATCCTCATCCTGGTCACCATGGTGTTTTTCCTGATGCGCACCACCGGGGACCCCATTACCGCTGCCCTGGGCGGCCGGCTTCCGCCGGAACAGCTCCAGGAACGGATCACGGCCGCCGGCTACGACCGGCCCATCTTTGTGCAGTACTTCGAGTATTTGGCCCAGCTCATCACCGGCAACTTCGGCACAACGCTGTCGGACAACCGCCCGGTGTCGGAGATGCTCGCCACTTATGGCGCGGCCACCCTGGAACTGACCATCAACGCCCTTCTGGTCGCCCTGGCCGTGGGGATCCCGCTGGGCCTGATCGCCGCGCACCGGCGTGACAAGGGCCCGGACGCCGCTCTGCGCGTCTTCGCGATCCTCTGCTACGCCACCCCGGTCTTCTTCTCCGGGCTCCTCTTCAAGCTGACCTTCTCCGTCTGGCTGGGCTGGCTCCCGGTCGCCGGACGCGCCACGCCCGCCAACGAACTCGCCCTGACCTCGCTCGAGTCACCGACGGGCATCTACTGGCTGGACGCCATCCGCAGCGGCAATACGGCCGCGCTGGCTGACGTCATGGCGCATGCGGTCCTGCCCGCACTGGCCCTCGGACTGCTGACCGCCGGCATCTTCCTGCGCCTGGTCCGGACCAATGTGATCGGGACGCTCGGCAAGGACTACGTCGAGGCCGGCCGCTCGCGCGGTGTGAGCGAATACCGCCTTGTCACCAAGCACGCCTACAAGCCGGCCCTCATCCCCATCATCACGGTGATGGGACTGCAGATCGCTGTGCTGCTTGGCGGCGCGGTACTGACCGAGACCACGTTCGAATGGAAGGGCCTGGGCTTCCAGCTCGCGACCTACCTGACGGCCCGCGACTTCGTGGCCGTCCAGGGCATCGTGGTCCTCCTCGCAGTGATCGTGGCTGTGACCAACTTCTTCGTGGACATTGTCGCCGCGCTGATCGACCCTCGCGTGAGGTACTGATATGAGCACCACTGCCGTTACTGAACCCGTCAAGGATCCCCGTGGACCGTGGTTCCGGCGCCTGCCGGTCATCTCGCACTTCAACAAGAGCGTCGGCCTGCAGCGCGGAATGCTCGTGGCGGGTCTTGTCCTCACTGCGGTCTTCCTGTTGACCGCGATTTTTGCGCCCCTGATCGCGCCCTTCGGCTTCTCCCAGATTTCCGACGCCGACGGCGGCTTCCCGGCGCAGGAAGCGCCCGGCGGTAAGCACCTCATGGGAACCACCGTCGGCGGCTACGACGTCTTCTCCCGCGTTGTCTGGGGGGCGCAGACCGCCGTCCTGGTCATCATCGTGGCTGTGATCATGTCGATCTTCATCGGCGTGATCCTGGGCCTGGTCAGCGGCTACATCGGCGGCTGGCTGGACCGGACCCTCGTGGTGATCGCCGACGCCATCTACGCCTTCCCGCCGCTGCTCGTGGCCATCGTGATGGCGATCGCCATCAGCGGCGGCAGGTCCAGCCTCTGGGGCGGCATCCTCGCGGCGGCGATCTCCATCACCGTCGTCTTCATCCCGCAGTACTTCCGCGTCATCCGGGCCGAGACCATCCGGCTCAAGGCGGAACCGTTCGTGGAATCAGCCAAGGTGGTGGGCGCCTCCAACATCCGCATCATGCGCCTCCACGTCTTCAAGAACGCCACCCGCACGCTGCCCCTGATCTTCACCCTCAACGCCTCCGAGGCCATCCTGACCCTGGCCGGCCTGGGCTTCCTGGGGTTCGGCATTGAGCCGACCTCTGCCGCCGAGTGGGGCTTCGACCTCAACAAGGCCCTGGCGGACACCACGTCCGGGATCTGGTGGACGGGCGTTTACCCGGGCCTCGCGATAGTGCTCACCGTCCTTGGACTGACGCTCGTCGGCGAGAGCATCAACGACCTCAACGACCCCCGCCTGCGGGGCCGCAAGAAGGCTGTGTCCGGCAAGGGCGGCCCGGATTCCACTCCCGGTGCCCAGGCTGCACTCGAAGCAGAAGTGAGAAGTTCATGACCATCAACATCGACAAACACGGCACGGGCGCCGGCCCGGTCCTCGACATCGACCACCTCAAGGTCACCTTCGCCACCGATGCCGGCGACGTGTACGCCGTCAAGGACGTCAGCCTCGAGGTCAACCCTGGTGAGGTCGTCGCGATCGTGGGCGAGTCGGGCTCCGGCAAGACCGTCACTGCCAAGACCATCCTGGGCCTGCTGCCCGAGACCGCCATCAGCTCCGGCACGGTGCTGATCAACGGCAACAACGTGATCAGCGTCAGCCCGGCGAAGCTGCGGGAGATCCGCGGCCGGGACGTCGCCATGGTCTTCCAGGAACCGTCCACCGCCCTTAACCCCGTCTTCACGGTTGGCTGGCAGATTGCCGAAGGCATCCGCTCGCACGCCCGCCACGGGGGAGCGGGACGGGTCAGCGCCAAGGAAGCCAAGACCCGCGCGATTGAGGCGCTCCGCAAGGTGGGCATCCCGGACCCGGAAACACGGGTCAACTACTACCCGCACCAGTTCTCCGGCGGGCAAAAGCAGCGTGTGGTCATCGCCGCCGCCCTGGCCCTGAACCCGGGGCTCATCGTGGCGGACGAGCCGACCACCGCGCTGGACGTTACCGTGCAGGCGGAAATCCTCGAACTCCTGCGCGACCTTCGGGACCAGTACGGAACCTCGATCGTGCTGATCACGCACAACATGGGTGTGGTGGCCGACCTGGCCGACCGCGTCGTCGTGATGTACCAGGGCGACGTCGTCGAGGAGGCGGCCTCGCGCGTGCTCTTCGCCGAGCCGAAGCAGGACTACACCAAAAAGCTCCTGGCCGCCGTCCCGCACCTGGGCAGGAACTCCGCCTCCGAAGGGATGACCCAACGGGCGCACCAGGGCGGCAAGGTGCTCGTCGAGGCCAAGAACCTGACCATCGAGTACCCCGGACGGCTGGGAAGCCCCGCTTTCAAAGCCGTGGACGGGGTCAACTTCACCCTCTCCGAGGGCGAGGTCTTCGGCCTCGTGGGGGAGTCCGGCTCGGGCAAAACGACGATCGGACGGGCCATCGCCGGCCTGAACCGGACCACCGGCGGCAGCCTGAAGGTGCTGGGCTACGAAATGCTCAACCTGAAGGAGCGCACGTTCAAGCCGCTGCGCAAGGAGATCGGGTTTGTGTTCCAGGACCCTGCGGCGTCCTTCAACCCCCAGCTGACGATCGGGGACTGTATTGCCGAACCCCTGATCATCCACACCAAACCGACCCCGGCCCAGGCCAGGCAACGGACCCGGGAGCTGCTCGAAGCCGTGCAGCTGCCGGCCGCCTACGCCGACCGGTTCCCGCATGAGCTCTCCGGCGGACAACGGCAGCGTGCCTCCCTCGCGCGGGCGCTCATCCTGAACCCGAAGCTGCTCATCGCCGACGAGCCGACGTCCGCACTGGACGTGTCGGTCCAGGCCGTGGTTCTGGAATTGTTCAAGGAGATCCAGGCCGAATTCGGCTTTGCCGCCCTGTTCATCAGCCACGACCTCGCCGTGGTGGACATCCTGTCCCACTGGGTGGGTGTGCTCTACAAGGGCAAAATGGTGGAGCAGGGGCTCGGGAACCAGGTGATGGGTAATCCGCAGCACGCGTATACCAAGAAGTTGATTGCCTCCCTGCCGGTTCCGGATCCGGACGAGCAGGCCAGACGCCGGGAGGAATTCCGCGCCGTGTTGCACGGCTAAGCGGTTCCGGCAGCCGCACCAAGGGACATGCCCGCCGTTCTCAGCGAGCGGAGGGCATGTCCCTTGGTGCACTCACGGAAAACGGGTGCACGCACGGAAAACGCACGGAAATACCCGCGGTTCAGGACGGACGCCCGGCGCTTAACAGCAGAAGTGATTAGCGCCGGTGCCCCTAGACTGGGTCAATGACCGAGCAGAACCAGACTCATCCCGATGCCGATTCCTATGACCCCGGGGCCAGCTCACTGGCCGGTCAGGTGGATCCCGCGGTGATGGCGGAGCTGTTGTCGATCCGCTCCAGCATCGACAACATCGATGCCACCCTCGTCTACCTTCTCGCCGAGCGGTTCAAGGCCACCCAGAAGGTCGGATTCCTGAAGGCCACCCACAAGCTCCCCGCCGGCGACCCC
>NZ_AUPJ01000123.1:0-1304 GCF_000427315.1 Arthrobacter sp. TB 26
GACCCGGCGTTCGCCGAGAAGTTCCTCAACTTCATCATCGGTGAGGTCATCCGGCACCATGAAGCCATTGCCGAGGACCACCAGGCCCGGGCCGCGGATACCCGGGCTGCGGATTCCGCGCGTGCCCAGGCCGCCGGCCAAGTCCCCGGCGCAGCCGGCCCGGCCGTCACCGCCACCGCCTAGCCGTGGCCCCACCACTGGCCGCGGAGCCGCAGCAGGTCACCGCCACCGCACTGGGTGCCTGGCCCGGCGAAGACCCGGTCGAAGCAGCACGCATCATCCGCGGTGAGCTCGGCAGCCCGCACCTGCCGTTCCTGGCCGAGCTTCCGGACCGGGGTGTCGGTTCCGACGCGCTCGGCCGGACAGCCTCCCTGCTCGTGGACCTTTCCGTGGACGTCCAGCCCCACGGCTGGCGGATCGTGGACCGCCCCGGTAAGGACCTCAAGCGTGCGCGCTCGGCGCTCTCCACCGACATCAACATCCTGGCCGACGTGATCGGCGCCGAAGACACCCCGGCCACGGACCTCAAGGTCCAGCTGCGCGGACCGCTCAGCCTCGCCGCCGGACTGCACCTGCACAACGGGGAGCGTGCGCTGATCGACTACGGCGCCCGGCGGGACCTCGCAGCGTCCCTGGCCGCGGGGGCCGGCAGCTACCTGAGCCGGGTGGCCGCCGCGGCCCCCGGTGCCCGCATCGTGGTGCAGATCGACGAGCCTGAGATCGCGTCCGTGCTGGCGGGCACCATTCCCACCTCCAGCGGCTACCGGACCCTGCGCTCGGTGCCCGGCCAGGAAGCCACCGACTCCTGGCAACTGGTGATCGACGCGCTGAGGGAGGCCGGCGCCGTCGAGGTCGTTGTCTGCGTCCCGGAAGTCGAGGCGCCCTTCGACCGGATCCTGGCGGCGGGGGCCGACGGGATCGCCGTGCCCCTGCGCGCCCTCACGTCCCGCCAGTGGGAACAGCTCGCCGGCGCCGTGGAGGCCGGGAAGCGGCTGTGGGCCGGAGCGCTCGATGTCTCCAACCCCGCCGCCACGCTGCCCCGCGTCGCCGACGTCGTGGAAACCGTCTGGCGGCCGTGGCGCCAACTGGGCCTGACTGCCGCGACCCTCGGCGGGTTGCGGGTCACGCCCTCGGACGGGCTGGCCAGGTATTCGCCATCGTCCGCGACGGCGGTGTTGACCCGGCTGACACAGGTGGCCGACGGCCTCAACCAGCTCGCACTCGGCTAGCGCGGGTCGGCGCCGCCGTCAGCTGCGCCGTTCCCAGCGGTCCGGCCGGGCGCGGTCCGGCAGGTAGCCCGGGGC
>NZ_AUPJ01000123.1:1314-2845 GCF_000427315.1 Arthrobacter sp. TB 26
CCAGCCGATAGTCGAAGTGCCCGGCGTAGACCAGGATCAGCCCGAGTTGCGGTTGGATGACCTTGACCTGGATCCGGTGCCTGCCGGCCGTTCCCTCCTCAGGCGCCCACCACTGTTCGGCGTAGGCCTTGGCATCGAACGCGGCGGGCAGGGGAATCCGCAGTGGGCCGAGGAACAGCCGTGATGCCTCCGACACGCCGCGCAGCCGGCCCCCGGCGGTGACGCTGAGGTTGAGATCCGTGACGAGCCGCCGGTACCGCCCGACGTAATCCAGCAGGCCGTGCCGGCTGCCGGAGTCATCGAAGCTTGTGGTGTCGTGGAACAGCCGGGTGGTGCCCGGGAAGAAGATCTCGCGCCGGGCGGTAAGGCTGGAGCGCCCCAACGGGTCAAGGTGTGCGTGGTTCTCGATCCGGAACCGGATGCCCTCACCGTATTCCGGGAAAAACGCCTGCTCGCCGCCGGCAAGGCGCAGCAGGGGACGGAGCCAGCCCTGCCGGCACCCAACCACGTCAAACACGCCCTCGCCCACACCGAAGTGGCCCGAGCCCGGAGTGAGGGAGAAGTACTCCTGCAGCTCCGGCTGCAGCCGGGCGAAGTCAGCGCCGAGGGCCAGCTGGTAGATCGGGGTGCTCACAGAATCCTCCTGGGGTTCCTGGCGGGTTGATGTGTTCCTGTCCACAGCATGCGGGACGGACGGGGGTTTGTCACAGTCGGCCGGATGCCCGGTGGCGGCACCGATGTGCCGCCCGGTACCGGCGGCGCCATGCCCGGGCGCCGCGGAATACGACAAAGCCATTGCAATAAGGGAATATATACATATGAAGGCACGCATTCTGGTAGTGGACGATGACGAGGCGCTGGCCGAGATGATCGGTATTGTGCTGCGCAATGACGGGTTCGAGCCCGTCTTCTGCGCTGACGGCGGGCAGGCGCTGGAAGTCTTCCGCTCCGCCAAACCTGACCTCGTGCTGCTGGACCTTATGCTCCCGGGCATCGACGGCATTGAAGTCTGCCGCCAGATCCGTGCCGAGTCCGATGTCCCGATCGTGATGCTCACTGCCAAGGCGGACACCTCCGACGTGGTCCGTGGCCTTGAGTCCGGGGCCGATGACTATGTGCCGAAGCCCTTCAAGCCGGCCGAACTGGTCGCCAGGGTCCGGGCCCGGCTGCGTCCCGGCGACCAGAAGGCGCCCGAGACGCTGCGGATTGCCGACGTCACGATCGACGTGGCAGGACACCTGGTCAGCCGTGGGACCGAGCGAATCTCACTGACGCCGCTGGAGTTCGACCTGCTGGTCGCCCTGGCACGCAAGCCCTGGCAGGTCTTCACCCGGGAACTGCTCCTGGAGCAGGTCTGGGGATACCGGCACGCCGCCGACACCCGTCTGGTGAACGTCCACGTCCAGCGGCTCAGGTCAAAGATCGAACGTGACCCGGAAGCCCCCGAAGTTGTATTGACGGTCCGTGGTGTCGGCTACAAAGCAGGTTCCTGAGCCACCGGACGGCCACTCCGGAACAGATCCGGTGGGCG
>NZ_AUPJ01000123.1:2851-6813 GCF_000427315.1 Arthrobacter sp. TB 26
GGAGCGGGTCGCCCCGGAGAACGTTGCCCGTACCTCGGTCGACGTCCACGAGCCGGGCCTCACGGCGCCTGCTTCCGGTACCACGGCCGCCGGCTGGCAGGCCATGCGTTTCCGCACCCGGCTCTGGGTGAAACGTGCCCGGATCGTGGGCGTGCGGGTGGCGCGTCTGGTCAGCATTGGCGCTTCCCGCCTGCTTCCGGGCATCCGGTACCTGCTCCGTTCACTGCACCGCAAGTGGCGGCGGTCGCTGCAGTTCAGGACCGTGCTGACAACCCTCATGCTCGCCATCGCGTCTTTCGCGGTCGTCGGCGCGTACCTGTCCAACCAGATCGCCAACAACCTCTTCCAGGAACGGCTCGTCCAGGCCGAATCGGAGACGCGCTACAACGTCAAGCAGGTGCAGGACACCTTCGACGGCGCCCAGGTCACCGATCAGTCCAGCGTCATCACACTCGTCTACGACACCCTGAACGCCGTCGAGGGCCGCGGCTCCGTGATCCAGCGGCGCTACGTTTTTGAGGCGATGCCGGAGCAGACCAAACCCCGCAACCGCTGGGTCGAATCGCGGGCATCGGACCAGCTCACCATCAGCGTCATTCCCACCGAACTGCGCACGGCCGTCCAGGATTCCGGCAAGGAGCAGTTCTGGGCTTCGACGGAGTTCCCGGTGGGCACGGAAGACCGGCCCGGGATCGCCGTCGGCAATAAGGTCACCTTCAACGGCACGGTCTACGAGCTGTACCTCATCTATGACCTCAACACCGCACAAAAGACCCTCGACGAGATCCAGAACGTCCTGCTGGCCGGCGGCGCGGTGCTGGCGCTACTGATTGGTGCCGTGGCCTGGTATGTCACCCGGAATGTGGTCAGCCCGGTCAGCCATGCAGCGCTCGTCTCCGAGAAACTCGCGGCAGGGCAGCTGCAGGAACGCATGGTGGTCAAGGGCGAGGACGAGGTGGCCCGGCTTGGGGCCTCGTTCAACCACATGGCCGCGAGCCTCCAGGAGCAGATCACCCAGCTCGCGACCCTGTCCCAGATGCAGCAGCGCTTCGTCTCCGATGTCTCCCACGAACTGCGGACCCCGCTCACCACCGTGCGGATGGCCGCCGAAGTCCTGTACGACGCGCGCGAAGACTTCGACCCCATCAACAAGCGCTCCGCGGAGCTGCTCTACAACCAGGTGGAGCGCTTCCAGTCCCTCCTGGCCGACCTGCTGGAGATCTCCCGCTTCGACGCGGGCGTAGCCACGCTCGACGCCGAACCGGGCGACATCGTGCAGCTCGTGTCGCATGTGATGGAGGGCGTGGCCCCGGTGGCCGCCGAGTACGGCTCCGAGGTCACCCTCAACGCGCCCGCCGGCAGCATCATCGTGGACATGGATGACCGTCGGATCGACCGGATCCTGCGCAACCTCGTGCTGAATGCGCTGGAACACGGAGAGGGCCGCCCGGTGAACATCTCCGTGGCCGCCAACGACAACGCCGTGGCGGTCGCCGTCCGGGACCACGGCATCGGCTTGGCCCCCGCGGAAGCTGCACGCGTGTTCGACCGGTTCTGGCGCGCCGATCCGGCGCGGGCACGCACCACGGGTGGAAGCGGCCTCGGGTTGTCCATTGCCGCGGAGGACGCGAAACTCCACAACGGCTGGCTCCAGGCATGGGGACGGAAAGGCAGCGGGGCCAACTTCCGCCTAACCCTTGCGCTGCGCCAGGGCGAGACCATCGCGAAGTCCCCACTCCAGCTGGAACCGGTCGACGTCGGCTTTCATGGCGACGGCGGCGAACGGACCATGCTGCTGCTGGACCCCGCCCCGGTAACGCGCGCCGACGGCGGCACCGCTGCAGCCGGCAGCTTGCCCGCCGGCGGGACGCACGACGCCGCCGATACCGGAACCGCGGCCCGCGGAACCCAGGAAACCAGTACCGCAGGCACCGGAACGAAGGACGGGTCATGAGCCACACCCCACGGAAGGCCACCCGCACGGCGGCCGCGCTGCTGGCGGTGCTGCTGTTCCTGCTGACATCGTGCGCCCAGATCCCGCGCTCGGGTCCGGTGGGAAAGAGCACTGACGAGAGCGCAGGGAATCCCAAGAACGCTCCCGTGTTCTTCCCGTCCGCGCCGCGTGAGGGGGCCGGGCCGGACGCCGTGATCGAGGACTTCTACCTCGCCGGCAGCGGCTATGAGGACGACTACGCCGTCGCACGCCAATACCTGACCCAGGCGTCATCGGTGACCTGGAAGCCGGACCAGCGGGTGCTCGTCTTCCGCTCCGCGCGCGTGGTGCCGACCGGCGTCGAAAACGTCTTCAACTACGAACTGGATGTGTCCTACTCCGTCGACGTGGACGGGGTTGCCACCCAGCTGCCGGAGGGAACCAAGGAGAATATCCCCGCCACGCTGACCAAGGTGGACGGGGAATGGCGGATTGCGGAACTCCCGGACGGCACGGCAATCCCGGAGGAGACCTTCAAGGTCATCTATGGCGCCTATCCGATCTATTTTTATGACCCGACGTTCGCGTATGCGGTGCCCGACGTCCGGTGGTTTATCAAGAAGAAGACCGTCAAGGCCATGACCAGCGCCCTCCTCGGCGGTCCGGCCCCGTATCTCAAGGGTGCCGTCGTCAGCGCTTTCCCCTCGGGCATCAAACTGGCCCGCGAGTCGGTCCCGGTTGTCTCCGGCGCCGCCCAGGTGGACCTCACGGCGAAGGACCTCGTGGAGGCCTCCAATGAGGACAGGCTGCGGATGCAGACCCAGCTCGCCCTCACCTTCCGCAGCCAGCCCGACGTCATCACCGTCGAGCTCCGGGCCAACCAGGACCTGGTGCGCGTGGAGGACAACGGTTCGGTCCTTCCGCCGATCCGGGACAAGAACGTCCCGGCCCGCCAGATCGCCGTGAGCAACAACGACCTGGTCCGGTATGAGAACAACAGGATCTCGCCGCTTCCCGACATCCAGCCTGTCTCCGCCCTGGCCCCCCGGGCCCCGGCGGAGTCTCCGGTCTCGCAGTCCGCGGCCTTTCTCAACGCCGGCCGCGGGACGTTGTACTCCATCGTGCCTGGCCAGCCCGCCAGGGCGCTGACCACCCGCGCCACCCTGACCCGTCCGTCGTTCGACCGGTACGACTGGGTCTGGACGGCGGGGCCGGGGGCCAACGGCGCCGCGGAAATGATCGCCTACCGGCCGGTCAACGTGGCAGAAGGCTCCGCTGTCCCAACGGTCACACTGTCACCGGCCTGGCTCGCCGGGCGGTCCGTCAAGGAGTTCCGGGTCTCACGCGAGGGCACCCGGGCCCTCATCCTCACAGAGCAGAACGGCAAGACCAAGGTCCAGGTCGCGGGCATTGTCCGGGCAGCGGACGGCACACCCAAGGAACTCACCGTGCCGATGACCCTGTTGGCGACGAACGATCCGGACCAGGGCGTGTGGGTGGATGACACCACGGTCGCGGTGATGAAGGGCTCCGCAAGCGAATCCGTCACCCCCGAGCTTTTGTCCCTCACGTCGTCCCAGCCGCAGCAACTCGCGCCGTGGCCGGGACTTACCGCGCTCAGCGCCGGCAACGGGGCGGAGGAGATCTACGCGCAGTCCGCGGAAGGGATCTTCCAGCGGCTCGGCAACGGATGGTCCCCTCAGCTCAAGGGGCCGATCGATCCGGCCTACCCGGGCTAGCTAGCGGCCGCAACAGACCCGGGGTCCAACGAGGCCCCGGCCAGTGGTGATCCGGCAGCGCAGCCCGGCTGGTGCCTGTCCTGACCGCGGGGCGGTGATTTTCCACATAGCGGCGCCAGGGGCTGCCGGCTGGCGCCGCGGCGGCGGAACCTTGTCGGGTGGTGACATCCAGGCAAGCCCATGACAGTGACCGGGACGGTGGCCGGAGCGCGGCAACCCGCGCGGCCCGGCGATCGCCGCGCGCAGCCGACCCTGATCTGGGTCCGGCGGCCATTGCTGCGGCGAGACAC
>NZ_AUPJ01000124.1 GCF_000427315.1 Arthrobacter sp. TB 26
CCCGGGCGGCCGCGGCACCTGACAGCTCGGCCGCCTTCAGGTCCACCGCGCGCAGCGTTTTGCTGCTCTTGGCCAGGTCCCACGCAAAGGCGATAAAAGCCACCGTGTAAGTGCCGGCCGCGAGAAGCATGAACAACTCGCTGTACTGGCCCATGGTTTCGTTGATGGGGAACATTACTGATCCTTCTTTGACTCGGAAGAGCCTGCTGTGGACTGGATGAAGTCTGCTGCGGGGTGGTCCGGGGAGGCCTGCTCAGCACCGGCACCGGCACCGGGCAGCCTGGTATCCGCCCGGTCATTATCCGCCCTCCCGCTGGGAGCCGACTGGGAGCCGTCGTCGAGATCCCAGGCGCCGGCGAGCAGCCTACGGATCGCGGTCGCTTCCCCGGCAAGCCGGTGGTCCTCGCCGCGGGCCAGGAGTCCGTATTCGACCATGGTGCGGCCGTCCTCATGGGAACCGGTCCGGACCCAGACGCGGCGGCGGTTCACGTAGAGAGAGGTGACCAGGCCGGCCACCGCCAGAAGCGCGAAGATCAGGGCGTAGAGCTGGCCCGGGTTGTGGTGGATATCGACGCCGACATAGCGCTTCACGCCGTCGAAGCTGATGGTCCCCTTGCCGTCCGGCAGGGTGTGGGTGGCTCCCGGCGTCAGGACGATGCCCTTCGTGTCGAGGTTCCGGGCGTTGAGCGGGGTCAGCTTCTTGACGTCGAGTTCGAAGACGTTCTGCGGGGCTCCGTCGTCCAGGCCGAGATCCCCGTAATAGGAGTTCAGGGTCAGCTGCGGGTTGAACAGTTCGGGATCGCCGCTGAACGAGACGCCCTCATCGGTGACGAAGGCGGTAGGCAGGAAGAAGCCGGCGAAGGCCAGCTGCTCCGGCTTGGCATCCGGGACCTTGATGACCACGGAGGAGTAATAGTTCTCGCCCTGCAGCTTGGCCACCACCGGGCCCTGCATCGCGATGTTCCCGGCGCCGTCGCGGACAGTCACGACGGGAGCGTAGCCGTTGCCCGTGAGGTACATGCTGGTGCCGCCCAGGGTGAGCGGGTCGTTGACCTTCAACACCTCTTTTTTAGCCGGGGCGTCCGGGGTTTCCTTCGTCGTCACATCGGCCTTGAAGTCGATGGGCTGGCCGAACTTGCCCTTGGACTCGCGGTCAAAGGTGATCTGGAACTTGTCCAGCTGGACCGAGTACGGCTGCAGCTGGCTGCTCTGGAAGTTGGTGCCCGGGGTGAACTGGTCGTAGCCGACCAGCGTGTTCACGAACGTGTCGCCCTCCACCAGGATCCGCTGCCCGCTGTAGCCGAACAGGCCGCCAATCGCCACCGAGACCAGCACCCCGATCAGCGAGGTGTGGAACAGGAGGTTGCCGACCTCGCGCAGGAAGCCGCGCTCGGCGCCCACCGACGGCCGGGCACCGTCGCGGTCGCGGATGTCGACGCGGTAGCCGCGCTTCTTCAGCAGCCCGGCGGCATCCGCAATGGCGCGCGACGCCGGGACCCCGGCGTCTGCGGGAATCACCAGCGTGCCGTACTCGGGCAGCCGGGACAGCCGAGCGGGCGTCCGCGGCGGCTGGGACCGCATGGCCTTGTAGTGCGCGATGGCGCGCGGAACCACACAGCCGATCAGCGAGATGAACAGCAGGATATAGATCGCGGAGAACCACGCCGAGGAGTACACGTCGTAGAGCTGGAGCGAATCGAGGAGCTTGCCGTAGTCCGGGTGGTCCTTGATGTACTGCGTGACGATTGAGGGGTTGGCGGGCCGCTGCGGGAAGAGCGAACCAGGAACCGCGGCCACTGCCAGCATGAGCAGCAGGAACAGCGCGGTGCGCATGCTGGTCAGCTGGGTCCAAGCCCAGCGGAGCATGCCCAACGGGCCAAGCGTGGGCAGGACAGCTTCAGCCTTTGCGGCGGCAACGGGACGGCCGGTGCCGGACTTGCCTCCCGGTTTGCCTGGCTTGCCGGACCTGCCGCCCGGCGTGCCCGGTTTGGCGTCGGGGTCGGTGCCGCCGGGCGTGGTGCCGGGGGCCGGGGACTTCTTCTCTACGTTCACTCGCTCGCTCATCAGATCGGCAATTTCACATCGGTTTGGAACCAGTACTGCAACTCGGAAACCCAGGTTCCCCACACGCCGGTGGCCATCAGCAGGCCAAGCCCCACCAGGATTCCGCCGCCAATGCGCTGGATGGCGAGACGGTGCTTGCGGAAGAAGGACATCACGCCTATGCCCCGGCGTACAGCCAGCGCGATCAGCAGGAAGGGAATGCCCAGGCCAAGGCTATAGACAAACGCCAGGAACGCCCCCTTGGCCGCCGAGGATCCGCCCGAGAGGCTCAACAGCTGGACCGCCGAATAAGTCGGGCCGATGCAGGGCGCCCAGCCGAGGCCGAAGGTGATGCCGAGCAGCGGAGCGCCCCACAGCCCGGCGGGCGGCTTCGACTGGATCTTGGCGTCGCGCTGGAGCCAGCCGAAGCCGCCCATGAACACCACGCCCATGATGATCACAAGGATGCCCAGCATCTGGGTGATCCAGGCGTTCTGCGAGCCGGTGATCAGCGTACCCAGTTGCCCGAATGCCCCGCCGAGCAGCACAAAGATGGCGGAGAAGCCCAGGACAAAGAGCCCGATCCCGGCCAGCATGCGGCCGCGCTTCTGCTTCTGGAGGTCGACGCCGGTCAGTCCCGTGACGTAGCCCAAGTACCCCGGGACGAGGGGAAGGACGCAGGGCGAAAGGAAGGAGACAAAGCCGGCGAGCAGTGCCACGGGGATGGCAAGCAGCAGCGAACCGCTCAGGATGGCTTCGGCGAAGGGGCTATTCACGGCGGCTGGCCTGTCCGCTACTCGGCCACGGCAGCGGCGATGAGGGACTTGAGGGTGCCCTTCTGGATCTCGCCGAGGACGCGGGACGCCACGCGGCCCTGCTTGTCGAGCACGAGGGTGGTGGGCACGGCCCCCGGCGGAACCAGGCCGGACACGGCCAGCAGCACGGCGCCGTCCTTGTCATTGAAGCTCGGATAGGTCAGGTTGAACGTCTTGTCGAACGCTTCTGCGGTGGCCTTCTCGTCCCGGAGGTTGACCCCGAAGAACTGCACACCCTGGCTCTTGAACTCCTGGTGCAGTTCCTCCAGCGACGGTGCCTCCACCCGGCACGGCGCGCAGGCCGCGAACCAGAAGTTGAGCACGGTCACCTGGCCCTGGAAAGCCTCGGCGGTCACCGCGGTGCCGTCGAAGAGCGTGCCCTTGATGGCAATGGGGCTCTTGCGGTCTGCCACGGCGAATTCCGTCACCGAACCGTCGCCGGCCACATAGTTCTTGTTGTCGCCGGCCCTGGCCTGCTGGGCCAGGGCATCCTCCTGGGCGCAGCCGGACAGCCCCAGCACGACGGCGAGCGCCGCACCGCCCGCGGTCAGGACGCTGCGGCGGGAGACGGGTGACGCGTATTCCTTGTTTCTGGTCATGCTCAAGCTCCAGGGGTGCTGGAGGCACCGGGAAGAAGGGCGGCCGCGGGCTCGCTGTACTCGACCCGCAGGAGGGTTCCGGCGTCGTCGAAGACCAGGGAGGTGACCGAGGTGAGGGTGCATTCGCGTTTGCGCGGATCATGCCACAGCGGCTTGCCCTCGGCGCTGAGCCGGGTGGCCCAGATGGGCAGCTGGTGGCTCACGAGGATGGCTTCCGCGCCCTCGCCGCCGAGTTCGACGGCGCGCAGCCGGGCGTCGTGTACCGCGGCGATGACCCGGGCGGCCTGGTCCTTGTAGGGCTCGCCCCAAGAGGGCCGGAACGGGTTGCGCAGCATGGGCCAGTGCTTCGGCTTGAGGATCTCGGCCTTGTCCACGTGGAGGCCTTCGAAGTAATTGGCGGCCTCGATGATCCGGTCCTCAGTGGTGATCTCGAGGTTGAGCGCCTCCGAGATGGGCTGCGCCGTCTCCTGCGCGCGGGTCAGCGGCGAGGCGGCGAGGTGGACGATCTTTGCTCCCTGCGCGGACCTCGCACTGAAGTGTTCCGCAAGCATCCGGGCCATCTCCCGGCCAAGCTCGGACAAGTGGAATTCGGGCAGCCTGCCGTACAGGACGCCAGCGGGATTGTAGACCTCGCCGTGGCGGAGCAAATGGACAGTGGCTTGGGGCATGTGTACCAGTTTCTCAAAGGGCAGGGCTAATGACGAAATCTTCTACAGGAGGTAGAACTCAAGAGTTTCGAGAAATGTTCCCCGGGGTTGGAATAAAAGATGCAAATGCATGTTTATACTGGGTGAAGCAGTTAGTTGAGACTTCAACAAATGAGGTTTCAGCTGACGATCAAACCCACCGCACGGCCCACCCGACTCAAGGAGAAACACCATGGCACTTCCCGCTAACGTCACCACCGGCACCTGGACCCTCGACAACTCGCACAGCGAGATTGCCTTCACCGTCCGCCACGCGGGCATCAGCAAGGTCCGCGGCCAGTTCAAGGATGCAGAAGCCACCCTGGACCTCGCCGAGAACGTCGCCGACTCGAAGGTCAACGCCACGATCAAGACCGCGAGCTTCGACTCCGGCGATGCCAACCGCGACGGCCACGTCCGCGGCGAAGACTTCTTCGACGTCGAGAAGTTCCCGGAAATCTCCTTCGTTTCCAACAGCATCGTCCCCAAGGGTGATGTCTACGAACTCCAGGGCGAGCTCACCATCAAGGGCGTTACCCGCCCGGTCGCCCTCGAGACCGAGTTCAACGGCGTTGCCGTCGACCCGTTCGGCATGACCCGCGCCGGCCTGTCCGCCGAGACCACGATCAGCCGCAAGGACTTCGGCCTGACCTGGAATGCAGTTCTCGAAGCCGGCGGCGTGCTCGTCAGCGACAAGGTTGCCGTCAACCTCGAACTGGCCTTCATCGCCCCCGCAGCCTAGTCAGCAACACTTGCCTGGCCGGTCCCCAGGGCCGGCCAG
>NZ_AUPJ01000125.1 GCF_000427315.1 Arthrobacter sp. TB 26
CCCCGTCCGTGTGACGGTGCGGGGTGTTGCGTTTAACCGGGAGGTGCTTCCGCCCCGAAAATGCGCCTTCCACGGAGCCTTGCAGGGCCGCGTCCAGGGGCGGGCCCGAGGGCACCCCGACATGCTCCGCAACATGCTCAATTTCCCTCGATACCGGCACATTCGCGGTCTACAGTGAGAGCCATGAGCAACCCTAACGAGGTACCTCCACCGCATCAGTCGGGTGCCCAGCCCCCGCAGGCGGGCAATGTTCCACCGACAGGTTCCGAGCCGCCGCCAGCCACGCCCCCGCCGGGCTACCAGATGCCGGGCTATCAGGCCCCGCCGCCGGGGTACCAGCCACCCGGCCATCAGGCACCGCAGCCCGGCGGATTCCGCTTTGAGCTGCCCACGGACCGGCCGCAGAACTTCAACGACGTCATGCCCCGCGGCGGATTCTCCGGCATGTTCACAGTCACCTGGCTGCCGACCGAGCTGAAAGTGTCCTACTGGATCTGGCTCATCGGCGGACTGCTGGGTTTGTTGGGCGGAGTGATCGGCCTCTTCGGGTCGTTTGTGCTCCTGGCCGTCGTTCCGGGCCTGGGATTCGTGGTGCTCCTGCTGGTGCTGGTGGCACTGGCCCTTGCCGCGGCTCAGGTCATCCTGGCCATGAAGATGAAGGAGGGCCGCGAGTGGGCCCGTTTCGCCCTCACGATAGTTGCCGGCATTTCCCTGCTGCTTGCCGTCCTCAACACCAGCGCGGCGGAGGGACGGGGCGGAGGCAGCTGGCCGAGCTTTATCATCAGCCTGGTGGCCGCAGCGCTGATGTGGATGCCCAACTCCCAGGCATGGTTCGCCTCGCTGCGGGGCCGCATCTGATCCGCGCCCGCCCCGCGCCGGATCGAAGTTCAACCCGGGCCTGACCTGCGCTTGTGCAGCATCAGGCACCCGCCCCTTGTTCGCCGAGAATACTCCTGCGGAATGATCCGCGCGGGCGCCGGCCCGCGGTACGGTGGGAGTAAACCATGCTGGGGGCAGGGCAGGAATCTGTTTCCGGTATCCGAACCAGACCGCCACGCAAAGGAACGCCCATGAGCATCCCGCCAGTACCGCCGTCGAACCCGGACTCCCCCGAGCCGGGCGAACAGCCGGCACCCCGTTACGGCCAGAACGCACCCCAGTCCGGCCAGCAGCCGCCCTCCGCACCGCAGTACGGCCAGGCTCCCCCCTCCGCACCGCAGTACGGCCAGGCTCCCCCCGCCGCGCCCCAGTACGGCCAGGCCCCGTCCGCGCCGCCGTACGGCCAGCAGGCTCCGCAGTACGGCCAGCAGGCCCCCCAGTACGGACAGCAGGCCCCGCAGTACGGACAGCAGGCTCCGCAGTACAACAAGCCCGCCTACGGCCAGTCCCCCTATGCCCAGTACCCCTCGGGGCAGCCGCAGACCACGTCCGGCATGCCCAAACTGGTCAACACAGCCTTTTGGCTCATTGTCGCGTCCGGCGCGGTATGGGTCATCTCCCTGCTGCTGGCAATCGGAACCCTGGATTCCCCCGCCATGCGGGACATGTTCGAACAGCAGATGGCCGCGAGCGGCGCTGAGATCAGGTATGAAGACCTCAGGGGTGCCCTCGTCGGGAGCATCGTGGTCTTCGCTGTGATCAGCGCCGGACTCTACGCCCTCGTTGCCTTGAACGTGCGGAAGGGCAAGAACTGGGCACGGATCCTGGGAACTGTCTTCGCTGCCCTGTCCATCTTCAGCCTCTACCCGCTGAGCCTCGGCACGCTGGCAGTTCTCCTCGGCATCGCAGGCATTGTGATGCTGTACCTGCCGGCAACGTCGCCGTACTTCAGCAAGCAGCAGCCGTTCGCCAACCCGTACGGGCAGCCGGGCGGACCGTACTAACGGTCGACACCAAGTAGCCAGGCACCAGCGCAGAGGGCGTGGGAGCCGGAAGGGCTGACTGAAAGCTAGTCAGCATCCTCCGGGTCCTGCGCCCTTTGTGCGTGATAGGCGAGGATCTGGAGTTCGGTGGCCATATCCACCTTGCGCAGGTTGACTCCGGGCGGCACCTGCAGCATCACCGGGGCAAAACTGAGGATGCTCCGCACGCCGGCGGCAATCACCCGGTCGCAGACGTCCTGCGCCACGGCGGCCGGCAGGGCGAGCACCACCATGTTGGCGCCGGTCCGTTGCAGCACCGGTTCCAGGTCGGCAGCATCGCTGACGCGCAGCCAGCCCACCTCGCTCCCCACCACCATCTGGTCGGCGTCGAAAATTGCGACAATGTCGAACCCCCGGGATTCGAAGCCGCCGTACCGGGCCAGCGCCTTGCCCAAGTTGCCGGCACCGACGATGGCGACCTTCCAGTCGTGCGTCAGGCCCAACGCCGCGGCGATGTGCCGGTTGAGGTACTGCACTTCGTAGCCGACGCCACGGGTCCCGTAGGAGCCGACGTAGGAAAGGTCTTTGCGGAGAGTCGAAGAACTGACGCCCGAGGCCTCGGCCAGGGACTCGGACGAGACCCGGTCAACGCCCTCGGCGAGCAGGGTGGTAAGGGCGCGCAGATAGATGGTCAGCCGGGACACGGCCGCGGGCGGAATCTGCTTGGCGGCAGTCCCGGATCCCCCCGGCATCGCGTCGGGGGATGAGTCCAGCGAGGTCACTATCTGCTCCATTGAGTCGCGTTGTGACTTCCACTCTAGGGCCCCCGCAGTTCGGCGGACAAAGCAGTCGCCACCGACTGCCACCGGCCGGTCAGCCCTGCCGGTCCAGTGCGCGCCGCAGCGTCCGCTCCAGCCGGGCTTCGTCGATCTTCCAGAAGTCCCGCTGGACACCGTCCACCAGCACAACGGGAATCTCCTCGGCGAAGCGTTCCCGCAGTTCGTCGTCGTTGTCCACCGGTTGCTCCCGCCAGCCGATCCCGAGGTTATTTGTGACGCGGTCGACGGCGTCGCGCGCCGCCGAGCAGAGGTGGCAGTCAGCTTTGGTGATGAGGACGACGTCGGGGCTTGGCATGGTTCCACGGTAGCCCGGCGGCCCGTCCGGCGTCGACGCGCCGCAGCATCCGGGCGCCGCCGCGGCCCGGGGGGACGGGACTGGCTCCGGCGTTGACTAGACTCGTGGCATGTCCGAAGAGAAGTACGCCGCTGTGGTCGCGGATCCTGTTGCAGCACCGCAGCACGGCGAGGCCGCGTTCTTCGACGTTGACAACACCCTCATGCGCGGGGCCAGCCTGTTCCATGTGGCCCGCAAGATGCACCAGCGCGGGGCGTTCACGATTCCGCAGGCGGCGGGAATGGCCTGGAAGCAGATGATGTTCGTACTCCGCGGGGAGAACATGGACGATGTCCATGCTGTCCGCGACACCGCCCTGGCGCTCGCGTCCGGTATCACCGTTGAGGACATCGAGGCCCTGGGCGAAGAAGTTTATGACGAAATGATTGAGTCCCGGATCTGGCCGGGGGCCAAGGCCCTGGCCGAGCAGCACCTCCGGGTGGGCCGTAAGGTCTGGCTCGTGACGGCCACACCGATCGAGGTGGCCTCGGTGATCTCCACGAGGCTGGGCCTCACCGGCGCCCTCGGCACGGTGGGCGAAATAATGGACGGTTCCTACACCGGACGGCTGGTCGGCGAGATCCTGCACGGCCCCGCCAAGGCCGTGGCGGTCACTGCAGTGGCCGAGGCCGAGGGGCTGGACCTGGCGCGGTGCTGGGCATACAGCGATTCGCACAACGACATCCCGCTGCTGAGCATGGTGGGGCACCCCGTGGCCATCAACCCCGACTCCCGGCTCCGCCGGCATGCCCGTGATCACAACTGGCCGGTCTACGATTTCCGTTCCGGACGGCGCGCGGCAACCCTCGGGCTCAAGGCCGCGACCGTCGGAGGGGCGATCTACGGCCTCTGGCGGGGCTTTTCCCGCTTCCGCGGCCCCACGGTCTGACCCGCCCACGCCCTAGCCCGCCTGCCCGGCCTCTTTCAGCTACGCGATCAGCCGAGCGCTACGCTTCCTGCCAAGCGCTAGCCTGATCCGCGTAGCGTCGGCCCAAACGCGAGTCAACTGTCCGACCCCGCGTCCCTGGTCCGAATGCGCGTCGCCCGCCGCCCCCATCCGCGTCGAGACCTGCCGTGAAGCCAAAGAAAATGCCCGCTGCCGGGAAGGCAACGGGCATTCACATGATGTGAAGTATTTCTACTTCTTATTGCGACGCTGGTGGCGCGTCTTGCGAAGCAGCTTGCGGTGCTTCTTCTTGGCCATACGCTTGCGACGCTTCTTAATAACTGAACCCACGAAAGTTCCTTACCGGCTAGATGCAGTACCTGCCTGTTGGAAAGGGTCCGCGGGCTAAGCAGCAGACTGTACAACTGACAGGTTCTTACAATGACGTAAAACGTTCCTTAACAGGGTACCGCCTATCGGGGGCACACCACGACCGCGGGCCGCGCTGGGCGCCTGCAGGTTGATATTCCGGCGCAGAAGATGCGGAGAATCAGGCTGTTTCCGTGTGCCCGTCGACAACAGCACCCTTGAGGTACTGCTCGACGGCGGTTTCCGGCACCCGGTAGGAGCGGCCGAAACGGACAGCCGGCATCTCGCCGGAATGAACAAGACGGTACACGGTCATTTTGGACACGCGCATCACATCCGCGACCTCGGCCACGGTCAAGAAGCGCGCATTGGAGAAGTTAGCCTCCGAAGACATTTCCCTATTCCTTTACTCAAGCGAACGGCAGCCCCATCTGAACGACATGGCGGTGTGCCGATGCTGAGCCATCAAACAACCATGTGTTAGATACTCTAGGGGCTGATGGTGCCAATGTGAAAGAGGTGCGCGGGAATCTGCGGGCCTCCGGGCCGGATTTCCTCCTGCTCCGACTGACCGCAGCGCCTCTTACCCGCGGGTCCGGCGGACGCGCGCGGAGTCCGCAAGCTGCGCCAGGACCGATGCCGTGACATCCCAGTCCATGCAGGAGTCCGTCACGCTCTGGCCGTAGACGAGCTCGTCCGTTCCGGCGGCGTGCTCGGCGACATCGAGGTTTTGCGCCCCGCCAACGAGGAAGCTCTCCAGCATGACGCCGGCGATGGCTCCCGCCGAGGTGCCGCCGCCCTCCAGCTGGGCGCCGATTTCGAAGGCGACTTCAGCCTGCCGATGGTGGTTCTTGCCGCTGTTGGCGTGGCTCGCATCAACGATCAGCCGGGGGTTGAGCTGCTTGGCGGCGAGCTTCGCAGTGGTGGCCTCGACGTCGGGGGCGGAGTAGTTGGGCCCCTTGCGTCCGCCGCGGAGGATGATGTGCGTGTCCGGGTTGCCTGCGGTGGAGACCAGGGCGGCCCGGCCCTCGCCGTCGATCCCGAGGAACGCCTGGGCTGCCCCGGCGGCGCTGCACGCGTCGAGCGCGACCTGCAGGTCGCCGTCGGTCCCGTTCTTGAACCCGATGGGCATGGACAGGCCCGACGCCAGCTGGCGGTGGATCTGGCTTTCGGTGGTGCGGGCACCGATCGCGCCCCAGGAGACTAGGTCCGCCATGTACTGCGGGCTGATGGGTTCCAGGAACTCGGTGCCGGCGGGCAGGCCCAGCGCGGTGACCTGCTGCAGGAACCGGCGCGCGGCGCGCAGCCCGGCGGCGATATCGTGGCTGCCGTCGAGCCCCGGATCGTTGATCAGGCCTTTCCAGCCCACCGTGGTGCGGGGCTTTTCGAAGTACGCCCGCATCACGATCAGCAGGTCTTCCTTGTGCCTCTGGGCCTGGCTCACCAGCCGGCGGGCGTATTCGAGGCCGGCCTTGGGATCGTGGATGGAGCAGGGTCCCACAATGACGAGCAAGCGGTCATCGACCCCGTCCATGATGGCGCGGACCTCGTCCCGGCCGCGGGCCACTACGTCCGCCAGGCCGGCGTCCAGCGGCAGTTCCGCGACGATGTCCTGCGGGGTCGGCAGCGGGGTGAACTCGCTGACGCGCAGGTTAGAGGTGGACTGCTGGGATTCGGGGGCTGCTTCGATGCTCATGTGCGGGTCCTGTTCCGGAGTGCGGAGCGGGCCCTGATCAGAACCCGCCGGGAAATGGCGAAGGGCAGAGAATGATCTCTGCCCTGTTGGCTCTGAAGGAAGGTTGGATGCGTGTCAGTTAGACGCGGGCCCCTCCAGAGCCAACGAAAAATACGCATACCAACGGTTAGTCATGGCTCGACGATAGCCCGGGGACTGCAGTCGCGGCAAAATCCGGGTCGTAACATTCCGGCGCTCGCCAGCGGATCAGCTGAAGGATCAGCCGGCGGATCAGGCTCCGGAACCCACCCCGGCTTCTGCGTAGTAGCCCTCGATGTGGTCGGCCACCAGCTGCGCCGCGCGGCCTCCGTCGTGGGTGGTGATGGCCGCCAGGATCCCCCGGTGTTCCGTACGGAGCCGCGCCGCTGTGGCGTCCCAGTCGGGGAGGTTTCCGGTCAGCCGGCCGGCATAGTCCTGGATGGCCTCGCGGAGGGAGCCCATCATGGCGCTGACCACGGCGTTGCCCGCGGCATCCGCCAGCGCCAGGTGGAACCGGACATCCAGGGCCAGGAACGTCTCCGTCTCGGCGCAGGTGTCCATTTGCTCCAGCAGCCGGGCCGCCTCGGCGAGCGCCGGCGACTCCGGGCTCGCCCGGGAGGCGGCCCAGGATTCCAGCAGCACACGTGTTTCCACGATGTCCTTGACGGGCAGGTGCGAGGTGGCGACGTGCAGCCGAAGCGCGGAACCCAGGGCCGCGGTCGGGTCGGCAATGACGACCGTCCCCGCCTCCGGACCCGAACCCACCCCGGCTCGGAGCACCCCCATGGCTTCCAGGACGCGGATGGCCTCGCGGACGGACGTCCTGGAGACCTGGAGCTGTTCGGCGAGCGTCCGCTCGGCCGGAAGCCGTCCGCCCAGGGCAAGCTGGCCGCTGGAGAGCTGGCCCTCGATCCACTGCAGGACAAGCTGGTGGGTACGCATGGGTTAATCGTACTTGATGTGGTTGGACCACACGCCTAGACTGTGGTTGGACCACACTCCCCGGTGGCTGAGTTTTAGGATGCAGCCCCGCGGGGATCCCGACATCCAGGAACACGAGACCTGCCCGGAGGCAGCAATGACGCAGACGATCGAGCCCGGCAACCCCGAGGCGCCCACCCAGCCCGAAGACACCGGCACGGGCAGCCGCCCCGCCGCGGCCATCCCGGGGATCATTCCCGCAGCCCTCAAGCGCCGCGTCCCCAAGTATTCGGACCTCGCCCCGCTGATGCAGTTCAAGAAGCCCGAGTTCAGCCGGGCCGCCCGGCTGCGCCAGGCCAGCACCATCTGGGACCTCCGGGACATGGCCAAGCGCCGCACACCGCAGGCACCGTTCGACTACACCGACGGCGCGGCCGAAGCCGAGATCACGCTGCGCCGGGCCCGCCAGGCATTCCTGGACATCGAGTTCCGCCCCGGCATCCTGCGCGATGTCTCCCGCGTGGACCTCGGCACGCAGATCCTCGGCAAGCCCTCCCGGCTGCCGGTGGGCATCGCGCCCACGGGCTTCACCCGGATGATGCAGTCCGAGGGCGAATACGCCGGCTCCCAGGCCGCCGCGGCGGCCGGCATCCCGTACACACTCTCCACGATGGGCACGGCCTCCATCGAGGACGTGGCCGCTGCCGCGCCGGACGGCCGGAACTGGTTCCAGCTCTACCTCTGGACGGACCGGGACCGCTCGCTGGAGCTGATCGAGCGCGCGGCCAGGGCCGGCAACGACACCCTCATGGTCACCGTGGACACCGCCGTCGCCGGGGCCAGGCTCCGCGACGTCCGCAACGGCATGACCATCCCGCCGGCCTTGACGCTCAAGACCGTGCTGGACGCCTCGTACCGGCCGGCGTGGTGGTTCAACTTCCTCACCCACGAGCCGCTGACCTTCGCCTCGCTTTCGCGCTACACCGGAACCGTCGCGGACCTGATCAACTCCATGTTCGATCCGACGCTCACGTTCGAGGACCTCGACTGGCTGCGGGACACCTGGAAAGGCAAGCTCGTGGTCAAGGGCATCCAGACCGTCGAGGACGCCCGCAAAGTGGTGGACCACGGTGCCGACGGCGTGGTGCTGTCCAACCACGGCGGACGCCAGCTGGACCGCGCCCCGATCCCGTTCCACCTGCTCCCGGAGGTCTCGGCGGCGCTCAAGGCGGACAACAGCGACGCGGCCATCATCCTGGACACCGGCATCATGAGCGGCGCGGACATCATCGCAGCCCTGGCCCTCGGCGCCGACTTCACGCTGATCGGCCGCGCCTACCTCTACGGGCTGATGGCCGGCGGACGTGCCGGGGTGGACCGGGCCATCGAGATCCTGGAAAAGGACATGCTCCGCACCATGGCCCTGCTGGGCGTCAGCCGGATCTCGGAGCTGACCCCGGACCACGTGCGGCTGCTCAAGAAGTAGCACGCAGGTCCGCGACCAGGCAGTTCGCGGCAGTGTTCGTCCGGAACATTGCCGCGAACTGCCGACTCGGCGCGCGCGGGGTGCGCGGGGTGCGCGGGGTGAGTCCTAGATGAGTCCCTGGGCGAGCATCGCATCCGCCACCTTCACAAAGCCGCCGATGTTCGCGCCCAGCACATAGTTCCCCGGGTCCCCGTACTCGGCCGCCGTCGCGGCGCAGCGGTCGTGGATGCCGACCATGATCTCGGTGAGCCGTTCCTCGGTGTGCGCGAAGGACCAGGAATCGCGGCTGGCGTTCTGCTGCATTTCCAGCGCCGACGTGGCCACCCCGCCCGCGTTCGCGGCCTTACCTGGCCCGAACAGGATGCCGGATTCCTGGAAAACCGCGACGGCTTCCCGGGTCGAGGGCATGTTGGCGCCCTCCCCCACCGCCAGCAGTCCGTTGCGGACCAGCCGGGCGGCAGCGTCGCCGTCGAGCTCGTTCTGGGTGGCACACGGTAGCGCGACAGTGGCGTCGATGTCCCAGACGGAGCCGCCCTCCACATAGGCGACGGCGGAGCGCCGGGCTTCGTAGTCCTTGAGCCGGCCGCGCTCGACCTCCTTGATCTGGCGCAGCAGCCCAACGTCGATTCCGGCCTCGTCCACGATGTAGCCGGAGGAATCGGAGCAGGCCACGACCGTGGCGCCGAGCCCCTGGGCCTTGGCGATCGCGTTGATGGCGACGTTGCCGGAGCCCGAGACCACCACGCGCTGGCCGTCGAAGGACTGGCCGCGGGTTTTGAGCATTTCCTGGGTGAAGATCACGGTGCCGTAGCCGGTGGCTTCGGGCCGCACCAGCGAGCCGCCCCAGGAGATGCCCTTGCCGGTGAGGACCCCGGATTCGTAGCGGTTGGTGATCCGCTTGTACTGGCCGAAGAGGTAGCCGATTTCGCGGCCGCCGACCCCGATGTCCCCGGCCGGGACGTCCGTGTACTCGCCGATGTGGCGGTACAGCTCCGTCATGAAGGACTGGCAGAAGCGCATGATCTCGGCGTCCGAGCGACCACGGGGGTCGAAGTCGGAGCCGCCCTTGCCGCCCCCGATCGGCATGCCGGTGAGGGCATTCTTGAAGATCTGCTCGAAACCAAGGAACTTCACGATGCCCAGGTTTACCGAGGGATGGAACCGCAGGCCGCCCTTGAAAGGCCCCAAAGCCGAGTTGAACTCCACCCGGAAGCCGCGGTTGATCTGGAAGCGGCCGGCGTCGTCGACCCAGGGGACCCGGAAGATGATCTGCCGTTCGGGCTCGCAGAGCCTTTCGAGGACGGCGCCTTCAAGGAACTCCGGGTGGCGGTCGTGCACCGGTCCGAGGCTTTCGAAGACCTCGGTGACTGCCTGGTGGAACTCCCCTTCGCCGAGATTCCGTGCCAGAACCGTGTCCCGGATGGTTTCAAGCCGTGCGTCCATTGCCACTCCTCAACCTTGGCGCCCCTCATCGGGCGCAGCAAACAAGCCTTTCCATGGTTGCACTGGGCGGGATGGGATTTCTATTCGAGAACCGGTGGGCGCCACCGTGTGACGGGAACAGACGCCTGGGCCCGGGGTTTTGCTACTTTTTGCGGCCGAACTTCGGCAGGTTGGCCAGGAGATCAGCGGCCCTGGTCGCGGCACGGCCGACGGTACGGCCGATCTGCTGGGGCATCTTGTCCTCGCCTG
>NZ_AUPJ01000126.1:0-7247 GCF_000427315.1 Arthrobacter sp. TB 26
CCGCCGCCGCTATTCGAAAGGACTAGTCCTTCTTGAAGGCGTCCTTGACGTTCTCGCCGACCTTCTTTGCGTCGGCTACAACCTGGTCCTTCTGGCCCTCGGCGCGAAGCTCGTCGTTGTTCGTAGCGTTGCCAGTAGCTTCCTTGGCCTTGCCGCCGAGGTGCTCTGCTTCGTTCTGAATCTTGTCTCCGATACCCATGGTGTGAACCACCTCTCGTTTCCGGTTGAAATTCAACGTTCATTCACCATAACACAAAGCATGCTTAGTAATTCAAGGGGCATCCTGCGCCGGCGGGATGAAATGTGCGGGGGAGCCGGGCTAGGCTCGATGCTATGGACCACAAAACCAGCCTGACCCAGCATGTCAACGCGCCGGCGGACAAGGTGTGGGCGGTCATTTCCGACATTCCCGGTTCGGCCGCAACCCTGTCCGGCATCGATTCGATCCAGATGCTGTCCGACGGCCCGTACGGCGAGGATACACGCTGGAAGGAAACCCGCACCATGATGTGGCGGGCGGAAACGGTGGAAATGTGGGTGTCCCAGGCCGACCCGCCCCGGAGCACGACAGTGAAGGCGGTGCAGGGCCGGGCGGACTACACCACCCGCTTCGCGCTGGCCGACCGCGACGGCGGCACGTATCTGACGCTGACCTTCGGCGCCGAAATCCGGAATCCCTCCCGGATGAGCAAGCTGGCAATGGCGCTCCTTGGAAAACTGGGCATGCGCATCACCCGCAGGGCCCTCGCCAAGGACCTGGCGGAGATCGCAGCCCGGGCCGAGTCGCTCTGATGGCACGCGGCACCGCAGGGCCGAAGATGCCCAAAGTGACCGCGCCGCGGCTCAGCCCGGTCCGGCTGGCGGACCTCCGGGACGACCCGTCCCCGGATTTCCAGTCGGGGCAGCGGTTCGACGGCGTCCGGTACAGCAAGGCGTCCGCTGACGGGCTGGAACTTGGCGGCACCGACTTCGCCGAGTGCGAGTTCCAGGGGGTTTCCTTCAACGAGACCCAGCTGCGGGGCGCCTCGTTCCGGGACTGCATCCTCGCAGAGCTGTACGCGCCCGTGTTCATGGCGGCCCGGAGCACGCTGCGCGACGTCGAGATCGGCAACCCCCGCTGGGGTTCCGCGGAACTCTATGAAAGCGGCTGGCAATCCGTGCGGATCGACGGCGGCAAGCTCGACTACGTGAACCTCCGCGGTTCCAAGCTCACGGACGTGCAGATCAGCGACTGCATCATCAACGAGCTGGACCTGGGCTCTTGTGCGGCGACGCGGGTGGCGCTGAAGAACTGCACGATCGGCACCCTCGACGTAGCCGGGGCCCGGCTCAAGGACTTTGACATCCGGGGCACGGACTTCCGCGCCATCAGCGGGCTCGAAAGTCTCGCAGGCCTCGTCATCGACGACTACCAGCTAGGCCTGCTGGCCCCGCTGATGGCGAGCCACCTCGGCGTCGTCGTCGCGTAATCCTGCGGGGCCTTCATTGACCCCCTTGCCGCGCCGTGTAATCTTTATAGAACGAACGGTCGGTAAATTGGCGCACTCGCGGGTCGAACGCAGTGACCGCCGCCGATAAGAGTTCTTTCGATGACAGTGCCGTTTATCGCGTGAAGGGTGTACCCATGGCATCAGCAGTTGCAGGACCACAGGCATTTCTCGTAGGCGGTGCCCGCACTGCGGTGGGCCGGTACGGCGGGGCACTTTCCGCGGTCCGCCCCGATGACCTGGCCGCCCTGGTGGTCCGCGAGGCTGTGGCCCGGGCCGGGCTGGACCCGGACAGCATCGACGAGGTCATCCTCGGCAACGCCAACGGCGCCGGCGAAGAAAACCGCAACGTCGCCCGGATGGCCACCATCCTGGCCGGCCTGCCACTGCACATCCCCGGCATCACCGTGAACCGGCTCTGCGCCTCCGGGCTGAGCGCCATCATCATGGCCAGCCAGATGATCAAGTCCGGAGCCGCTGACATCGTGATCGCCGGCGGCGTCGAATCCATGAGCCGCGCCCCCTGGGTCCAGGAGAAGCCCCGGACCGCCTTCGCGAAGCCGGGACAGATCTTCGACACCTCCATCGGGTGGCGCTTCGTCAACCCGCTGTTCCAGACGGGTGAGATGTCCCGCGGCGGGAAGATGACCTACTCCATGCCGGAAACGGCCGAGGAAGTCGCCCGCGTGGACGGCATCACCCGTGAGGATGCCGACGCCTTCGCCGTCCGCTCCCACGAACGCTCGCTCGCGGCCATCGCCGCGGGCCGCTTCGCCGACGAGATCGTCCCGGTCACGGTCAAGACCCGCAAGGGTGAAACCGTCGTCGACACCGACGAGGGACCCCGCGCCGGCACCACGATGGACGTCCTGGCAGCCCTCCGACCCGTCGTCGCCGGGGGCTCGGTGGTCACGGCAGGGAACTCCTCCACCCTCAATGACGGAGCCTCCGCCATCATCGTCGCCTCCGAGGCGGCCATCGAGCGGCTCGGCCTCACACCGCGTGCCCGGATCATCGACGGCGCCTCCGCCGGCTGCGAACCCGAAATCATGGGCATCGGCCCCGTCCCGGCCACCCGAAAAGTGCTCGCCCGGACCGGCCTGAGCGTCGGTGACCTCGGCGCCGTCGAACTCAACGAAGCCTTCGCCACGCAGTCGCTTGCGACCATGCGCCGGCTCGGCCTGGACCCCGAGATCGTAAACCGCGACGGCGGCGCGATCTCCCTGGGGCACCCGCTGGGTTCATCCGGCTCGCGGCTCGCGATCACCCTGCTGGGCCGGATGGAGCGCGAGGACGCCCGGATCGGCCTCGCCACCATGTGCATCGGCGTCGGCCAGGGCACCGCGATGCTGCTGGAGCGCGTCTAGTGGCGGCCGCGACGGGTCTCAACCCGCAGGATTTCAGTACGCTGAAGGTCGAGGAGCGCGGGGACCGGCTGGTGGTGCTCCTGAACCGGCCCGAGGTCCGCAACGCCATCGACCAGCAGATGGTCGACGAGCTGCACGCCGTCTGCGCTGCGCTGGAACAGACCCCAAAGGTGCTGATTATTGCCGGCACGGAGGGCATCTTCGCTTCCGGCGCGGACATCGGCCAGCTGCGCGAACGCCGCCGCGACGATGCCCTGCGGGGCATCAACTCCACGATCTTCGTCCGGATCGCCAAGCTTCCGATGCCGGTCATTGCGGCCCTGGACGGCTTCTGCCTCGGCGGCGGGGCCGAACTGGCCTACGCCGCGGACTTCCGGATCGGTACACCCTCGGTGCGGATCGGCAACCCGGAAACCGGCCTGGGCATCCTGGCAGCCGCCGGTGCCAGCTGGCGGCTGAAGGAACTGGTGGGGGAGCCGGTGGCCAAGGAAATCCTGCTGGCCGGCACGGTGCTGCGCGCCGACCGGGCCCTCGCCGTCAACCTCATCACCGAGATCCACGAGGCCACCGAGCTGATGGCCGCGGCCCACGCACTGGCCGACAGGATCGCCGGCCAGGACCCGCTCGCCGTCCGGATCACCAAGTCGGTGTTCCATGCCCCCGCCGAGGCACATCCCCTGATTGATGAGCTGGCGCAGGGAATCCTCTTTGAATCCCAGGCAAAATTCGACCGCATGCAGTCATTCTTGGATAAGAAAACAGCTAAGAAGGCGGCCAAGTCATCGGCCCAGCAGTCAGCCACGACGTCCGAGCAGGATCCAGACCGGAAGAAGAACTGACCATGAGCAACTCCACACTCCCCGCGAACCTGCCCGCTACTGGCCTTCCCGACTCTGTCGGGGTGCTCGGCGGCGGCCGGATGGGCGCCGGCATCGCGCATGCCTTCCTGATCAACGGTGCCAACGTCCTCGTCGTCGAGCGCGATGAGGAAGCAGCCGAGGCCGCCCGCGAACGGGTGGAATCGGCGGCGGCCAAGAGCATCGAGCGCGGCGCCACGGACGGCAACCTGGACGAAATGGTCTCGCGGCTGTCGGTGACGGTGGACTACGACGACTTCAAGGACCGCCAGCTGGTCATCGAGGCCGTCCCGGAGGACTGGGACCTGAAAGTCGCCTCGCTGCGCGGCATCGAGGAACGCCTGGCCGACGACGCCTACCTCGCCTCCAACACCTCGTCCATCTCAGTCAACGCACTGGCCCGCGAGCTGGCGCGCCCTCAGAACTTCCTGGGCCTGCACTTCTTCAACCCGGTCCCGGCGTCAACCCTGATCGAGGTCGTCCTCGGCGAGCACACCTCCGAGCCGCTGGCCCAGGCCGCCCGCGGCTGGGCCGACGCGCTGGGCAAGACCGCCGTCGTCGTCAATGACGCCCCGGGCTTCGCCTCTTCACGGCTCGGGGTCGCAATCGCGCTCGAGGCGATGCGGATGGTCGAGGAGGGCGTGGCGTCCGCGGAGGACATCGACAACGCCATGGTCCTGGGCTATAAGCACCCCACCGGACCGTTGCGGACCACGGACATCGTGGGCCTGGACGTCCGCCTCGGCATCGCCGAGTACCTCGCCTCCACCCTGGGGGAGCGCTTCGCGCCGCCGCAGATCCTGCGCGACAAGGTGGCCCGCGGCGAACTCGGACGCAAATCCGGCAAGGGCTTCTTCGACTGGAGCAAGTGACCGGCTGACAGGTGCCGGGGCCGGTGCCCCTAGGATGGTGCGGTGACTTCCATGGACCGCCCCGCGATCGCCCCCATCATCCTGACCGGCAAATACGTCATCCTGGAGCCGCTGAGCCCGGACCACCACGACGGCCTCGTGGAGGCGGCCCGGGACGGCGAACTCTGGAAGCTCTGGTACACCAGCGTGCCCGCCCCGGAGCAGATGGCCGCCGAGATTGAGCGGCGACTGGCCCTGCAGGAGAGCGGCTCCATGCTGCCCTTCACCACGCGGCTGCTTGACCCCGCCACCGGCGGGCCGGGCCGCGTGATCGGCATGACCACCTACATGAACATCGACGCCGCCACGCCCCGCGTGGAGATCGGCTCCACCTGGAACGCGGCATCCGCACACGGCAGCGGCAGCAACCCCGACTCCAAGTTGCTGCTGCTGCGGCACGCCTTCGAAACGCTGGGCTGCCCGGCCGTCGAGTTCCGGACCCACTGGCTCAACCACCAGTCGCGCGACGCGATCGCCCGCCTGGGCGCGAAACAGGACGGTGTGCTCCGCAGCCACACCCGCAGCGCTGATGGCGCGCTGCGGGACACCGTGGTGTACTCCATCCTGGAACACGAGTGGCCGATGGTCCGGAACGCCCTGCAGTTCAGGCTGGCGAAGCTGCGCTACGGTGCCGAATAGACTTCGGCGGCGTTCAGTGCTGTGTAGTACGCCAGGTAGCCCTTGGCGTTCGGGTGGAAGCTATCGGCGTTACCGGTGTCGCCGTTGATCCACGGATCTGCCGAGATGATGCCGTGGCCGGTGAAAGCGGCCGTGACGTCAACGTACTGTATCTCGGTGGTCTCGGTATCGGTGGCCCCGACGGCGGCGGCGATGGATCCGTTCAGGCCGTTAGCCAGGGCAGTTGCCTGGAGGATGAACGGGGTCATCGGATCGGCCGGATTGAGGTTGAGCGGGTCGAAGAGGTAGGGGTAGCCCGTCACCACAATCTTGGCGTTCGGCGCGGCCGCCTGCACGCTCTGGATCATCGCGGCCACCTCGCCGGCCAGCTGTCCGCTGCCGATCTTGGCCGCCGCAGTAGCGCTGGCATCGGCGCACGCCCCAGCAAGGTCGGGATCGGCAGAGCCACAGTTGGTGACGATGTCCCCGAACCCGAGGTTGTTGCCGCCGGCCGTGATGGTCACGAGCTCCGTGGTCTTGTTCAGCTGGAGCAGCTGGGTGGCAACGACGTCCTGGGTCGTTTTGCCGCTGCAGGCCGCGTTGGTGATCAGCTTGATGGCCTTGGTATCAGCCGCGAGTTCGGAGTAGGTGTTCTCACTGCGGTAACAATCATTATTTTTGTACGGTCCAGCTCCCTGCCCGGCGGCGTAGGAGTCGCCAAGCGCGATATACGTGGTCTTGTCCACGGCCTGCGCCGGAACCGCCGCCGCGCCGACTGCCATTGCCAGGGTGGCGAGACCGGCAGCCAGGGCCGTTCGACGGCGTCGAAGTTTCAGAGTTCCCATGGTGTTTCCCCTCAGTAGCACGCTGGTTTCAGCGACCGTGCCGCGAAGACGTGTCAGTCCCGGCTGCAGGCGAGCTGAAAAGGAGCCCGGCGGCTACCGGGTTCAGCGCCACCCTACGCGGACGCCCGCACCCCACACCATGCCCAATGGTCCCGTTGTGGGTATCTTTCGCAAATCCTGCCCGTGGATCGCCCCCGGGGTGTGTGCTTAGCTTTCAGGATGACGATTCCTGCCGCCTCCCCAGGCCCAGCCCCGGGAACGACGGTGCCCGAAGCGATGCAGTGGGACGGTGCGGTCAACGCCTGGCACATTGCCGGCAGCGTGTTCCGGATGGGGCGCCGTGAATGGCTCACCGACGCCGGCTGGCAGCAGGCGTACGACGGCGGCATCCGGACGGTGATCGATCTCCGGAACCCGGACGAGATCCGTCGCCGCGACACCGATCCCCGGGTGAGGTCGGAAACCCTGGCCGCGTTCGACGTCGTGCACGCCCCCACCGAGGACCCCGGCAACAGCGAATTCCGCGAGCTCTGCGTTCCCTACCTGAACGATCCGGCGTCCTACGCGGACAACGCCCGGATCTTCCCCGAGAAACTCGCCGCGGTCTTCAAGGCCGTGGCGGCGGCAGCCGGCGGCGTCGTGATCCATTGTTCCGCCGGCCGGGATCGCAGCGGGATGATCGCGGCCATGCTCCAGGACCTCGCCGGAGCGGACGAGGACGCCATTGCCGCAGGCTACGAGCGCGCCATGCGGGGCATTAACGACCACCACCGGGTATCGGGGGTCCCGCATCCGCACGAGCGGTACCTGCCCGAAGAAGTCCTCGCTCCGCTGCTTGAAACACGGCTGGAGAGTCTGCTGCGGTTTGTTCGTCACGTGAAGACCAGGGAATTCTTACGCCACAATGGCATAACGGACCGGGAGTTGACTGCCGTTCTGGCCAAATTGGCGCGCTAGAGTAACCGGGTGAAGACTCCGAGGTATCAGCTGACAGTGCGCGCGGCGGCGGCTGCCGCCATCGCGCTCGCGGGATCGTTCTACTCCGCTCCTGCCCTGGCCGAAGTCGGGGGATCGGGACCCGCGCCGTCAGCTTCGCCGACGGCCTCACCGACGGTGACCGCCAGCCCGGTAGCGCCCGTTGACCCGACGACGGCGGGGGGCG
>NZ_AUPJ01000126.1:7256-8691 GCF_000427315.1 Arthrobacter sp. TB 26
CCGCCGACACGACGGCTCCGGCAGCGGTGCCGGAAATCAGCGACGCCGGGCTCGCTGAGGCAGTCCAGCGCGATTTGGGCATGACGCTCGTGGACTTCAATGCTGCCGGCCAGCTGGCCAGGACCGCCGCCGACGCTGTTCCCTCGCTGCGGGAGCTGACCGGCTACCTGGGGATCAGCCTGCGTGACGGCAAAATCCTCGTCGAAGGCAGCGGACCCGAACTGCAGGCCCGGGTAACCGAACTGAATGGGACCGGAACCTCGGCCGTGTTCGTTCTCGTGGCTCCGGCAGCTGAGCCCTCGACTGCCCCCACGGCTACTCCGACGGAGGCTCCTACCGCTGCTCCCTCGGCGGCCGAGCTGGTGGCGTCCAGCACTGAGCAGCTGTTCCAGGCCTACGTCCGCGAGGTGGGACCCGCCGGGCTGCAGGCCGTGGCTTACTCCGGGGGGAGCTTCATCATCCGCACCGGCGGGACGAACGCGGCCGAAGCAGACCTGCCTCCGGCGCCGGACCAGCAACCCGCCCCGGCGACGACTACCCCGGCAACGACTGCCGCGGCAGGGAAGATCTCCCCGGCCGACTTCGTGGCCCGCTACACCAACGTCCAGCTGGAGCAGGCCTCCCCGCTCGCCACCGAAGCGGATGTGTACGGCGGAGAGGGCTACGTCATTGACTCACCGCCCCGGCGGACCATCTGCTCGACCGGATTTGGTGCGTTCAACGCGGCGGGTCTGCCGGTCGTCCTGACGGCGGGGCACTGCGCGGAGGACGGCACCGCCACGGTCATCGGCCTTGAGCCCCCGACTTCCGCGACCGCTGGTGGCTCGTTGCCCCTTCCCGGCAGCCTCGCGCCGTTCGGCAGCTTCGGATTCAGCCAGTTCGGCGGACTCCAAAACTCATGGGTCTTGAACCCCCTGTGGAACACGGACGATCCGGGAGGCCCCGGCAACGTGGGTACCGACATCGCCGTCATCGGATCACTGAATGGCGGCGTCAACGTCCAGCCGGCCGCCAGCACCTGGGCCAGCGCCGCGAACCCGGGTTCCACCGCCGTGAAGATCATCGGCATGGTCGCCCCGTTCAAGGGCCAGGAAGTGTGCCGCTCCGGACGGACCGACGGCTGGTCCTGTGGGCAGGTGGAAGAAACCGGCATCTACGTGGTGGGCGGAAGAACCACCGATCCGGCCGACGTGCGCGCATTCAGGGGCTTCCTGTCCAAGAATGTCCAGTCACGTGGCGGTGACTCCGGCGGGCCGTGGATCAGCGGCAATTATGCCGTGGGCACCCACTCGGCCGGCGAGACCAGCGGAGAGAACTTCGCCATCGCCACGACGCTGGAAGACGCCCTGACCAAGATCCCCGCCGCCGTGCAGCTCCAGCTGTTCCTGAACAAGCCGGAACTCGTGGCGCCGGAAAATCTGACCTTCATGGCGGG
>NZ_AUPJ01000127.1:0-3546 GCF_000427315.1 Arthrobacter sp. TB 26
GGCCCCGGCGTCGGCCGTGGCCGCCAACTCAAAAGTGCGTATCACCGTTGCCAGCCAGGCACCCGTGGAGTTGCCCGTCGACTCTTCGGGCAACTGGGCATACCCCGCACCCGCGTCCACCGGCCCGCTGTCATTCACGGCGGAAACGGTGAACGGTTTCAGCCACTCGGGCGCCGCTTCCCTCGCCGTGAAGGTCTCCGACCTCGACGCTCCTGTGATCGCTGCGCCTCAAGGGGGAACGGCTTTGAAGACGCTCACCCGCATCGACGGCTCCGGAACTCCCGGGCTGGCCGTAAGACTCACCGGCGACATCAGCGGCTCCGCCGTCGTCGCGCCGGACGGCCGCTGGAGCATCCCGGTTACCGGGCCTGTCTATGGCCAGATCGCCGTGCACGCCGTGCAGACGGCTCCCTCGCACGAGGACAGCCCCTCCGTGAACCGCACGTTCACCGTCACCCCGGTAGCCCCGGCGGTCTCCTCGATTGGGGACGGGCTGCACTTCAGCCTGGCTGCGCTTCCCGAGACGATTTCCGGAACAGGCGTTGACAGCGCCGACGTCACCGTCTCGATCGACGGGACGCCGGCGGGTGCTGCACAGGCCGGGGCCGGCGGGCGCTGGAGTGTTCCGTTCCCTTCAGGCCTTGCTGTTGGGGCGCACGCGCTTTCCGTTACCCAATCGGTTGACGGCGTGGCCTCGGACCCGCTGCTTTTGACCTTTACTATTGACGCCCCGGCCATTGCGCCCGCGGAACCCGCTGTTCCGGCTGCCCAGGCCGCCGTGCTTCCGGCCGGCTCCAGCCAGCTGCCGGACACCGGCGCCGGGCAGCTGCTGCTGATGGGGGGCCTTGCCGGCGGCGCCATCCTGCTGGGCGGCGTCCTGCTGGGCGGTGCCCAACTGGCCGCGGCACGGCGCCGGGCGGTCCGCTAACTGCCGCACCTACTGGAAGTCAGCCAGCCGAAGGTCCGGGCCGCAGGGTCCCGTCCGTCAGTGCGGCCAGGTCTTCCCGGACCTGCCCCCGGAGCGGGAAGGACGCCTCGCTGTCGTCCGCATGCAGGAGCATCGCCTGGACGAGGGGCCGGTACGTGTACTCCAGCACCACATCGCCGAAGGGTACTGAGAGCACCACCTCGTCGCCCCCCTGGACCTCATCGTGCACCAAGTTGGACATCTCGCCATCAGGGGTCCCGAGCCCGCGGACCCGCTTCACGGCCAACTGCCGGTGCTGCCCGTCGTCGGCTTTGGTCAGGCTGTCCTGCCTGGGCTGGTGGACGCCGTCGTGCATGTGCTTGTAGAAGCGCTTGGCGATCTCCTCGATGTGCTCGCCCGGCGGTGCCGGGTGAATCGGCCCTTCCACGCCAACAGCCCGGGTGCGGGGTACTCCGGGTCCATCGGCCCCACATCAGGGACCGGGACCGGTGAAGGCCTGCTCTCCGCCCGGGCGCCGCAGCCCCCTCAGCCTTTGCGGTCCAGCAACAGGTTGGTGATCCGCAGCGTGCACAGCCGCTGCCCGGCGTCGTTGGTGATCAGCACCTCGTGGGTGGTCACGGTGCCGCCGAGATGGATGGGGGTGGCGGTGATGGTGATGATCCCCTCGCGGGCCGACTTGTGGTGGGTGGCCGAGACGTCCACGCCGACGGCGGTCTTACCCAGAGTGCTGGCGTGGATGACCGCGGCCCAGGAGCCCACTGCCTCCCCGACTGCCAGGGACGCGCCGCCGTGCAGCAGCCCGAAGGACTGCCGGTTGCCCTCCACCGGCATGGTGGCGACGACCCGTTCGACGGATTCCTCGACGATCTTCACGCCCATTTTTTCGTCGAGTTCCCCGAGGGTGATCTTCCACGGCTCGGTATTCCGGGGCTCGGGCGTCATAACGTCTCCTCTTTGGCCGGAAATCCAAGGGCTCAGGCCGGTCAGTGCCGCCGCAGCTAGTGTGCGGCAGGCCTCATTCATGTACTGTAGACATATTACCGAACGGACGGTCAGTAATGCTGGCCGTGTTGATCTTGCCCCCGTTGGAAGGACCCGTCAACGATGACCACCACTGCAACCGCTCCGGAACCCACAGTAGACACTGTCGAGATCGTTCCCAGCTTCATCCGGGATTCCTGGTGGACACCCGACGCCGGCTCCGCAGCCGGCGCCGCGTCCGTCCTGGACGCCAGCACCGGTGAACTCCTCGCCAAGGTGAGCACCGAGGGACTGGACCTCGCCGCCGTCGTGGATTACGGACGCACCACCGGCCAGGCGGAACTGGGCAAACTGACCTTCCACCAGCGCGCGCTCAAGCTCAAGGAGCTGGCGCAGTACCTGAACGGCCGCCGCGACGAGTTCTATGCCCTCTCGGCCCAGACCGGTGCCACCAAGATCGACTCGATGGTCGACATCGACGGCGGCATCGGCGTGCTCTTCACGTTCGGCTCCAAGGGCCGGCGTGAACTGCCCAACTCCCAGGTGATCGTGGACGGTCCCATGGAGGTGCTGTCCAAGGACGGTTCCTTCGCCGGCGAGCACATCTACACCCGCATCCCCGGCGTCGCCGTGCAGATCAACGCCTTCAACTTCCCGGTGTGGGGCATGCTCGAGAAGTTCGCCCCGGCCTTCATCGCCGGCGTGCCCACGATCGTTAAGCCCGCCACCCCCACCGGTTACGTCACCGCGGCGGTGGTCAAGGCCATCATCGAGTCCGGCATCCTGCCCAAGGGTTCGCTGCAGCTGGTTTCCGGCTCGGTCCGGACCATGCTGGACCACCTCGACTACCGCGACATCGTGGCCTTCACCGGCTCCGCCTCCACCGCCAACACGCTCAAGTCCCACGTCAATGTGGTCAAGGGCGGGGTCCGCTTCACCTCGGAAACCGACTCCCTGAACGCCTCGATCCTGGGCCCGGACGCCGTCAAGGGCACGCCGGAGTTCGACGCCTTCATCAAGTCCCTTGTCACCGAGATGACCGCCAAGGCCGGCCAGAAGTGCACCTCGATCCGCCGGGCCATCGTGCCGCAGGAACTGGTGCAGGACGTCATCGCCGCCGTGGGGGAGCGGATCAAGGAACGCATTGTCCTCGGCGACCCGCGCGCCGAAGGCGTCAACATGGGCGCCCTGGCGTCCCTGGAGCAGCTCGCCGATGTGCGTGCAGCCGTCCAGTCCATGCTCGACGCCGGCGGCGAACTCGCGTACGGCACGCTCGATGCGCCGAAGGTCACCAGCGCCGACGGCACCGTCGGTGTCGTCGCAGACGGCGCGTTCATGTCCCCCGTGCTGCTGAGCTGGGCGGATCCGGAAGCCGAAGAGGTCCACTCGCTGGAGGCTTTCGGCCCGGTGTCCTCGGTGATCGGCTACACGGACCTGGCCGACGCCGTCCGCCTTGCCGCCCGCGGCGGCGGTTCTCTCGTCGCCTCGGTCTGCACCAACGATCCCGAGGTTGCCCGCGAACTGGTCACCGGCATCGCTGCTCACCACGGCCGCGTGCACATGCTCAACCGCGAGGACGCGCGCAGCTCCACCGGCCACGGTTCGCCGGTCCCGCACCTGGTCCACGGCGGCCCGGG
>NZ_AUPJ01000127.1:3556-13264 GCF_000427315.1 Arthrobacter sp. TB 26
CCGCGCCGGCGGCGGCGAGGAGCTCGGCGGCATCCGCTCCGTCCTGCACCACATGCAGCGCACCGCCATCCAGGGCTCACCGAACATGCTGACCGCCGTCACGGGCGTCTGGCACACCGGGGCCGACCGCAACTTCACGCTTGAGACCGAAGGCCAGCACCCGTTCCGGAAGCACCTAAGCACGCTGCACATCGGTGACGCGATCCGCTCCGGGCTGCGCGAAGTGAGCCTGGAAGAAATCACGAAGTTCGCCAACTCCACCGGCGACACCTTCTACGCCCACACCAACCAGGAGGCAGCGGCGGCCAACCCGTTCTTCCCGGGCATCGTGGCGCACGGCTACCTGCTGCTGGCCTGGGGCGCCGGGTTGTTCGTGGAGCCCGCGCCGGGACCGGTGCTGGCCAACTACGGTCTGGAAAGCCTGCGCTTCATCACGCCGGTTGCTGCGGGCGATTCCATCCGGGTCACCCTGACCGCCAAGAAGATCACCCCCCGCGAAACCGACGAGTACGGCGAAGTGGCCTGGGATGCCGTCCTGACCAACCAGAACGACGAAATCGTGGCCACCTACGACGTCCTCACCCTCGTGGAGAAGTAGCCCCTTCCCTGTTGCCCTATCACTTGTGGCTGCCTAAAGCCCGGAATGGCAGCCACAAGTGATAGGGCAACCGTGGTGGAGGGGGCAATTGGCGGGCTCTTTCCACCCGGCTGCGGCGTAAAATCGTGCTCGTAGGAGGTGGCGAAATGACCCTATTGTTGAACAAAGCCACAACGGTCCTGCCAGTCGATGATGCAGAGCGTGCCCACCGGTTCTATGCGGATACCCTGGGCCTCCCGCACCGTGGCGTGGCCGACGATGGAAGTGAACTATTCGGCAGCGACGGCGGCCCCATGCTGCAGTTGATGCCCGTCAGGGACGGAAAGCATTCCGAGCACACCACCCTGAGTTTTGAAGTCTCCGAAATCGAGCGGACCGTCCAGGAGATGGAAGCCAAGGGCGTCCAGTTCCAGGACTACGACCAACCGGATCTCAAGACCGAGAACCACATCTGTACAACGGATTCGGAGAAGTGCGCCTGGTTCATGGACACGGAGCACAACATCCTATGCGTCCACGAGAACATCACCACGGCCGCTGACTACCAGCTCTGAGGGCAGTTCCCGGCACACAAGGAACGGCACACAAGGAACAGCGCCCCGGTCCGCCGGGGCGCTGTTCCATGTCTGCGGGACGGACGCCGCCCTCAAAGTGCCCCCGGACCGCTCGGGCGGGACCACGGAGTCACAGGCCGGCGCTGCTGTACGCCCCCCACGCTCAGATCGACCCGCTCGTTGAAGAAGCTGACGAGGCCATGGATCTGCGCGGCGTCGCGGAACCGCCGGTCATAGCTCCACGCGACGTTCCGGCCGTGCCCCGAGCCCGGGACGCTCCAGTAGCTGGCCTGGCCCTTGTAAGGGCAGACGGTCCGCTTGGGGCTCTCCTGCAGCAGGTCCAGCCGCACGTCCGCCGGCGGGATGTAGTACCGCACCGGGAGCAGCGTCTCGTAAAGCAGCTGCGCGCCGTGCGTGCGGGCCAGCGTCACGCCGTCGAGCGCCACCTGCACGTCCACGACCGATGCGCGGATATCAACGCGGTGGAACGGATCCCGCGGGTGGCCGATGATCTCCTCATCGTCCTCGAGCCAGTCGAAGGCAGCGAAATCCAGCACCACATAGCCGGCCAGGTCGGGGTCCTCCGGCCGGAACGCGCCGCGGGGAACGGTCGCCGCAGCCGTCACGACGTCGAGTTCCTCGCCGGCACAGGTGTGGTTGCCAAACCCCGTTGTGGGGTCGAGGGACGTCGCGGCCGCGCCCTGCCGAAGCGCGAAGGGGTACTCGTAGGCAGGGGCCGCCGGCAGCGACGGCGTGGCGAGCCCGGCCAGCAGGTCCTGCTCCGGCACAGCGAAGATGGGCGTGATCCGCCGCGGTTCCCAGATCAGGCAGGCCTGCAGGGTATCGACGACGGCGGTCCGGCCGAGGCTCGCGCGGATCCTTTTGGCAGTGGGTTCGTAGCGCAGCCGGGGGAAAGTGCCCATGAGCACCTGGGAGAGTTTGGTGGCCATCCTCCCAGCGTGGCCCGGGTGCCGGGCGCGGTCAATGGGATTCTGGTGGAGCCCCGAACCCCCCGCCTAGCGGGCGACGTGGAGGCCATGGAAGGCCATGGTGATGACGTCGTCGGCCAGTTTCTCGGGGGAGAGGGAGCCGCCGGGTTTGTACCACTCCACGATCGAGTTGATCGTGCCGAAGAGCAGCCGGGTCACCGTGCGCGGATCGATGTCCTGGCGGAGCGACCCCTCGTCGCGGGCCGCGGAAATGAGGGCCGCCACCTTGTGGTCGAACGTGCGCCGGCGTTCCATGGCGTCGCGTTCGATCTCGGTGTTGCCACGCAGGCGCAGCAGCAGGGTGACGAAGGGAAGCCGCTCTACAAGCACCGAAATGGTCTCGCGGAGGACGAACTCCAGCCGGGCTTCGGCGGTGCCGGTGTTGGCCTGCGGCTGGTCCAGGATGGCTTCGAGGCCGCCCAAAGCGTGGTCCAGGGCGAGCTTCAGGAGGTCGCCTTTGGAGGGTACGTGGTGGTAGATGGCTGACTTTGAGATGCCCAGGTTTTCAGCGAGGATGCCCATGGAGGTGGCGTCATAGCCGTGGCGGTTGAAGACGTCGACGGCGATCACCAGCACTGACTGCTGGTCATAGCCGGGGCGTCCGCGTTTGGTGCTGGTTGCTGTTGTGGGCATAGTCGCTAGTTTCTCACGATCAGGAGATCAGCCAGCCCGCCGGGTGGCCCGTGCGGGCCGGCCGGCGGGCTGGACATGGCGTGGTCAGGCCTTGGGACGCATGTCGTAGATCCGGCGGAGCTTGCCGTTGGACCGCTCCAGGGAGCCGGGCTCGACGACGTCGACGGTGCAGGAGGATCCGACGTGGATCTTGATCTGCTGCTGCAGGACCTTGGCGGCCGAGGCGACTCCCTCGACCGTGACGGTCTCGCGGCGTTCGATCTTGACGGTCAGCTGGTCCATCCGCTGGCCCTCGGGACGTGTGAGCTCGAGCTGGAAGTGCGGGCTCAGCTCGGGGATGCGCAGCGCGATCTCCTCGATCTGCGAGGGGAACAGGTTCACGCCGCGCAGGATGATCATGTCGTCGCTGCGGCCGGTGATGCGGCCCATGCGGCGGTGCGCGGGGCGGGCGGTGCCGGGGAGCAGGCGGGTGAGGTCCTTGGTGCGGTAGCGGATGATCGGCAGCGCTTCCTTGGTGAGCGAGGTGAAGACCAGTTCGCCGGGTTCGCCGTCGCCCAGAACCACGGAGGGGTCGAAGGCATCGATGATTTCGGGGCGGAAGTGGTCCTCCCAGATGTGGCTGCCGTCCTGGGTTTCCACGGCCTCGCCGGCGACCCCGGGCCCCATGACCTCCGAGAGTCCGTAGATGTCACAGGCCTTGATGTTCATCATCACTTCGAGCTCGTGGCGCATTTCCTCGGTCCACGGCTCGGCACCCAGCACGGCGTACTTGAGCGAGGTGGAGGCCGGGTCGATGCCCTGTTTCATCATCGCATCGGCAATGGTCAGCAGGTACGTCGGGGTGGCCAGGATCGCGTCGGGCTTGAAGTCCTGGATGAGCGTGATCTGGCGTTCGGTCTGGCCGCCCGAGATCGGGATGACCGTGCAGCCCAGCGCCTCGGCGCCCGCGTGGGCCCCCATGCCGCCGGTGAACAGGCCGTAGCCGTAGGCGTTGTGGACCTTCATGCCCGGTCGGACGCCGGAGGCACGCAGCGAGCGGGCCACGAGCTTGGCCCAGTCGGCGAGGTCCTTCTTGGTGTAGCCGACGACGGTGGCGCGGCCGGTGGTGCCGGAGCTCGCGTGGATTCGGGCTACCTCGTGCTGCGGCACGGCGAACATGCCGAAGGGGTACTCCAGGCGGAGGTCCTCCTTGGTGGTGAAGGGAAACTTGCCCAGGTCGGAGAGCTCCCGGAGGTCCGTGGGGTGGACGCCGTGTTCGTCGAACTTGCGCTTGTACAGGGGGACGCGGTCGTAGGCGTAGGCCACGGTGTGCTGCAGGCGGCTGAGCTGCAGCGCCTCGAGCTCGTCGCGGGAGATGGTTTCTTCGCGGTCCAGGACAGCTTCACTGGTGGGTGCGACGGTTTCTTGGGTCATCTGGGGGTTCCCTGTTTCTATTTCTTGGAGATGGTGCGGCTGCGGCCGCGGAACTCGGCGACGAGTTCGCCCGGCGCGATGTCGGTGGGGAGTTCGCCCGGGACCGTGGCGGCCGGGACGGCGGGTGCCGTCAGTTCCGCTGCGGGCATGCCTGTGCTGGGATCGGCGGCGTAGATCTGGATGTCGTAGAGGCCGCTGCGTCCGGTGCTGGCGCGGCGGTTGGCGACGGCGGTCAGGACCTGGCCGCGGAAGGCCGGCTTGAGGAAGTTGATGTCGACGCCGGAGGCCACCGTGATGGTGCCCTCGTCGCCCGGCTCCGGGCTCGCAGGGTTGCAGGCCAGCGCGAAAGCGGTGTCGCCGAAGGCGAAGATCATTCCGCCGTGGGCCATGCCGAATCCATTGAGCATTTCCTGCCGGAGCGTCATGCGGATCGTGGCATGCCCGTCGTCGAGCGCTACAACTTCGATGCCCATCCATTCCGAGGCGTAGTCGTCTTTAAGGATGGGATGGGTGTCACCGGAAATCGTCAGTTCAGCCATGCGTCATTGCCTCCAGCTTTATTTACCGAATGTTCATTAGGTAATCCCATTTGGGTGCCTTCTGTCAAGAGCCGGCGGGCGCATGAAGCTCCCAGCGGACACAGCTGGGCAGCCAAAAAACACCCCAAAACCCTGCAAAAAGCGGCCAGGACGCTGGCTCCCCGGCATGAGAAAGTAGGCTGGGAGGGACCGAGCACCACTACGGCACAACCTAAGGGCGGATCATGGCCAAGGGGATCTACGTCAGCGCGACCACACCGGGCTCCGGGAAATCGCTCATAGCGCTGGGACTGGCGGACACCCTGCACCGCCATGCGGACCGTATTGGCTTCTTCAAACCTGTGGTCAACGGGCACGACCCTGCCTCGGACCCCATGGTGGCACTGATGAAGGCCCGGTTCGATCTCGACGATCAGCGCTGCCGTGGCGGCCTGACGTTTGTCGAGGTCCGCAAGCTGCTGGCCGAGGGAAACCGGGCCGAGATCGACGCCCGCTGCGTGGAGATCTTCGCCGAGATGTCACGCCACTGCGATGTGGTCATCGTGGAGGGAACGGACCTCACGGGCCAGGACGCCGCCGTCGAATTTGATCTCAACGCACGCCTCGCGAACAACCTGGCCGCCTCCATCGTGGCTGTGGTGGGAGCGAAGGGGCGCTCTGTCGCGGAGACGACCGACGCCGTCGAGGTTGCCCGGAAGGAACTCCTCGCCGAACGCTGCTCGCTCTTGGCGATCATGGTGAACCGGGCCGACCCGGAGGACCTGGAAGCCATTGCCGCGGCCGTCCGCCCTGGCGCCTCAGGCCGGCCCGTCTACGTCCTGCCGGAGCTGGAGTCGATCGCCAGGCCGACCACCGGCGAGGTCGCCTCCGCCCTCGGTCTGGGCCAGGTGGCCGGGCTGCCGGACCTGGAACGTGACGTTCATTCGGTCAAGGTGGCGGCCATGAGCGTGGCCAACTTCCTGCACGTGCTCGACGACGGCGCGCTGGTGATCGTGCCCGGTGACCGTGCCGACGTGCTCGTCGCCTGCCTGGCCTCGTCGTTCTCGCCCGAGTTCCCGGTCCCGTCGGCCCTGATCCTGACCGGCGGCCTGGCCCCCGATCCCACCATCTACTCGCTGTTGGCCCAAGCACCGTTCCCGATCTTTGCCGCCCCGGACGACACCTACGTGACCGCCAAGCGCGTCTCCGAGGTGCGCAGCGAGATCTGGTCCGGGCACCGCCGCAAGGTGGCCTCCGCCCTGGGCCTGTGGTCCAAGCGGGTGGACGAGGCCGAGCTGCTGGAACGGCTGCACCTGCCGCGGCCGGAGCGGATGACGCCGCTGCGGTTCCTGCATGACCTCATCGAACGGGCCCGGTTGCAGCGCCGGCACATCGTCCTGCCGGAGGGGGAGGACGTGCGGATCCTGCGTGCCGCCGAGATTCTGCACCGGCGGGATGTCTGCGACCTCACGATCCTGGGCAACGAGTCGGCGGTCCGGGAGTTGGCGTCCACCCAGGGCATCGACCTCTCCGGCATCAGCATCGTGGACCCCGCGACGTCGGAGCTGCGCCAGCCGTTTGCGCAGAAGTACGCACAGCTGCGGGCGCACAAGGGTGTGGACCTCGCCCGGGCGCTGGAACTCATGCTGGACGGCAGCTACTTCGGCACCATGATGGTCCAGCTAGGAGTGGTGGACGGCATGGTGTCCGGCGCGGCGCACACCACCGCCCACACCATCCGCCCCGCGCTGGAGTTCGTGAAGACCCGCGACGGCGTGAAGATCGTCTCCTCAGTGTTCCTGATGCTGATGCCGGACCGGGTGCTGGTCTACGGCGACTGCGCGGTCAATCCGGACCCGAACGCGGAGCAGCTGGCGGACATCGCGCTGGCCTCGGCCGAGACCGCCGTCCAGTTCGGCGTGGAGCCGCGCGTGGCCATGCTGTCCTACTCCACCGGCGGCTCCGGTACCGGCGAGGCCGTGGACAAAGTCCGGCAGGCCACCGAGATGGTGAAGGCGCGCCGCCCGGATCTCGCCGTCGAGGGCCCCATCCAGTACGACGCGGCCGTGGACGCAGCGATCGCGCAGTCCAAGATGCCCGGCTCGTCCGTCGCCGGGCAGGCCACCGTGTTTATCTTCCCGGACCTGAACACCGGCAACAACACCTACAAGGCGGTGCAGCAGTCCTCGGGGGCGGTCGCCGTCGGGCCCGTCCTGCAGGGACTCCGCAAGCCGGTGAACGACCTCTCCCGCGGCTGCACCGTGGAGGACATCGTGAACACGGTGGCCATCACCGCCGTCCAGGCGCAGTCCGTGGAGGCCGCCGCCGAGCCGGCGCCCGCGGCTGCCCATGCGTAGTCAGGGCGCCAGCGAAGGGAAGGACTCCGGTCAGCTGTTTTCCGGCTGCGCCGGGCTGTCGGGATCTTCCTGCTCGGCGGGCTCGTTGGCCAGGCCCGCCGGCGTGAGGTCCAGGTCCTCCAGGTTCTCGGGGGCCTCGGGCGCTTCCCCGACCTCGGCGGCCTTGAGGTTCCCCGTGTCGTCCAGGGCCGGGTTGGCACCTTCGACGCCGGTGGGATCCGGCTTACCGGAACCACTGTCCGACTGGGTGTTCTCTGGCTCGGTCGTGTCGTCAGTCATGGAAATCCCTTCGTGAATTGTTCAGTTGGTCCGCCGACTCTAGGCGCCCGCCGCGGCTTTCGCAACGGATTCGCGGCCTCGCCAGCCCGGCAATTTATAGTGGATCCCAGGGAGCGCTCCGCCAGGCTCCGGCGTGATGCCCAGTCCCGACGCGCCCTCCGGGGTTAGCGCAGAAGCCAAGGCGTAGGAGGCCCCCATGCTCGTGCTCGTTATCAACTCAGGCTCGTCCTCGCTCAAGTACCAGGTCCGCGACGTCGAGGCCGGCAGCGTACTCGCCGAAGGACTGGTCGAGAAGATCGGAATGGGAAACGGCGGCGAGGGCGACGGCCAGATCGAGGGCCCCCGCGACCACGCGGAGGCACTGGAACTCGTGGACGCCAAGATCCACGCGGCCCTCGGCGGACGGGTGCTCGACGCCGTCGGGCACCGGGTCGTGCACGGCGGGGAGCGCTTCTCCGCGCCGGTCCTGATCAACAACGAGATCACCCGGGCCATCGAGCGGCTCAACCCGCTGGCGCCCCTGCACAACCCGGCGAACGTGCTGGGCATCCGCGCGATCTCGAAGAAGTGGCCGGACATGCCGCAGGTCGCCGTGTTCGACACCGCTTTCCACCGCACCCTTCCGGAGCACGCCTGGCGCTACGCGGTGCCGGAGGAGCTCTACACCAACCACGGGATCCGCCGCTACGGCTTCCACGGCACCTCGCACGAATACGTCGCGCACCGGGCGGCGGCGCTGCTGGATGTCCCGGTGGACGAATTCGACGCCGTCATCGCCCACCTGGGCAACGGGGCCTCCGTCACGGCGATCCGCGGTGGACAGTCCGTGGACACCTCCATGGGCTTCACCCCGCTGGAGGGCCTGGTGATGGGCACCCGCTCCGGTGACCTGGATCCGTCCATCCTCGTCTTCCTTGGCCGGGCCGGCTGGTCCCCGGAGGATCTCGATGCCATGCTCAACCGCCAGTCCGGGCTCAAGGGCCTGGCCGGCAACAACGACATGCGCTCCGTCGTGGAGGCCGCCGAAGCCGGGGACGCCAAAGCGGCCATGGCGCTCGCCGTCGCGTCCTACCGGCTCGCGAAGTACATCGGCGGCTACCACGTGGCCGTCGGCGGGGCGAAGGCGCTTGTGTTCACGGCCGGGATCGGGGAGAACTCGCACCAGTTCCGCGCCCTCGTGGCGGAGCGGCTGGGTGCCCTGGGCGTGCAGCTCGACGCCGGCCTGAACCGCGAACGCTCGAAGGAGCCCCGGGTGATCTCCTCGGCGTCCTCGGCCATCCCCGTGCTCGTGGTGCCCACCGACGAGGAGCGCGCCATCGCCGAGGCCACCGCCGCCGTCGTCACCCACTCATCGACTGCTCCGTAACGGCCCTTTTGGCGGCCCAAAACGGCACCTACGGAGCAATCGATGGGTAGCGTTGGGGCCATGACGGAACTGAACTTGCCCCTCCGCACCGAACGGCTGGTGCTGCGCCGCTTCGAGGCCGGGGACCTGGACGCCTACCACGCCTACCATTCGCTGCCCGAGACAGCCCGGTTCCTGCCCGGGGAGGCGAAGAGCTACACCAAGTCCATGGAGTCCGTGGGCAAGTACGCCAACTTCGCCTTCGAGAAGGAGGGCGACTGGATCTGCCTGGCCATCGAGGCCGCGGACTCGCCCGGGCTGCTCGGCGAGGTGGTGCTGAAGTGGCTGCCGGGTTGCGGGCAGGCTGAGATCGGCTGGAGCCTCGCCCCGGCGGCGCGCGGCAAGGGCATCGCGTCCGAGGCCGCCGGGGCGCTGCTGGAGCTGGGCTTCGAGGAGCTCGGCTTCCACCGGATCGACGCCAAGCTGGATGCGCTCAACACGGCCTCCGCGTCGCTGTGCGAACGCCTCGGCATGCGGCTGGAATCCGCCCAGGTGGACAAGTGGCACTACAAGGGTCAGTGGGCCACGGAAGTCGTCTACGCCCTCCTCGCGGACGAGTGGAAGTCCAAGCAGCAGGCCAAGGACTCAACGGATTGACGAAGACGGCCGGAATGGGAGTTCCCATTCCGNGGCCGTCTGTGGCAAACGGGCGTGCTCGCCGAGCGCCCTGATCAGCGACGACGGCGGCTGCCTGCTCCTGGGGTTGGCCATCCCCTGCGGGCCTTGACGTGACGCTCCCGCCCAGTTGGTCCCGCCCGCCCCGCCCCCGGCCCATCGATTGCTCCGCAACGGCCCTTTTGAGCCCTCATAAGGGCCGTTACGGAGCAGTCGATCGCCCAGTCAGGTTCCGGTGACGGGGAACTGGGCTGGAGCGCTGCCACCCGGGAAAAGCGCTGACAACCCAGAAACCCCGCCGCTGAGCATGCCCACCCGTCCGACGGCGACCTACGGTGCCGGCGGGG
>NZ_AUPJ01000128.1 GCF_000427315.1 Arthrobacter sp. TB 26
CCTTCCGGTCCGGGGCGAGGCGCTGCAGTTCCCGCTCGGTGGCGTCAATGACCTTGGCATCGAGCAGTTCGCGCAGCTCGACCCGGCCGAGGAGCTCGTTGAGCAGGGTCGAATCCAGCGCCAGCGCGGCGGCCCGGCGCTCGGCCAACGGGGAGTCGCCCTCATAGAGGAACTGCGCGACGTAGCCGAACAGCAGGGACTTGGCGAAGGGGGAGGGCTGCTGGGTGGTGGTCTGCAGGATCCGCAGCTCGCGCCGCTCGATGGACGCGGCGATGTCCTTCAGGGCCGGAAGGTCGTAGACGTCCTGCAGGCATTCCCGGACGGTCTCCAGGACGATCGGGAACGTGGGGTACTTCCGCGCCACGTCCAGCAGCTGGGCGGAGCGCTGGCGCTGCTGCCACAGGGGCTGCCGCTTGCCGGGGTTCTGCCGGGGCAGCAGGAGTGCCCGGGCGGCGCACTCACGGAACCGGGAGGCGAAGAGGGCACTGCCGCCGACCTCCGCGGTCACAATCTGCTCGAGTTCCTCCGGGTCGAACATAAACAGCTCAGCCCCGGGCGGCTCATCTTCCATCATGGGCACGCGCAGCACAATGCCGTCGTCGGCGGCCATCGCGGAGCCGTCCATGCCATAGCGCTGATGCAGCCGCTGCCCGACGGCGAGGGCCCACGGCGCGTGCACCGGCATGCCGAACGGGCTGTGCAGCACCACGCGCCAGTCGCCGAGCTCGTCGTGGAAGCGCTCCACCACCAGGGTGGTGTCACTGGGGACCACCTCGGTGGCCAGCTTCTGCTCGGCGAGGTACTGGATCAGGTTGTTGGCGGCGAAATCGTCCAGGCCGCTGGCTTTGCAGCGTTCCGTGGCCGGCCCGACGTCGGACGCGGACAGTTCGCGCATAAACGCGCCCAGCGCGCGGCCGAGGTCCACCGGGCGGCCGAGGGAGTCGCCCTTCCAGAACGGGAGCTTCCCCGGCTGGCCGAAGGCGGGGGAGACCAGGACCCGGTCGTGGGTGATGTCCTCGATCTTCCAGCTGGTGGCGCCCAGCGCGAACACGTCACCCACCCGGGATTCGTAGACCATTTCCTCGTCGAGTTCGCCGACCCGGCGGCCGCCTTTGGCTGCGGCGG
>NZ_AUPJ01000129.1 GCF_000427315.1 Arthrobacter sp. TB 26
CGCCGCTCGCGGAGCCGGGGGAGCCGGAGCCTTCGACTTCGGTGCCGATGATGTAGACGCCGAAAAGTCCGCGGTCCGGGATGGTGCCGCCGGAGGTGACGGCCAGCCGTTGGGCTCCGGGCCGGCCCTCGATGGTGCCGGCATTGCGGTCCCAGATAATCCGGGGCCGCAGTTCCGCGAACTCGTCCGAGGGATACCGGCCGGCGAGCAGGTCCAGCGTGGCCTCGAAGGCGGAGCGGGGGAGCGAGGCGAACGGCGCTGACCGGCGGACCGTGGAGAACCAGTCCTCTACATCAATGGAACCCAGTGCCGTGGCCGCGACGGTCTGCTGGGCCAGGATGTCCAGCGGATTCGCGGGGACGTAGAGCCGTTCGATCTTGCCGGCCAGCATCCGTTCCACCGTGATGGCGGTGTGCACCAGATCTGCCCGATGCTTAGGGAACAGCACCCCCTGGGAGATCTCGCCGACCTGGTGGCCTGCACGCCCCACCCGCTGCAGCCCGCTGGCCACGGAAGGCGGGGATTCCACCTGCACCACGAGGTCCACGGCGCCCATGTCGATGCCGAGTTCAAGGGAGGACGTGGCGACGACGCAGCGCAGCCGGCCGGATTTCAGGTCGTCTTCAATCAGTGCGCGCTGGTCCTTGGAGACCGAGCCGTGGTGGGCGCGGGCCAGGACCGGATCGGCGCCGGCGGTGCTGCCTGCCTGGGCCATCATGTGCGCCGGTGTGGAGGTGGACGCCGGCGTCGCGGCGGAGGCCGACAAAGCGGGAGCGCCGCCGGCCGGTGTCCCCACCGGCACGGACTCGAAGCCTGGAGCCGCGGCGCCAACCTCGCCCCAGCCGCCGCCGGCGGCCATCAGCTGCCGCTCGGCGTAGATCTCGTTGAGCCGGGCGGTAAGGCGCTCGGCGAGACGGCGGGAATTCGCGAACACAATGGTGGACTGGTTGGCCAGCACCAGGTCCACGATCTTCTCCTCCACATGCGGCCAGATCGATGCCTGCGGCTGCAGCCCGGACGCAGGGCCGGAGTCGAAGGCGCCGGCCGCACCCTGCAGATCGGACATGTCCTCCACCGGGACGGAGACCGTCAGGTCCCAGGTCTTCTTCGACGGCGGGGCCACAATTTCCACCGGTGCGGAGCCGGCGAGGAACTGCGCCACCAGCTCCTTGGGCTCCACGGTGGCTGAGAGCCCGATCCGCTGGGCGGGTTTCGGGAGCAACGCGTCGAGGCGCTCCAGGGACACGGCCAAGTGGGCGCCGCGTTTGGTGCCCGCGACGGCGTGGACCTCGTCGACGATGATGGTGTCCACCTCGCTGAGGGTCTCCCGCGCCTTCGAGGTGAGCATAAGGAAGAGGGATTCGGGCGTGGTAATCAGGATGTCCGGCGGGTTGCTCAGCAGCGAGCGGCGGTCCGACGCCGGAGTGTCCCCGGAACGGACGCCCACGGTGATCAGCGGTGCGGGCAGGCCAAGGCGTTTGGCGGTCTGGGTGATGCCGATCAGCGGGGCGCGCAGGTTGCGTTCGACGTCGACGCCGAGTGCCTTGAGCGGTGAGATGTAGAGCACCCGGGTCTTGCGTTTCGGTGCCTTACGACGCGCGCCCTTGACGGTGTCCAGGCCCGGCAGTCCCTCGGGTTCGGCGGGCGTTGCGACGAGCAGCCGGTCCAGCGCCCAGAGAAAGGCCGCGAGCGTCTTACCGGAACCCGTGGGGGCGACCACGAGCGCATGCGCGCCTGAGGAAATCGCGTTCCAGGCGCCGTTTTGGGCTGGGGTGGGCGCTGGGAATGCACCCAGGAACCAGTCCCGGGTGGGCCGGCTGAACCGGTCCATGGCCTCGGCCGCGAGTGTGCCGCCGGCGAGCTCCTGCCCCTTCATTCCTCCATCATGCCTTACGGCAGTGACAGTAATTGGCGGACGGTATCATCGAGCGGCCGGGACCCCGGCGAGGTGACACTTTGCGCCGATGTTGCACGCGCGCATGGGCGGGAAATGTCACCTCGGCGTTAGCGGGGCTACTTGGCCGTGAACGCCCCGATGGTCAACACGTTGATGCCGGCGTTGCTGCAGGCGTCATGGGGCTCGGCGATGAACAGGGACGCGGTGTCCTCCGGCGGGTAAATCCGGAAGCCGGCCGCCGGAACGACGGTGCAGTCCGAGTAGTTGCGGGCCTGGGTGTAGCGCAGCGTGGCGGTTCCGGCCTGCCCCGGTGCGAGCAGCACATCGGCGGCGGGTGTGGCCTCGTCACGGGCCGCGGGGGCGCCGATCGGTTCGCCGTTCGCGTCCGCGGTGAGGGAGACGCCGGCATAGCCCTTCAGAAGGCAGGGCTCGGCGCCGGAATTCGTGAGGATCAGCTGCATGTAGACGCTGCCGGCCGCGCCGCCGCCGGTGGCATCGGTGGTTGCGGTCAGGCCGGCAGCCTTGCACAGTGCGGGCCCGGCCGGGGTGGTGACGGCCGGTGCGGGCGTCGCAGTGCCGGTCCCCGCGGCGGCAGCCGGGGCGGAGGACTGGCTCGGGGAGCTGGCGGGTGAGGACGCCGGGGTGCTGGAGGTCTGGGACTGCGGGGTGCCGGTGCCGCAGCCGGCGAGGAAGAGCGCTGCTGCGGCTGCCGCCGTCGTGAATACCAGTCTTGTGTTGATTCGCTGAGCCGTCATGGCACCACCTTCACGCCCGAGGGGGCCGGAGTCAACGACGCCACGACGGCGGCGTCCGATTGATGCCCGGATTGTGATTTCCGGAGCATCAATCGAGGTCAGCTACTCCTTGGGCCCGGACTTGGGATCGGGGTTGGGCGCGGTGGGCGCTGCCGGCACGCGGACCGG
>NZ_AUPJ01000130.1 GCF_000427315.1 Arthrobacter sp. TB 26
TCCCGTAGCGGCCTGCCGGCCCCGGAGGAGTCCCACTTCGTCTACCGGCGGCAGGGGCTCGAATGCCGTGACTGCGGAACGCCGGTGGCCCTGACCGACCTCGGCGCCCGCAAACTCTACTGGTGCCCCGGCTGCCAGAAACCCTGAATCCCGAGGTACGCCGTCGACCCCGCGTCGACTGCTCCACAACTGCCCTTTTGAACCGCGAGAAGGGCAACTGCGGAGCAGTCGATGGGGGGGACACGAAAAAAGCCCCTCCGGAGAGGGGCTTTTTCGTCATATTTCGGAGGGGACGACGGGAATCGAACCCGCGTAATCAGTTTGGAAGACTGAGGCTTTACCATTAAGCTACGTCCCCGGGAATTTGCAGGAACCATCCAGCAAAACTTCCGGGCGGCTGTTGAAGCCGGATACAACTAAACCTAATTCAGGGCCCCGGTGTCAAATGTGCAAACCGGCACAATTTGACCGTAGACTGTTCTGTGCACTTACGGGGTGTAGCTCAGCTTGGCTAGAGCGCCTGCTTTGGGAGCAGGAAGTCGCAGGTTCAAATCCTGTCACCCCGACTCTGCAGGTACTGCCAGACCCTTGGCGGTGCAGAACCCCACCCCCTAAAACCAGGAGTACTTAGACTGTGAAGAGCGCTGTCGAGAACCTCACCCCCACGCGGGTCAAGCTCAATGTTGAGGTCCCCTTTGAGGAATTGAAGCCCAGCATCGCAGAGGCATACAAGACTGTTGCTTCGCAGATCCAGGTTCCCGGTTTCCGCAAGGGCAAGGTCCCCTCCAAGCTCATTGACCAGCGCGTTGGCCGCGGCTACGTGCTGGAGACTGCCATCAACGACGGCCTCAACGGCTGGTACCAGGCAGCCGTTCAGGAAACGGGCATCCGTCCGCTGAGCCGTCCCGAGGTCGAAATCACCGAGGTTCCGGACCCGTCCGCCACCGACGGTGAACTCAAGTTCCACGCCGAGGTTGACGTCCGCCCCGAGATCGAACTGCCCGACTACGCCGGCATCAAGGTTGAGGTTGCCGCTGCCGAGTCCACCGACGCCGACGTCGACAAGGCCCTGGACGAACTCCGCGGCCGCTTCGGCACGCTGAAGTCCGTGGACCGCCCGGCCGCCGACAAGGACTTCCTGACCATCGACATCACCGCCTCCATCGACGGCGCCGAGGTTGATTCCGCCACCGGACTGTCCTACCAGGTCGGCGCCGGCACCATGCTCGAAGGCCTCGACGAAGCCGTGACCGGCCTCAGCGCCGACGAGGACGCCATCTTCGGCACCACCCTCGTGGGCGGCGAGCACGCCGGCGAGTCCGCCCAGGTCAAGGTTGTCGTCAAGTCCGTCAAGGAGCGCGAGCTTCCCGAGGCTGACGACGACTTCGCCCAGCTGGCCTCCGAATTCGACACGCTGGCCGAACTGCGCGAGGACCTCGCCAAGCAGGCCGCGGGGTCCAAGGTCGTTGAGCAGGGCGTCGAAGCCCGCGACAAGGTCCTCGACAAGCTCGTTGAGCTGGTGGCCGTACCCGTCCCGGACTCCGTCGTCGAAGAGCAGCTCGAGCAGCACTTCAACGCCGAAAACGCGCACGGCGAAGGCGAGCACGACACCGAGGAGCACCGTGCCGAGGTCAAGGCCAACACCGAGCGTGCCTTCCAGAACGAGATCATCCTTGACGCCATCGCCGAAAAGGAAGAAGTCAATGTCAGCCAGAACGAGCTGATCGACTACATCGTCACCACCGCCGGCCAGTACGGCATGGACCCGAACCAGTTCGCCCAGATCATCGATCAGAGCGGCCAGGTCCCCATGATGGTTTCCGAGGTGCGCCGCCGCAAGGCACTCGCCGTCGTCCTGGGCCAGGCCGAGGTCACCGACTCCGAGGGCAACAAGGTTGACCTGAGCGACTTCGTCCGCCCCGGCGGCGAAGAGGAGCCGGTTGAGGCAGCTGCCGGAACTGAAGCCGACGTCGAGGACGCCGCTTCCGACGAAGCAGCAGCACCCGAGACCGCCAAGAACGATGACCCGGCAGCAGTGAAGTTCTAATACTTCTGTTCGAGTAATATTTCCGCCGCACCCCCGGATCTTTGATCCGGGGGTGCGGCTTTTTAAGCCGGTGATGAACCCGCCCGGGCAATCGTGCGCCGTCAGCGAACAGCCCCGCGCTTGAGCACAAAGCGGCCGGGAAAACCGTTAGTGTCCATGTAGGAAAGTTCAGTGATGTCGTCCAGTGGCGTCACCGTCGCCAGCGAGAGGTAAGTACATATGTCACAGCAAGCAGGGGCACCCCGGATGGCTACTGTCGATCCGGCAGCCCAGGATAACTACATTTACAACCGCCTGCTGAAAGAGCGCATCATCTGGCTCGGCTCCGAGGTCCGCGACGAGAACGCCAACGCGATCTGCTCGCAGCTGCTGCTGCTCTCGGCCGAGAACCCCGAGAAGGATATCTACCTCTACATCAACTCACCGGGCGGCTCCGTCACCGCCGGCATGGCCATCTATGACACCATGCAGTTCATTCCGAACGACGTCGTCACCGTCGCCACCGGCCTTGCCGCCTCGATGGGGCAGTTCCTGCTCTCCTCCGGCACCAAGGGCAAGCGCTACGCCACCCCCAACGCCCGCATCCTGATGCACCAGCCCTCCGGCGGCATCGGCGGCACGGCCTCGGACATCAAGATCCAGGCCGAGCTGATCCTGCACATGAAGAAAGTCATGGCGGAACTGACGGCAGATCAGACCGGACAGTCCGTCGAGACCATCCTCAAGGACAATGACCGCGACAAGTGGTTCACGGCCAAAGAAGCCCTCGAATACGGCTTCTTCGACAAGATCGCGGCGCACGCGGGCTCCGTGGCCGGCGGCGGCGGAACCAATGCCAACAGCGGCTCAGCCGACGCAGCCACCGAGAACTGACCGGCACGGAGACAGCAATGAATTCAGGAGCAATGAACATGAACTACAACTTCGGTTCGACGGCCGGTAACCTGCCGAGCAGCCGCTACGTGCTGCCGCAGTTCGAAGAGCGCACCCCCTACGGCTTCAAGCGCCAGGACCCGTACACCAAACTGTTCGAGGACCGCATCATCTTCCTCGGCGTCCAGGTTGACGACGCCTCGGCCGATGACGTGATGGCGCAGCTGCTGGTGCTCGAGTCCACCGACCCGGACCGCGACATCACGCTCTACATCAACTCCCCGGGCGGCTCCTTCACCGCCATGACGGCGATCTACGACACCATGACGTACATCCGCCCGGAGATCCAGACCGTCTGCCTCGGCCAGGCCGCCAGCGCCGCCGCCGTGCTCCTTGCAGCCGGCACGCCGGGCAAGCGCCTTGCACTGCCGAACGCACGCGTCCTGATCCACCAGCCGTCGCTGTCCGGCGGCCAGGGCGGCCAGGCCTCCGACCTGGAGATCCAGGCGGCCGAGGTCATGCGCATGCGGGAGTGGCTCGAAAACACGCTGGCCAAGCACTCCGGCCGGACGCCGGAGCAGGTCAACAACGACATCGAGCGCGACAAGATCCTCACCGCGGCCGAGGCCATGCAGTACGGCCTGATCGACCAGGTGCTGGATTCACGCAAGATGAAGCCCCAGGCCATCACCAAGTAGCGCAGCAGGTACGTAACAAGCAGTTCCCGGCACCGGTGCAGCCCACTTCAAGTGGCCGCACCGGTGTCGGCTTTCCACCCATCAGGCCTAAAGTGACCTAGAGTGGAACATGTCACGGCTGGCCTCCTTCAAGGAAGGTCCGTGATTCCAGTAACGGGTGCAGCGCTGCGCAGGAGTAGGACACAGCCGGCAGCAAGATACTAAAGGGGTTCACATATGGCTCGGATTGGCGAGAGCACGGATCTGCTGAAGTGTTCTTTCTGCGGAAAGAGCCAGAAGCAGGTTCGGAAGCTCATTGCCGGGCCCGGCGTCTACATCTGCGACGAGTGCATTGAACTCTGCAACGAGATCATTGAAGAAGAACTCGCCGAAGTAGCTGACCTTGGCAGTTTCGAGCTGCCCAAGCCCCGCGAGATCTTCGACTTCCTGCAGGAATACGTGATCGGCCAGGAGCCCGCCAAGCGCTCGCTCGCCGTCGCGGTCTACAACCACTACAAGCGCATCCAGGCCGGCCACGCGCCCAAGAGCGGCAGCCTCGCCGAAGGTGTGCACCACGACGACGTCGAGATCGCCAAGTCCAACATCCTGCTGATCGGCCCGACTGGCTGCGGCAAGACCTACCTTGCGCAGACCCTGGCCCGCCGCCTCAACGTTCCCTTCGCCGTCGCCGATGCCACCGCGCTCACCGAAGCCGGCTACGTCGGCGAGGACGTCGAAAACATCCTGCTCAAGCTCATCCAGGCCGCGGACTACGACGTCAAGAAGGCCGAACAGGGCATCATCTACATCGACGAGATCGACAAGATTTCGCGCAAGAGCGAGAACCCCTCGATCACCCGGGACGTCTCGGGCGAGGGTGTGCAGCAGGCCCTGCTGAAGATCCTGGAGGGCACAGTCGCCTCGGTTCCGCCGCAGGGCGGCCGCAAGCACCCGCACCAGGAATTCATCCAGATCGACACCACCAACGTGCTCTTCATCGTCGCGGGCGCCTTCGCCGGCCTCGAGGAGATCATCGGGTCGCGGTCCGGTCGCAAGGGCATCGGTTTCGGCGCCCCGCTCAACGAGGTCAAGAACAACACCGACTCCTACGGCGAAGTCATGCCCGAGGACCTGTTGAAGTTCGGGCTCATCCCGGAGTTCATCGGCCGCCTCCCGGTCATCACCACGGTCTCCAACCTGGACCGTTCAGCGCTGATCCAGATCCTGTCCACGCCGAAGAACGCCCTCGTGAAGCAGTACCAGAAGATGTTCCAGCTCGACGGCGTCGAGCTGGTCTTTGATGAGGAAGCTCTCAACACGATCGCCGACCAGGCGCTGGAACGCGGCACCGGTGCCCGCGGGCTCCGCGCCATCATGGAGGAAGTCCTGCTCCCCGTGATGTTCGACCTGCCCAGCCGCGACGACATCGCCACGGTGGTCATTACGGAAGACGTCGTCTCCAAGAAGGCCGCGCCCACCTTGATCGCCCACGACGTCAAGCGCCGCAAGTCCGCCTGATCCGGAATAAATAGGCCGCACTGGCCGCTGTTACCCTTGACGCGCGCGTTGTTCGAGCCACGCCAGCGCACCTTTCCCCGCAGACTTCCCCAAGGAGAGCACCTGTGCCTGAATCCCTGCCCACAGAAGCAACCACCAACAAGGCCGACTTCTGGTTCGACCCGATGTGCCCCTTCGCCTGGGTGACCTCCCGCTGGATCGGCGAGGTGGAAGACGTCCGCGACATCAGCACCGAATGGCACGTTATGAGCCTCGCCATGCTGAACGAGGGCCGCGAGGAGCTCCCGGAGGAGTACAAGGCGTTCCTCACCAAAGCCTGGGCCCCGGTGCGCGTCATCACGGCCGCCGCCCAGCAGCACGGCACCGGGTACGTCAAGGCGCTCTACGACGCCATGGGCACCAAGATCCACAACGAGGGCAACCAGGACATCGCCGAAGTCATTTCGAAGTCCCTCGCCGAGGTGGGCCTCCCGGCGGAGCTCGCGGCGGCAGGCCAGAGCGATGAATTCGACGCCAGGCTTCGCACGAGCCACGAGGCCGGGATCTCCCTGGTGGGCCAGGACGTCGGCACGCCCATCGTTTCTTTCAACGGAACCACGTTCTTCGGCCCCGTGCTCACCCGCATCCCGCGGGGGGAGGAGGCCGGGCGCCTCTGGGATGCCTCCGTGACGCTGGCATCTTTCCCGTACTTCTTCGAAATCAAACGCAGCAGGACCGAAGACCCCGTGTTCAGCTAGCCTCCGGCAGGACGCGACACGGCGTCCCACGAGAGGCATGGAGCCCCGGAAGAACTACTCTGTTGTAGTTCGTCCGGGGCTCTTGTGCATCCGGCGGGGCGGGATCACAATTGAACTTACCCACTTCGAAAGAAGCGGGACGCAGGAACCAAAGATTCAGTGACACTCATCCGACGCAGCCTTCGGCAAAGTCAGATGATGGCTACCAGTGACGAGGTAGGAAGACCTGAAAATCCAAGGATCCCGCCAGATTGCCTAAGACGTCACGTGGCAATCGAAAAGTCGAAGCCCCACCAACGGCAAAACGCTGATGGGGCTTCCCCTTTGCCCCAAACAAGCCAGCCCTCAAGCAAGCCAGCCCTCAAGCAGGGCTGGACCAGCTGGTCCGGATGCACCAGAACTACCGGTACACCTGGGTACGGGACGCGAGTATGACCCTGCAGGCAGCCTGGGTGGCCGCCTGGGCGATCAGTGAAGCGGAACGGCCAGGCCCGGGTTCCGGCGCCTGGCAGCGGACGAATGCCCGCTGATCAGAGCCCAAGGAACAAGCCCGGCGGCGCCGCTGTTGCGTCCAGTGGCAGGGCATAACTCCGGTGCCGGGATGTCCAGGCATCCTGTCCGGTTTAGTTCTGTGTCCTGTACCCACCTGCGACCATTGGAGCGCCATGCCCATCACAGCCCACCTTGATCTGAACCTGAAAACGGAATCCCTGCCCACTGCGCCGGCCGCGCTGCGCGACATCCTTGCCGATACGCGGGCGTTTGACGGCTGCCTCGGTGTCGATGTGCTGGTGGACAGCAATGATCCGGCGCACTTTCTTGTGGTGGAACAGTGGGCGTCGCTGGAGCACGACTCCGCCTACCGCGCGTGGCGGGCAGGCGACGGCGTGAGCGCGCTTGGAGAGCTCCTGGCGGCCCCGCCGGTGCTGACGCACTTCGAGACCTCCTTCGAGGTCTGAGGCCCGGACGGCAAAACCCATACGAACAAAGCAGGGGCTCCCTGCCCGGCCTGAGCCGGTCAGGGAGCCCCCGTCCTGTTTGTCCTTCGGGCTGCTGCTAGGCCGGTGCGGGCTCCTCGGCGGGGGCCAGAACGACGTCACTTACGGTCAGGTCGCCGTCGCCGGCCACGAGGGTGATCTCCCGGGCGTTGGCCGCGGCCTTGAGGTCGGCCAGGCCGGCCTTGAGCTGCGTGGTGAGAGAGTCCGTGGCCGTGATGGTCGCGGACAGGACTTCGGTGCGCTGCTTGACCTTGGCCTCCGACTTGGCCTTGCGGATGCCGCTGAGCGCTGTCCCGACGGTGGCCAGCAGGGTGGTGTCGCCGTCGATCTCGACGGCGGACGGCCACTGGGCACGGTGCACCGAGCCGGTACGCCACCAGCTCCAGACTTCCTCCGTGGCGAAGGGCAGGAACGGGGCGAAGAGGCGCAGCAGCGTGTCCAGGCTGGTTGCCAGCGCCGCCAGGACGGACGCCTGCTCGGCCTCGCCCGCGGCACCGTAGGCGCGGTCCTTGATGAGCTCCACGTAGTCATCGGTGAAGTGCCAGAAGAAGCTCTCGGTGATCTGCAGGGCCCGGGCGTAGTCGTAGCTTTCGAACGCCTTCGTGGCCTGCTGGACCACGTCGGAGAGCTGGGCCAGGACCGCCCGGTCCAGGGGGTTGCTGAGCGCGGAGAGGTCCCCGGACACCACGGAGTTCTCGGTGGCGCCCAGGTTCAGCACGAACTTGGAGGCGTTGAGCAGCTTGATCGCGAGCCGGCGGCCGATCTTCATCTGCGCGATCTCGTAGGCGGTGTCCGCGCCGAGCTTGGCCGAGGCCGCCCAGTAACGCACGGCGTCCGAGCCGTACTCCTCAAGCACGTCGGTCGGGACGATCACGTTGCCCTTGGACTTGGACATCTTCTTGCGGTCCGGGTCCAGGATCCAGCCGGAGATGGCGGCGTGCTTCCACGGCGCGGAGTCCTGCAGGGCGTCGGCGCGCACCGCGGAGGAGAACAGCCATGTCCGGATGATGTCGTGGCCCTGCGGGCGCACGTCGAAGGGATAAACCTTGGCGAAGAGCGCCTCGTCGGTGCTCCAGCCGCCCACGATCTGCGGGGTGAGTGACGACGTGGCCCAGGTATCCAGCACATCGGCGTCACCGGTGAAACCGCCCGGCACGTCGCGCTGGGCTTCCTCATAGCCGGGTGCCGCATCCGCTGCGGGGTCCACCGGCAGCTGCGCGTCGGACGGGACGATCGGAGCTGCGAAGTCCGGGTTGCCGTCGGCGTCCAGCGGGTACCAGACGGGCACCGGCACACCGAAGAAGCGCTGGCGGGACACGAGCCAGTCGCCGTTCAGGCCGGAGATCCAGTTCTCGTAGCGTGAGCGCATGAACGCCGGGTGGAAATCGATCTCGTGGCCGCGGGCAATGAGCCGCTCGCGGCGTTCCGCGTCGCGGCCGCCGTTGCGGATGTACCACTGGCGGGAGGTCACGACTTCGAGGGGCTTGTCGCCCTTTTCGAAGAAGTTCACCGGGTGCATGATCTTCTTCGGCTCGCCGTCGAGGAGTTCCGCAGCGGCCAGGAGCTCCACCACGCCTTCCTTGGCGCTGAAGACGGTCTTGCCCGCGATGGCCTCGAAGTGGGCGCGGCCTTCGGCGGTGGTGATCCACTCCGGGGTCTCGCCGATGATGCGCCCGTCCCGGCCCACAATCGCGCGGGTAGGCAGCTGGAGTTCCCGCCACCAGGTGACGTCGGTGAGGTCGCCGAAGGTGCAGACCATGGCGATGCCGGAGCCCTTGTCCGCCTTGGCGAGCGGGTGGGCCCTGACCTCCACCTCGACGCCGAACAGCGGGGAGGTGACTTTCTTGCCGAACAGCGGCTGGTACCGTTCGTCGTCGGGATTCGCCACCAGGGCGGCGCAAGCGGCCAGCAGTTCGGGGCGGGTGGTCTCGATGTAGATCTTTTCGCCGTCTTCGGTGAAGAACGGGTACCGGTAGTAGGCGCCCGCGACCTCGCGGTCCTCGAGCTCGGCCTGGGCAACCGCGGTGCGGAAGGTGACGTCCCACAGGGTGGGCGCCTCGGCCATGTAGGCGTCGCCCGCGGCGAGGTTCGCCAGGAAGGCGCGCTGGGAGATGGCCCGGGACTTGTCATCGATGGTGCGGTACGTCAGGTCCCAGTCCACGGACAGGCCCAGCGTCTGGAAGAGGTTCTCGAAGACCTTCTCGTCCTCGACGGCGAGTTCCTCGCAGAGTTCGATGAAGTTCCGGCGCGAGACGACGTCGAAATCGCGCTGGTTCTTGGCGGGTTCCGCCGGGGGCCGGTAGCCGGCGTCGTACGCGGTGGTGGGGTCGCAGCGTACACCGTAGTAGTTCTGCACGCGGCGCTCAGTGGGCAGGCCGTTGTCGTCCCAGCCCATCGGGTAGAAGACATTCTTGCCGGTCATGCGCTGGTAGCGCGCCAGGACGTCGGTCTGGGTGTACGAGAACATGTGACCGACGTGCAGCGAACCCGACGCCGTGGGCGGGGGAGTGTCGATCGAGTAGACCTGCTCCCGGGTGGTGTCCGGGTTGAACTTGTAGGTCCCTTCGCCAAGCCAGCGCCGGGTGAGGGCGTCTTCCAGCCCCTCAAGGGCGGGCTTGTCCGGAACGTTGATGGGGGCGGTGGTGGGCGTGTCTGTACCCTGCGTGTCTTCAGCCATGGGGCAATTCTTCCACTCTTTTTCACTGTGTCCCGCAACCTTGCCTTGCAGTAGCATGCGCAAGATGGAGGAAAGTACCGGAAGTTTTGTGATCAAGCGCATCTATGACGAACCCGCCGACGACGACGGCTGCCGGGTCCTGGTGGACCGGCTCTGGCCTCGCGGGGTCAGCAAGGAACGCGCGCAGCTGGAGATCTGGCTCAAGGAGGTGGCACCGTCCCCGCCGCTGCGCACTGAATTCGCGCACATGCAGGAACGCTTCGCCGATTTCCGCGCCGCCTATGAAGCGGAGCTTGACGGCAACCCCGCCGTGCAGACGCTGCGGGAGCTGGCCGCGGAGCACGGGAAGGTGACGCTGCTGTTCGGGGCGAGGGACCCGGAGACCAACCATGCCCGGGTCCTGCAGGAATTCCTGGCGCGGGATTGATCCGGGTTCACCGGCGTTCATCCTGCGGGCAGCCGGCAGGCTGGGCGGGGCTTGCCGTTAGGGTGGTGCCATGACTGAAGGAATCCAGAACAAAGCAGCAGTTGTCACCGGCGCCAGCACCGGGATCGGCGAGGCCACCGTGCGTGCGCTCCGGACCGAGGGCTGGACCGTCTACGC
>NZ_AUPJ01000131.1 GCF_000427315.1 Arthrobacter sp. TB 26
CCGGCTGGTCGACGAGGTGACCCGGGCCGGAGGCATCGACACGCTGATCAACATCGCCGGCGGCGCACGCGGCGCCGACAAGGTGGCCGAGGCCAAGACCGAGGACTGGGAATGGATGTTCGAGGTCAACGTCCTGGGCACCATGAAGCTCACCCGGGCGTTCCTGCCGATGCTGCGCGCCTGCGGTGAAGGCACCGTCCTGAACCTGACGTCGACGGCGGCACTCTCCGCCTATGAGGGCGGCGGCGGATATAACGCAGCGAAGTTCGCCCAGCACGCGCTCACCGGGGCCCTGCGCCTCGAAGAAGCCGAACACAACCTTCGCGTGATCGAGGTGGCGCCCGGCCTCGTCCAGACCGAGGAGTTCGCCCTGAACCGCCTCGGCGACCAGGCCTCCGCCGCCAAGGTCTACCAGGGGGTCGAGAAGCCCCTCACCGCGGCGGACGTCGCCGACGTCGTCCGGTACGCCGTCACGGCACCCCACCACGTCAACCTCGACCAGATCGTGATCCGCCCGGTCGCGCAGGCCGCCAACTACAAGCTGATCCGCAAGGGCTAGGCGGGGTCCGGCGGGGCCGGCCGGAGAAGGGACGCCTGGCGTTCATCTACGCTTGCCCCTGCCGTGGGGCAGGGGTGGCCCGATGTTGGCCGCGGCCGGGGACCGTGGCGGGTGCAACTGCACACCACCAGAGTGGAGACTCTTTCCCATGCGAACCACGACGAAGCTCGGCGCTGCCGTACTCAGCGCAGCCCTGCTCCTCGCCACCTCGGCCCAGGCCCACGCCACCGACACCCGTGCCACCGGGTCAGACCCAGGCGCCTCCAACCACTTTGACCTTCAGGCGCACCGCGGCGGCATCGGCCTCACCGTCGAGTCGACGCTGGCATCGTTCGCGAAGGGCATCGAGACCGGCGTCTCGACCCTGGAGCTTGACCTCCAGATCACCAAAGACGGCCGCGAGGTGATCACCCACGACCGCAGGATCAGCGGAAAGAAGTGCCAGGACACGGCGCCCGTGACATCGGATGACCCGCAGTTTCCCTATGTGGGCAAGTACATCAAGGACCTGACGTTCGCCCAGGTCCGGAGCCTAGACTGCGGTTCGCTGACCCAGCCGCAGTTCCCGGGCCAGGTGGCATCCCCGGGTGCCAGGATGCCCACGCTCGCCGAGGTCTTTGCCCTGGCAGATTCCTACCGGGCCAGCCAGGTCAGGTTCAACATCGAAACCAAGGTCGAAGCCGGCGCCCCGGACGAGACCGCCCCGCGTGAACAGTTCGTGGAAGTCGCCCTGGCGGAAATCAACAAGGCCCACATGCAAAGCCGGGTTTCGGTCCAGAGCTTCGACTGGGGATCGCTGCGCCTCGTCCGCGAGCGCCAGCCGCAGATCCCCACCGTTGCCCTGACCAACAAGGACTTCCTTCAGGTGGGCCAGCCTGGCAGTTCGCCGTGGCTCGGCGGCATCGATGCGGACGACTTTGGCGGGGACCTGGTCGCAGCCGCGGCCTCCCTCGGCGTCAACGCCATCTCCCCGGTGCACGGCATGCCCCAGAACGGCGCGGTCACGGATCAGGACTACGTCCCGTATGTCACCGCCGACATGGTCAGCCGCGCCCATGCCGCCGGCATGCAGGTCATTCCTTGGACTGTTGACGACAAGCCCACCATGCGCGCCCTCATCGCCGACGGCGTCGACGGCCTCATCACGGACTACCCGGACCGTCTGCGGGACGTCATGGACGATTCAGGCATGAAGCTGCCGCGCAGCTTCGAGCTCACGCCAGGACGCTGAGCTGCCCCCCGTCATCCCAGGGATGAACGCCTGGCCGTTGCCGGGACGGTCAGCGTCGCCATAATGGCGGCGTGGTCCGTTCCGGGCACCCGGTGCACAGTGTAGGCCGCGCTGCGCACCGACGGGCTGGTCACCAGATGGTCGATCGTGATGCCGGGAAGCAGCACATCGTCCATCGGCCAAGTGGGGACCAGGCGGGAACCCTGGGCCATCCCCACGTCCACCGACGTCCCACCCCCGCCTTCCAGGAGCCGCCGGAACTCGGCATGGTCATAGCTGGCATTGAAGTCACCGGCCAGCACCACATTCCCGGGCCGGGATGCCAGGCGGCCGAGTGCCGCGAGGTCACTGCGCCACTTCGGCAGGCCCACACCCACGGGAGCGCGGGTGTGGACGTTCGTGAGTTCGACGACGGCCCGCTCACCGTGGGACTCGGCCGTGAGCCGGATCATCGGCATCGGAAAATGCGCTTCGGGTACGTTCCCCTCGGCCACCAGCCCGTGGACCGAGTAGACGGCATTCCCGGCGGCGCCGCCGGCAGGAGCGCTGATCCTGTTCGGAAGCAGGTCGGCCAGGCCGGCCGCGGCCAGCCGGTCCTCGAGGGCCTTGGTGTATTCCTGGAGCGTCAGCAGCGTGATGCCGTTCTCGCGCACCAGCCGGACAATTTCCGCCGCGTCCGCCTTGCCGAGTTTGGCATTGAGGCTCATGGCCCGCACCTCCACCGCGCCCTCGGCCGTTCCTGCGCCGGAATCCGGCGCGGCCCGGGCGTAGTCCAGCGGCACCAGCCAGAAGAGCTGCACTGCCACGAGACCCGCTGCCGCGCCCGCCATCCACCGCCGCCGGCCCAGCACCGCGAACAGCAGCGAGGCGCTCGCGGGCAGCACCAGCCACGGGGTGAAGGACACCAGCTGGACCACGGTGGTGGGCCATTCCCGCGGCACGGCACGGAAGACGGAG
>NZ_AUPJ01000132.1 GCF_000427315.1 Arthrobacter sp. TB 26
CCAGCGTCGAGCTTCACGGTGGCCTCAGCGGAGGCGCTCTTCGCGCCGCTGCGCACGGCGCCGGCGTCGGACCGTGCGCCGAGCAGCAGCCCGACGGCGGTCACCACCATGGTCTTGCCGGCGCCGGTTTCACCGGTCACGACGCTCAGGCCAGGGCCGAGGGGCAGCGTGGCGTCGGTGATGACGCCGAGGTCGCGGATTCTCAGTTCTTCAAGCATGGGTCACTTCGCAGTTGATGGATCAGGAGTCTCGCCGGGACCTGCGTTCGGCGGCCCTGCCTGCGGCGGAGTTGGAAGCGGCGGCATCGGCCGGGGCGTGCGGATCACGGGCACCGGCCCGGTATGGATCGCGGCTGCCTGCGGCATGGGTCCGCGCCAGCCCTGGATGGGCAGTTCGAACTTGCGGACCAGGCGGCCGGAGAAGGGCGTCTGGTGGGTGCGGGCCAGCCGGACGGGCGTGGCGGACCGGGTGACTTCCACGCGTGCTCCGGGCGGGAGGTCCACCGAGCGCCGGCCGTCGCACCACAGCACGCCCTGGGCGTCGGTCCGGTTCAGGATTTCGACGGCGAGCCGGGACCGGGGTGAGACCACCAGCGGCTTGGCGAAGAGCGCGTGGGCGCTGATCGGCACGATCAGCAGCGCCTCGACCTCGGGCCACACCACCGGACCGCCGGCGGAGAAGGCGTAGGCGGTGGAGCCGGTGGGGGTGGCGAGGACAACGCCGTCGCAGCCGAAGGAGGTGAGCGGTCGTTCGTCGACTTCGGTGACCACCTCGAGCATCCGTTCCCGGTTGCCCTTTTCGATCGCGGCCTCGTTGAGGGCCCAGGTGTGCCAAATTTTCTGGCCGCGGACCCAGACCTGGACGTCAATGGTCATCCGCTCTTCCACCGTGTACTCGCGGCTCGCGATCCATTCGACGGTCTGGGCGAGGTCCGCCCGCTCGCTCTCGGCGAGGAAGCCGACGTGGCCGAGGTTGACTCCGAGCAGCGGCACGTCGACTTCGCGCACCAGTTCCGCCGCGCGGAGGATGGTCCCGTCGCCGCCGAGCACCATCACGAGCTCGACGTCGGGCAGCATCACGTGGTCATGGAGGATCTCGACAGGCTGGTCAAGGCGTCCGAAGAAGCGGACCATGTCGCCGAGCTCGGATTTCAGCATCACGGGAACGATGCCGGAGTCGTGGAGCCGGGCGCATGCTTCCCAGGCAGCCTTGAGGGACTCCTCACGGCCGGTGTGGGCAAGGATGAGGACACGCCTGCTCATCGGGTTCCGCCTTCTGGTGCTTCTAGTACTTGGGCCAGATCATTCCGAGTAGCGCAGCAACGGCTGCGTCCCGCTCTTCGATCTTAGGCAGGTCTGTTCGGATCCCGCGCTTTATCCACAGGAAGTATTCGACGTTTCCGTCCTGGCCGGGCAACGGACTGCTGGCGAGGCCCTTCAGTTCCAGCCCTGTGTCCATGGCTTCCGCCGCGACTTTGCCCACCGCGAGGCGGCGTTCCCACTCCGAGGTGACAACGCCGGTGCGGCCCAGCCGGTCCTTGCCGATCTCGAACTGCGGCTTGACCATCAGGACCAGGTCACCGCCGGGCTCGGTGCACGCTGCGAGGGGCGCCAGCACGAGGGTGAGGGATATGAACGAGAGGTCAGCCACCGTCAGCGCCACCGGTCCCCCGATCTCAGCCGGTGTCATGTAGCGGACGTTGAGTCCTTCGTGGACGGAGACGCGGGGGTCATTCCGGATCACGGGGACCAACTGGTCATGGCCGACGTCGACGGCGACAACATGGTCCGCGCCTCGTCGCAGCAGCACCTCGGTGAATCCGCCGGTGGAGGCGCCGGCGTCCAGGCAGCGCTTGCCCTGGACCTCGACGGCGGGAAAAGCGTCCAGCGCGCCGGCCAGCTTGTGCCCGGCGCGGCTGACGTAGTTGTCCTCATCGGCGGCCGCAACGTCCAGGCTCGTGTCGTCCTGCACCTGGAGGGAGGCTTTGACGAGCACTTCCCCGTTGGAACTGACTTTGCCTTCGGCGATAAGGCGTGCGGCATGGGTGCGGGACCTCGCCAGCCCGCGGCCGACGAGGGCCTGGTCAAGCCTGCTCATTCGTGGCATCCCTTGGTGAAGTGGTGGTTCCGGACTCGTTCAGGGCGGCGAGCAGTTCGTCGTGCAGGCCGGCGTAGACCTCCCCATGCAGGGCAACCGGCAGATCAGGTAGTTCACTGAGGCGGTCCAGCAGGGCGGCGACTTCGGGGTCCGCGGAGGGGACATGCCCATCGGCATCGCCGGATTCCGCCGCAGTCACCGGCCAGGTGACGTGGGCTTCTCCCCCGCCGGTGTCCGTTTCCGTGATGTGGTTCTGCTCGGTCATGGTCCCCAGTCTAGTGATCCAGCCATTCGAGCACCGGTGCCAAGGCAGTGGCGGTTTCGGGGTTGGCTGTCCACCAGGCCGAGCAAGCGGCCCGCCAGGCGTCGAGGTCGCCGGGATCGCCGTGGACCCGTACTGTCTGTCCGTGCACGACGGCGGTGGCCGCGCCGCAGCGGTGCTGCCCGGCGTCGAACTCAATAACCGGGTAGGCCCGGTAGAGGTCCGTGAGGTCGTTAATGAGGTAGTCGGGCCGTTCCAGGGTGCGGGCGGCCAGGATCGATTCCCTGGTGTCGACGCCGGTCAGGACGGCGACCGTGGCGAAGCCGGCGTTGTTGCCGCCGAGGATGTCCGTGTCCAGCCGGTC
>NZ_AUPJ01000133.1 GCF_000427315.1 Arthrobacter sp. TB 26
CGGCAGCCAGCCGTTTCGCGGCCGCGTGGAACAACGGCGCTTCCGGCTTGCCGGCGACCAGGGGCCGCTGCCCGGTGGCGGCGGCCACGGCCGCGACCAAAGTCCCGTTGCCGGGTGCCATGCCGCGGGCCTGGGGAATGGACATGTCCGTGTTGGTGGCCACCCACAAGGCGCCGCCGGCAACAACGTACGCGGCTTCCGCGAGGTCTTTCCAGCCGACATCCGGATGGAAGCCCTGCACGACGGCGACGGGTTGCTCCGATTCGCTGCGGACCGGCACCATCCCCGCGAGTTCAATCTCCTGCGCGAGGGAGTCCCCGCCGGTAATCAGGACCCGGGCACCCGCCGGCAGCAGGGAAGCCAGCAGTTCCCCTGCTGCCTGCGAGGAGCTGACCACCTGGTGGTCCTCCGCCGGCGCGCCCAGATCGCGCAGGTGCTGCGCCACCTGCGCGGGCGTCCGGGAGGCGTTGTTCGTGACGTAGCCCAAGCCGACGCCGATCCCGGCGAGCCTGCGCAGGGACTCCACCGCACCCGGTATGGCGTGCGGGCCCGCATAGACGACGCCGTCGAGATCGGCCAGGAGGGCGTCGAAGGTCGAAATCAGCTCCGGTGCTGCCATTCCAGTTCAGCCTTCGGTGCGTTCCGGCTCGCGGGAGTCGGCGTCGTGTGTGTCGTCTTCCGGGGAATCGTCGTCGTGGGAGCCGTGTCCGGTCTCGCCGGACACGTCACCGGACAGTACCTCGGAGCGGTCCAGTGCGTCCTTTTCCACGGAGTCGTCGTCGGATTCAGCGTCGTCGGACTCCCAGAAGTCGGATTCGGCGTCGTCCGATCCTTCGTCAACAGCGTTCGCTGACGTTTCAGGTGATTCCTGGAGACCGGCAACGGCCTCGGCGCTGGCAGCACGCGGTGCCTGCTCTTCAGCAGCCGGAGCGGACCGCTGGGCAGCCTGCTCGGCAAGGAGCCGGCGCTGCTGTGCTTCCTCACGCGCTTCCTCTTCCTCGTCCCAACCGAGGTCGATGATGTCCGGATCCTCCGCGACATCGAGGCCGAGGGCGTTCTCGGCGACGGCGGCCTGGCGCTGCCACTTCTCCGCTTCAGCCGTGCGGCCCACCGCGGCCAGCGCCTCGGCGTAGGCGCGGAAGAGGCGCGGGCTGTAGGAGAAAGCACGGTTGATGTCGAGCTGGACGATTTCCAGTTCGGAGACGGCGGCGTCGAGCTGGCCGAGGTCGGTCCGGGCGCCGGCGGCCACAATGGCCAGCTCAGCCTTGCCGGGGGCATCGAGGTCCTTGGCTTCTTCGGAGCGTGCCATTTCCAGGGCGCGGTCGGGCCGGCCGAGTCCACGTTCGCAGTCTGCCATGACGGGCAGGTGCATGTTGGAGCCGCTGATCCTCCGGTAGGTGCGGAACTCGCGCAGGGCTTCGCCGTAGTGGCCGGCAGCGTAGGCGGTCAGGCCCACGGCTTCCCGGACAGCTGCGAGGCGGCCACCGCGGCGGCTGGCCGCGAGGGCGTGCTGGAACGCAAGCTCAGGCTCGTCGTCGATCAGGCGTCCGGCCATGACGAGGTGACGGGCCACCCACTCGGCGCTGTTGTCCTCAAGGGTCTTGATCTGGTGCTGCGTGGCGCGGTCCAGTTCCTTGCCCGTGACGTCGTCGTCGATCTGCGGTGACCGCTCGCGGTCGGGACGGTTGGCGCTGCGGAGATCGCGGGCATTGGGGACACGGACCGGGCGGTCTTCGGGGCGGTCGCGGCCGAACTGGCGGGGGCCGGAGTCGCCGCGGTCAAAGCCGCGCGCCGGACGGTCGTCCCGGTCAAAGCCGCGCGCCGGACGGTCGTCCCGG
>NZ_AUPJ01000134.1 GCF_000427315.1 Arthrobacter sp. TB 26
CCGGTCGGCCGTGCCGGTCACACTGATCGACATGACCTTCGACGCGCGCCGGGTGCACACGCCGGCCAGGCTGCTGGTCCTGGGCGGGCCCGGCTGGCAGCACGCCATCCCCGGGCAACGGATCCGTACCACCGGCAAACTCAAGCCTTCCGGGCCGGGCCAGTCCGAAGCGGCGGTCCTGTCGGCAAGTTCGACCCCGATCGCGGTCGGAACACCGGGCCCCTGGCAGCGCGGCCCGGCGGACCTCCGCAGCCGTTTCACCCATGCCGCAGGACAACTCGACGGAGATGCCCGGGGACTCCTGCCGGGTATGGTCACGGGCGACACCAGCTCCCTGGATGCGGAGCTGGACACGGCCATGAAATCCGTCGGGATGACCCACCTGACAGCAGTCAGCGGCGCCAACTGCAGCGTCATCCTGGGCGCACTCCTGCTGGCTGCGCGCAGCCTGCGGCTCAACCGGGCGTTCACCTCGGCCCTCTGCCTCGTGGGGCTCGGCCTGTTCGTCCTGATGGTCGGCCCGGACTCCAGCGTCCTGCGCGCCGCCGTGATGGGCGCCATTGGGCTCGCGGCCCTGGCCGGCGGCCGGCCAGGGCGGGGCTTGAGCCTCCTGTGCCTTGCCGTGACCGGACTCGTGCTGGCACAACCCGGGCTTGCCACCAGCTTCGGATTCCTGCTCTCCGTGCTTGCTACCCTCGGCATCGTGGTGACGGGCCGGCCGATCATGGCGTGGTTCCCGGCAGCGGTGCCGCGCTGGGCGGCCGCGGGAGTCGCGGTTCCGCTGTCCGCACAGGCTTTCTGCGGGCCGGTGATCGTCCTGCTGCAGCCGCAGTTCCCGGCCTATGCCCTGCCAGCCAACGTCGTAGCCGCCATCCTCGTTGCCCCGGTCACGCTGCTGGGGACCGCGGCCGTGCCGCTGGTGCCGCTCGCCCCGGACCTCGCAGCCGTGCCGCTGGCCGTCGCTGCCGCCTTCGCCAACGGGGTGGGAGGAACCGCCCGCTTTTTCGCCCGCCTGCCCGGCGCCGTCCTGCCATGGCCGGAAGGGGCATTTGGCGCTGCCACGATGACACTCTTATCCGCCTCCGCCCTGGCCGCCTGCTGGCTGGCCTTCCACCCGGCCCGCACGGTCGGGCTGGCCCTCGCGGCGCATGAGCGGACGGTGGCCCTGCTCAACCGGATGCCGCCGCGCGGTGAAGGCCGGCGGGTACCGCGGGGAAGGCGCCGGCCCGGCTTGGTGCACCGCCCAGGCCGTGGCAGGCTTAGAGTCTGCACACAATCTTCCGGGAGGAAACCTCAGTGGCTGCTGCCCAGACCCCACGCGCCCGGCCCGCGGCATCGAACACCGCCACCTGGCGCGATGTGACCCCGGCCGCCGTCGTGCTGGTCGGCGGGCCGGAAGACTACCTGGGTTCCCGCGCCATGGACCGCATCCGGGCGCAGGTCCGCGCCGCAGCCCCCGACGTCGAAGTCACCCGGCTCAATGCCGGCAACTACGAGCCGGGCTCCCTTGCCATGAACGTCAGCCCGTCCCTCTTCGGCGAGCAGAAGCTCATTGAGGTGGAAGGGCTGGAGGGCATGAACGATGCCTTCCTGACCGACGGACTGAAGTACCTCGCCCGGCCCGAGCCCGACGCCGTGCTGGTCCTCCGCCACAGCGGCGGCGTGCGCGGCAAGAAACTCCTGGACGCCATCAAAGCCGGCGGATGGCCTGTGGTCGACTGCCAGCCCCTGAAGAAGGACGCGGACAAGATCGCCTTCGTGACGAACGAGTTCAAGGCCGCGTCCCGGCGCATCGAACCCGAGGCCGTGCATGCCCTGGTCAACGCCGTCGGCGCCCACCTGGCCGAATTGGCGGCCGCCTGCAGCCAACTGATCGCCGATGCCGCCACCGCGGTGGACTCCGCCATGGTGGACCGGTACTACGGGGGCCGGGTGGAAGCCACCGCCTTCAAAGTGGCCGATGCCGCGATGGCCGGGAACGCCCCGCTGGCTCTTTCCACCCTCCGCCACGCCCTCGATACGGGGGCGGACCCGGTTCCGCTTGTGGCCGCGCTGGCCTCGAAGCTCCGCACCCTGGCCAAGGTGGCCGGCGCCCAGGGGTCCTCGTCCCAGATTGCCAAGCAACTGGGCATGCAGCCCTGGCTGGTCGAGCAGGCGCAGCGGGAGGTCCGGCGCTGGACCCCTGAGGGCCTCGTCCGGTCCATCCAGGTGACCGCCGAGGCTGATGCCCAGGTCAAAGGCCTGTCCCGTGACCCGGTCTACGCCGTCGAACACGCCGTAACGGTGATTGCGACGTCGGTGCGCCGCTAACGCAGCACTTGCGGCGCCGGCAACGTAATTTGCCGGCGCAGGTTGCCCCTTAGTGTGCGGCTTAACTGGAAGTGGCCGGCACCTGGGGTGCCGGCCACAATCGTCAGTTCAAGTGAACTGGAAACCTTACAGCGCGTTGACCTTCTTGGAGATGGCCGACTTGCGGTTTGCGGCGTTGTTCTTGTGGAGAACGCCCTTGCTGACAGCCTTGTCCAGCTTGCGGCTGGCAGAAAGCAGTGCGGCAGCCGCAGCATCCTTGTCGGTGGACTCAACGGCGGTGTTGACGGCGCGGATGGCAGTCTTCAACTCGGACTTGACTGCGTTGTTGCGCAGGCGAGCCTTCTCGTTGGTGAGGATGCGCTTCTTCTGGGACTTAATATTAGCCACGTGTGAACTCTCTTTTTCAATGCGGAAAATGGTCTAGAGGGCTTTCAGATTGGCCATTGACTGAGCGGCGTGGGGATACCTATGGCGACCAACCATCTGTGGCCGTCGACCTGCACGGACACACAGCTGTCAATAGTAGCAGAGACGCCGGCAGGGTGCCGATTGGGCCGCCGGTCAGCGCCAGCCTTGGCGCGTCTGCAGGGCGGCGGCGACGACGCTGAAGCTTCCGGCGTCGAGGATGGCGCCCTCGCGCCGGACGTCCTGCGGGTTGATCTGCAGGATGCGGTCCAGTTTCGCTTCGCTGGGGCGCCACTGCCGGTCCCAGGGGCCGGTGCCGATGTCAACGTAGTCGTCCGCCCGGCGCGGGTCGCCGTCGTGGTCCTTGCTGGTCAGCATGAGGCCCAGCAGAAAGCGGCCGCTGGTGCCCACCAGCAGCACTGGGCGGTCCTTGCCCCGCGAGTGGTCCTCTTCATACGGCACCCAGGTCCAGACGACTTCGCCCGGCTCGGGGCGGCCGTTGGGGGAGGGGGCGTAGCTGATCTTTGCCGTTCCCCGGAAGTCTCCGGGATAGGTGCCGGTCAGGCCGGCAGCGGCCTGCCCGGATTTTGCCGTTGTGCCGGCCGGCCGGGCCTTGCCCGAGCTGCCGGGCGCGGAGCCGGAGCGCCCCTCCAGGAAGCGCAAAGTACTGCGGACTGCATTGCCGATCGAGCGTAAGTTCCAAGCCATGGGGAAACCATACCGGCACCCCACCCGGGCAGGCGGCAGGGCGGCAGCAGGGCGGCGGCCGAGGGGGCCGCGCTTCGCGGCGCGCGTCAAGGGGAGAGAATCATCGCGGCAATTCAGTGCAGCTACTGAATGCAGGGATGCACTTCCACGGGTCCGGACGTGGGAGACTATAGGTTCAGCTATGCGGCACGTCGCAGGATGGGAAACCAGCCTCAGCGCCGGTCCGTGGAAAAAGCCAACAGTAAGGACCCTGCGTGTCTCCCATGGCCCGCACCGCCCCGGTGCCCGCCGCAACAGATCCGGCCATCATCCGGAACTTCTGCATCATTGCGCACATTGACCACGGCAAATCCACACTGGCCGACCGGATGCTCCAGTACACCGGCGTCGTCCAGTCCCGTGACATGAAGGCCCAGTACCTGGACCGCATGGACATTGAGCGCGAACGCGGCATCACCATCAAGTCCCAGGCAGTCCGTATGCCCTGGGAGCTCGACGGCATCAGCTACGCGCTGAACATGATCGACACCCCCGGACACGTCGACTTCACCTACGAGGTCTCCCGCTCGCTCGCGGCCTGTGAAGGGGCCATACTGCTCGTGGACGCGGCCCAGGGCATCGAGGCCCAGACCCTCGCCAACCTCTACCTGGCGATGGAAAACAACCTGACGATCATCCCGGTCCTGAATAAAATCGACCTCCCGGCGGCGCAGCCCGAGAAGTACGCCGCGGAACTCGCCAACCTGATCGGCGGCGACCCCGACGACGTTCTCCGCGTCTCCGGCAAGACCGGCATGGGCGTCGAGGCCCTGCTGGACAAGATCGTCCGCGACCTGCCGGCCCCCGTGGGCGACCCCAACGCCCCCGCCCGGGCCATGATCTTCGACTCTGTCTACGACACCTACCGCGGCGTGGTCACCTACGTCCGCGTGGTGGACGGCATGCTGCACCCCCGCGAACGCATCCAGATGATGTCCACCCGTGCCACGCACGAACTGCTCGAGATCGGTGTCAGTTCCCCGGAGCCCACCCCCTCCAAGGGCCTCGGCGTCGGCGAAGTGGGCTACCTCATCACCGGTGTAAAGGACGTCCGCCTGTCCAAGGTGGGCGACACCGTCACCAACCTGGCCAAGCCCGCCACGGAATCCCTCCCCGGCTATGCCGATGCCAAGCCGATGGTGTTCTCCGGACTGTATCCGCTGGACGGCACGGACTATCCGGTGCTCCGCGATGCCCTCGAGAAACTGATGCTCAACGACGCGGCGCTGGTCTATGAGCCCGAGACGTCCGCGGCGCTGGGCTTCGGTTTCCGTGTCGGCTTCCTGGGCCTGCTGCATCTGGAAATCACCCGCGAGCGGCTCGAACGCGAATACAACCTGGACCTGATCTCCACCGCCCCCAACGTGGAATACGAGGTGACGCTGGAGGACAAGAAGGTCGTCCACGTCACGAACCCCAGCGAATACCCCAGCGGCAAGATTGCTGAGGTCCGCGAGCCGATGGTCTCCGCCACGATCCTTGCGCCGAACGAGTTTGTCGGCGCCATCATGGAGCTGTGCCAAAGCCGGCGCGGCGTTATGGGCGGCATGGACTACCTCTCCGAGGACCGGGTGGAAATCCGGTACCGCCTGCCGCTGGCCGAAATCGTCTTTGATTTCTTCGACATCCTCAAATCCAAGACCCGCGGCTACGGCTCNCTCGCTGGACTGGAAGGCCGACGGCGACCAGGTGGCCGACCTGGTCAAGGTGGACATCATGCTCCAGGGCGAGCAAGTTGACGCTTTCAGTGCCATCACCCACCGTGACAAGGCCTACGCCTACGGCGTGATGATGACGGGCAAGCTGCGCGAACTGATTCCGCGGCAGCAGTTCGAGGTGCCCATCCAGGCCGCCATCGGCTCCCGGATCATTGCCCGGGAAAGCATCCGGGCCATCCGCAAGGACGTTCTCGCCAAGTGCTACGGCGGTGACATCACCCGGAAGCGCAAACTGCTGGAGAAGCAGAAGGAAGGCAAGAAGCGCATGAAGATGGTGGGCCGCGTCGAGGTCCCGCAGGAAGCCTTCATCGCCGCCCTCACCACGGACGAGTCCAAGGACAAGGCCAAGAAGTAAAGG
>NZ_AUPJ01000135.1 GCF_000427315.1 Arthrobacter sp. TB 26
GACGTCGACGCCGCCGGCAATCAGCGCGGCGGCATCGGACAGCGCCAGGGCCGACGCCGTGGTCCGGCCGACCCCGAGGTCCGCCACGAGCACGCGGTTGTACGCGGCTTCCGCCTCCTCGCCGATCACGATCAGGTGCGCCAGTCCGCTGCGGACCGCCGGCAGCAGCTCGTCGACCAGCCGCGCGGCCACCGGCCCGAAGCCCACAACAACAATGCGCTCAGTCATGACGCACCTTCCTTCTGCAGTTCAGTGGCCGGCAGTTCAGTGGCGCGGAGCTTGGCAGCGCCGGGCCGGACCCAGACATGGCTGTACTTGAACTCCGGCATCCCGGAGATCGGGTCCGTGGCCGCCTCCGTGAGGCGGTTGGCGCTTCCCAGTTCCGGGAAGTGGAACGGCAGGAACACCGTTTCAGGCCGGATCTCCGTGCTCAACGCGGCGCGGCAGGACACCTCGCCGCGGCCGTTGGAAATTGAGACAAAATCGCCATCGGCGATGCCCTGCGCTGCGGCGGCCGCCGGATGGATCTGCAGCCTCGCTTCCGGCTGGGCCTCGGCCAGCGCGGGAACCCGCCGCGTCTGCGCACCGGACTGGTAATGCTCCAGCAGCCGCCCGGTGATCAGGGTCATCGGCTTGCCGGCCCGGTCCGCAGCGGCCGCAGCGCCGGCGGAAGCCGAAGCAACAGCACGACGGCGGGGCGTCACCGGGGTGAACACGGCCCGCCCGTCCGGGTGGGCAAACGAGTCGAGGAACAGCCGCGGCGTGCCGGTGCTGCCGGCGGGGTAGGGCCAGTAGGCGGCCTCGCCGCGGTCCAGCATGGCGTAGTCGATCCCGGAGTAGTCGGCCAGGCCGCCTTCGGACGCGAGCCGGAGTTCCTCGAAGACGGTCTCCGGATCCTCGCTGAACATTGAGGGGGCATCCAGGGCCTCGGCCAGCCGGGTCATGATCCACAACTCGCTGCGGACCCCGGGCGGGGGAGCGATGGCCCGGCGGCGGCGCAGCACCCGGCCCTCAAGGTTGGTCAGGGTGCCCTCCTCCTCTGCCCACTGCGTGACCGCCAGGACCAGGTCCGCCTCGGCGGCGGTCTCGGAGAGGAAGAAGTCGCAAACCACCAGGAAGTCCAGGCTCCGCAGCCCGGCGATCACGGCGTTGGCATCCGGCGCGGAAACCGCCACATTGGCGCCGTGCACGAAGAGGCAACGGACGCCGTCGGGCTGTCCCAGGGACTTGAGAAGTTCGACGGCGGGGAGGCCTGGGCCGGGGATCAGCGTCTCCGGAACGCCCCACACCGCAGCCATGTGGGCGCGGGCGGCGGGGTCGGTGATCTTGCGGTAGCCGGGGAGCTGGTCCGCCTTCTGGCCGTGCTCGCGTCCGCCCTGGCCGTTGCCCTGGCCCGTGAGGGTGCCGTAGCCGCTGCGCGCGGAGCCGGGCAGGCCCAGCAGCAAGGCGAGGTTGATGGCGGCGGTGGCGGTGTCCGTGCCGTCGACGTGCTGTTCCACGCCCCTGCCGGTGAGGATGTAGCTGCCGCCCCGGCG
>NZ_AUPJ01000136.1 GCF_000427315.1 Arthrobacter sp. TB 26
CCCGCCGGCGTTTGCCGCGGGCGGGACTGTCACCGCAGGAAACTCCTGCTTCGACGCCGACGGGGCTGCCGCCGTCGTCATCACCTCAGTGAAGGGCGCCCGTGAGCTGGGGGCCGCGGACGGGCTCCTGGTACGCGGGACGGATACGGCGGGCGTGGACCCGCAGCTGCTGGGCATCGGGGCGGCGGCCGCGGCCGAACGCCTGCTGGAACGCAGTGGTCTCACTGCCGCGGAACTGGGGCTGGTCGAGTTCAATGAGGCCTTCGCCTCCCAGACCATTGCGTGCCTGGACCAGCTCGGCATCGCACCGGAACGCGCCAACCTCGACGGCGGTGCCCTGGCCCTGGGGCATGCCTACGGTGCGTCGGGCGCCGTGCTCATCACGCGGCTCCTGGCACAGGCGCGCCGCAGCCCGGTCGAAGGACAACTGGCGCTGGCCCTGATCAGCATCGCCGGCGGCATGGGCACCGCCGCACTGCTGGAGTACCGGACTTTGTCCTAGCTGCCTCCTCCCGGCACCGGCGGGCATGCCCAGCCCCGGGCTCAGCCGGTGGACTTCGTGGGATTATGTCCAGTGGCCAGAATCAGGGGAGGGCATGTCCCGCGGCGGGGCAGCGGGTTATCCGCGGTCCTCGGCCTCGCCCAGGCCGCGCGCGGCGAGGGCATCTCCGGTCTGCCTGGCGAAGGCCACAGTGCTGATGAAGACCGGGAGGATGAGGGCCCGGGGGTTGCGCTCCAGCCCGCGGGCCCGGGCGGAATCGCGGACATCGCTGTACGCGCCGGCGATAAACGGGATGCTGCGCAGCATAATGGCGATGGTCAGCGCGAAGCGTTCCGGATCCGCGCCGAAGCGCTGGAACGGCCTCGCAAGGGACGCCACGCCGTCCAGCAGCCGCTGCACCGGCGTGGTGGCAGTGAGGATCGACGCCGCCACAATACAGACCAGCACGTTGAGCACAATCCGTGCCGCGGTCGGGCCGCCAAGCTGCCACCACTGGAACAGCCCGATCGCCGCCAAGACCGGAACGACCGGCCGGACCGCCCGCCAGAGCCGCGGCAGCCCCGCCCCACTGACCAGGAAGAGGCCGCACATCACGGCCAAAGCAGCGGCGGCTGCGGCCCAGTCCACCAGCAGGAACGATGCCATGCCGCAACCCACCACCAGGAGGAATTTCAGCGACAGCGGCGCGCGGTGCACCAGGGAGTTTCCGGGCGCATAGTTGGCCAACAGGAATCCGTGGCCACTCACCGCTGCCCCAGACGCGGATCCTCCAGCCGCGGACCCTCACCGCGCGGCAGG
>NZ_AUPJ01000137.1:0-7715 GCF_000427315.1 Arthrobacter sp. TB 26
CCCTGCCGGCGTCGACCACCAGGACCCGGTCGAGGTCCAGCGCGAGCTCGAGGTCGTGGGTGGAGAGGATGACCTGCTGCCCGAGTCCTGCCAGGGTCCGCCGCAGCAGCTCCCGGTTGCGCAGGTCCAGCAAGGTGGACGGCTCGTCCAGGACCAGCACGTCCGGGGCCACGGCGAGGACCGCCGCGAGGGCCAGGAGCTGGCGCTCCCCGCCGGACAGTTCGTAGATGCTTTGGTCGGCGAGCGGCAGCAGCCCGAAACGGTCCAGGGTCGCTTCCGCCTGGCTTCGCCGTTCCCGGGCGTTGCGGACCGAACGCCGGAGGGACAGCTCCACGTCTTCCCGGCCGGTCGGCATCACCAGCTGGGACAACGGGTCCGTAAAGACAAAGCCGACGCGCCGGCGTACCTCCCGCACGGCCCGGACGGTGTCGCAGCCATCGACCGTGACGGTGCCGCTGCTCGGTGCCACGAGGCCGTTCAGGAGCCGCAGGAGGGTGGACTTGCCGGATCCGTTGGCCCCGATGACGCCGATCCGCTGCTCGGTGAACTGCAGGGTCAGCTCCTCCAGCAGGGTTTTGGGCCCGGCGCGGCCGTCGACCGCCACCCGCACCGCAGCCCGGTCCAGCACGATGACGCTCATGGCCGGTGGTCCACCGCTGCCTTGGCACTGCCGCTGCCGGGTGCCCTGGTAACCGTCCCGAAGGTCCGGACCCGGCGGATCAGCAGGTCCGGAAATGCCTTGTGCAGCGCCAGTGCAATTGTCACGGCCAGTACGTTCTTGATGACATCTCCCGGGTAGAAGACCAGGTCCGCGAGGAACGCCTTCGAGACGTCCAGCTTCCCGTTGACCATCATGCCGAGGATGCCCAGGCCGTGGACGAAGATCATGCTGCTCACCATCGCGGCAGCGAAAAGCAGGACTGCGCGAAGCCTGCCGGGACGGCCCGCCGTGCGGCGGAGCACGACGACGGTCAGCCAGCCCGCCGCTGTCGCGGCAAACACAAAGCCGATGATGTAGCCCGCCGAAGGACCGGCCAGAACCCCGAGCCCGCTGCGCCCGCCGCTGAAGATCGGCAGCCCGGCGAGTCCGAGGAGAACGTAAAGCCCGACGGCGGCGAACGCCCGGCCGGGGCCCAGGGCAAGGCCGGTGAGCATCACCGCGAGCGTTTGGACGGTGATGGGAACACCCATCCCCGCGACGGGAATGGCGGCAACCAGGGCGGAGCCGGCCACGAGCGCGGCAAAGACCGCGATCAGTCCCAGGTCGGTGGCGTTCCAGCGGGTCCGCTGCCGGGCTGGGGTCACGGCAACGCTGCCGTCGGTCTTCGTCATGGGAGTTCCTATCGCAAGTGTTTCGGGGCCAGCTTCTGGTTTTGACTCTACGAGCCTGGCGGAAGGCGTTTTTTGTAGAAGCCCTACTAGCCGGCGGCCCCGGAGCTGGAGGGCAGCACCAACGGCGCCGGGAGGTGCCTCCCAGCGCACGGCCCGCACCGCCGTCGTCCGTCGCTGCGGGCAGCCGGCGGCGCTCTTGTCAACGGTCGGAGGCTGGGCCGGTAGACTTGGAGAGGCCGAACTCTCGGCCACACTGCCCCGGCCCCCACCAGATTCCACCGATGTGCCGCGGCGTTCCCTGTTGTGAAAGGCCTTAGCTGCATTGATTACCGTCCAGGATCTCGAACTGCGCGCCGGCGCCCGCCTCCTTATGGACCAGGTGAGCTTCCGGATCGACAAGGGAGACAAGATCGGCCTTGTGGGCCGTAACGGTGCAGGCAAGACCACACTGACCCGCGTGCTCGCGGGCGAGGGCCTGCCCGCCGGCGGCAAGGTCACCCGCAGCGGCGAGATCGGCTACCTGCCGCAGGACCCGCGGACACCGGACATGGAGCAGCTGGCCCGCGACCGCATCCTGTCCGCCCGCGGCCTGGACATCGCCGTCAACAAGCTCAAGCAGACCCATGAGGACATGGCCAGCGACGACGCCGAGGTCCAGCGCAAGGCCATGAACCGCTATGACCGGCTGGAATCCGAGTTCCTGGCCGCCGGCGGCTACGCGGCCGAAGCCGAGGCCGCCGCAATCTGCTCCAACCTGGCTCTCCCGGACCGGCTGCTGAACCAGCCGCTCAAGACCCTCTCCGGCGGCCAGCGCCGCCGTGTCGAGCTTGCCCGCATCCTGTACTCGGACGCCGAGACCATGCTCCTCGATGAGCCCACCAACCACCTCGACGCGGACTCCATCACCTGGCTCCGCGAGTTCCTCAAGAACCACCAGGGCGGCCTGATCGTGATCAGCCACGATACGGAGCTGCTCGAAGCCACCGTCAACAAGGTGTTCCTGCTGGATCCCAACCGCGCCAAGGTCGACTTCTACAACATGAACTGGAAGCGCTACCTCCAGCAGCGCGAAACGGACGAGCGCGCCCGCAAGCGTGAGCGCGCCAACGCGGAGAAGAAGGCCCAGGTCCTCATCGACCAGGCCAACAAAATGCGCGCCAAAGCCACCAAGGCCGTCGCCGCGCAGAACATGGCCAAGCGTGCCGAGCGCCTGCTCGGCGGCCTTGAAGCTGTGCGCGCGACCGACCGCGTGGCAGCCCTGCGCTTCCCGGACCCGTCACCCTGCGGCAAGACCCCGCTCACCGCCGACGGCCTCAGCAAGTCCTTCGGATCGCTGGAGATCTTCACCGACGTTGACCTGGCCATCGACCGCGGCTCCAAAGTCGTCATTCTGGGCCTCAACGGTGCCGGCAAGACCACGCTTCTGCGCATGCTGGCCGGCGTCGACAAACCGGACACCGGCGAAGTCGTTGCGGGCCACGGCCTGAAGGTGGGCTACTACGCCCAGGAGCACGAGACGCTCGACGTCGACCGCACCGTCCTGCAGAACATGCGCTCGTCCGCCCCGGACATGAATGACGCGGAAGTGCGCAACATCCTGGGCTCGTTCCTGTTCTCCGGCGACGACGTCGACAAGCCTGCCGGGGTGCTCTCCGGCGGCGAGAAGACCCGGCTCGCCCTGGCCACCATCGTGGCCTCGAGTGCAAACGTGCTGCTCCTCGATGAGCCCACGAACAACCTCGACCCCGCCAGCCGCGCTGAAATCCTCGGGGCCCTCAGCAACTACACCGGCGCCGTGGTGCTGGTGAGCCACGACGAAGGCGCCGTCGCCGCGCTCAACCCCGAGCGCGTGGTGCTGCTGCCCGACGGCATAGAGGACCACTGGAACGAAGACTACCTGGACCTGATTACGCTGGCGTAGGGCGCCCGGTCTGGTTGCGTTCGCGCCTCGCGCGCATGATTTGCCGCGTGCTCGCTCGTCCCTCGCTTAGACGCACGCTACGCAAATCATCCGCGTTCGGCGCTTGTGCATTTGTCATCGCTCCCTGCTGCCAGCTCTTAGCGGACGGACATTTCTTTGGCTTGGGTGATCCGATGCAGCTCTTCGTAGCTGATCGAGAACATCGAGTGGTGGTCTCCCGCACCGGCCCAGAGGACGCGATGGGCCGCCAGGGACTCATCCAGCAGTGTCCTGATTTTCTCCGGGTGGCCGACCGGGGCTACGCCGCCTACTTCCTGGCCCGTATGCTCGAGCACGAATTCGGGCGAGGCGCGGCGTATTTTCCCGGCGCCCAATTGCCCGGCGACCTTCCCGACGTCGACCCTGGCCGCGCCGCTGGCCAGGATCAGCAGCGGGGCGCCCGCGACGTCGAACACGAGGCTGTTGGTGATGGCCGCAACGTCACAGCCGAGCGCCGCGGCCGCCGCGGCAGCCGTCGGGACTTTCGAGTCGAACACCGTGACCGTGTCCTCGGCGCCGAGCGCGTTCAACGCGCGCTTCACCCGCGCCACCGGATCCGGCCACAAGACGTCCACGTCTCAGAACCCCTGGGCGTCCAGGATGGCGTCTTCCTCTTCCTCGGCGGTCGCGTTCTTCCGCTTGCGGGGCACAGGACGACGGCGGGCAGCCGGGCCGCTGGAGTGCATCAAGCCGCCGGCGGTGACGCCGTCTCCGGCCTGAGCTTCGGCGTCCTCGGCGTCAATAGCCGCGTTTCGGGCCTGCTGCCGGGCCGCATACCCGAAACCAATGAACATGAGCACGCCGAACGCAAACCACTGCAGCGAGTACGACAAATGGGTGCCCTCGTCGGTGGACGGCTTCGGGAACGGGAACGGCATGTCTGCCACGGACGGACTCTCTGACGCCAGCTGCCCGTAGGCGCCCGCCAGCACGGGGTAGCCCAGCTGGGCGGAGTAGGCGGCGAGGTCGATCGACGCCAGCTGGCCGTCCGGGGCACCGCGCTGGAGCCCGGGCTCGGCAGGTTTCAGGCGGGCGATGACGGTCACGGTGCCTTGCGGAGGTGCAGGAACCGCGTCGGGGCGGCCCGGGTTGTTGTTACCGATCGGCAGCCAGCCGCGGTCGATCACAACGGTCTCGCCTGTTTCCACCTTGAAGGGGACAACGACTTCGTAGCCGGGCTGGCCGTTGAGTGGACGGTTGCGGACGATACGCTGCCCGGCGACGTCGTAACTGCCCTTCAGTTCGACCTGGGTCCACTCGCGCTCCGCCGACAGCGCGCTGAACTGGTCCTTGACGTCAGCGAACGGCACGGGCGCCGCGGAATAGTTGGAGGTGACCCGGTTGATCCCGGCCAGCGTCTCGGCGCGGCGGTCCATCTGCCAGCGGCCCAGTCCGACGCAGGCGGCAGCAAAAATCGCGGCCAGCAACAGATACCCCAGCCACTTGCTGGAGAAGAGAAAACGGTACATTCAGCGTGCCTTGCCTGCCGGGTTCAATGCCACAGTGTCCTTCCAGAGCCCGCGGGTCTGCAGGTAGTCCTCGAGCCAGGCCCGGTGCTCTCCGCAGGCCAGCCAGATCTTGCGCCGTTCCGGGGTGTGGATTTTCGGGTTGTTCCAGAGCAGCTGCCATTCGGCGCCGCTCCGGCATGCCTTGCGGGAGCAGACGGCTTCAGCCGGACCGGCGGCTCCGCCGTTCCCGGTGAGGTCAAAAAGGTTCATGATGCTGCCCGTCCGTGGTCGCCGTCGTCGCCCGGGGGTCGCTCCTGGACGTCGCTGCCGCCCTCTGGGGAGTCATCGTCCTCGACGAGTTCGCCCTGCAGCAGCGTCATCGACGGGTCTTCCGACGGCGGGACACCCGGGACACCGGGGCCAACTGGGGCCTCAGACGTGGCGGTGGCCGGCGCGTCGAGCTGGGCCAGCGGCGCATAGTCCAGCAGCGAGTCGGAGTGCACCTCCGCCTTGTCGCTGCCGTTGGCGATGATGACGGCGAACCAGGGCAGGAACACGGCCCCGATGACCGGGAGGATTTTCAACCAGCCATCCACCACGAAAATCAGGACCAGGCAGACCATGCGGATACCCATCGCGACGGCGTACTTGATCATCCGCTGTCGCATCTCTTCAGAGTGCGCGGCGGCGGCGTCCGTGATGCTGTGAACCTCGGAATCACCGGACGGTACGTCCGGAGTCCCGGGCACAGGTACACCGGGTCGGTTTTTCAGTGTCAAGGCTGTCAGATCACGCTCCCAAGGCTTACTCCAATTCTCTCACCAACGGCAGGGCCGCCCAAACGCGCGCTTGCCGGGCGCTAAGATCGGAGGCAGGAAAATCCCGCCCCCAGCGCGGCGCCGTCCCGCCGCAGAATTCCGGAGCCCCACCATGTCTGAAACAGCTACCACCGGCCGCAGTGTCCTGATAACCGGCGGAAACCGCGGAATCGGCCTCGCCATCGCCGAAGCCTTCCTCGCCAACGGTGACAAGGTGGCCGTCACGTACCGCAGCGAATCGGCGCTCCCCGCGGGCATCCTTGGCGTCAAGGCCGACGTCACGGACGAGGCCTCCGTCGACGCCGCGTTCACCGAAGTGGAAACGGCCCACGGCCCCGTCGAGGTGCTGGTCGCGAACGCCGGCATCACCAAGGACACCCTGCTGATGCGCATGAGCGAGGACGATTTCACCTCGGTCATCGACACCAACCTCACCGGCGCCTTCCGCGTGATCAAGCGGGCCTCCAAGGGCATGATCCGGGCACGCAAGGGCCGCGTGGTCCTGATCTCCTCCGTCTCGGGCCTCTACGGCGCGCCCGGCCAGATCAACTACTCGGCCTCCAAAGCGGGACTGGTCGGCATCGCCCGCTCGCTGACCCGTGAGCTGGGTGCCCGCGGCATCACCGCCAACGTGGTGGCCCCGGGCTTCATCAACACCGACATGACGGCGGAACTGCCCGAGGCGACCCAGAAGGACTACCTTTCCAAGGTTCCCGCCGCCCGTTTCGCCGAAGCCTCCGAGGTTGCCAACGTCGTCCGCTGGATCGCCAGCGACGAGGCCGCCTACATCTCCGGTGCCGTCATCCCCGTGGACGGCGGCCTCGGCATGGGCCACTAGGGCGGGATCCAGCAGGACACGACGGCNCGCCGCTGTCCTGCCGCCCCGGCCGGCCCGTGACGTCCGCCAACAACAGGACTTTTTCCCCTTTGCGCCGTGCGCCGCCGGGTGTGTAATGGGGCTACAGCCCCTGACCACACCACGGCAGGGGCATGGAAACAGGAGGACAATCGTGGCTGACATGAACAAGTGGGTGCCGTCGGACGTGCTGGAACCGATCAAGCGTTTCCTGGACGGCGACCTGACGATGACCCCTTCCATCAAGGTCGAGCAGTTTGTGGACGGCACCACGCTGGTGGTGCGCGCTGAAGTTCCGGGGATTGATCCCGACAAGGACGTCGACGTCTCCGTCAGTGAAGGCATGCTGCATATCAAGGCCGAACGCGAGGAAAAGACCGAGCACAAGAGCAAAGACGGCTACCGCTCGGAGTTCCGCTATGGCTCGTTCACGCGCAGTGTCGCGCTGCCGCCCGGTGCCAGGGAAGAGGACATCACCGCGACCTATAAGGACGGCGTTCTCGAGGTGCGCGCACCTGCCCCCGTGACGGCGCCGGACGTAACGGCCAAGAAGATCAGGATCGACCACACGTAGCATCAACCCGCTGCGGCGCGTGCTTCGCGCAGCCAGCCGGCAACGTCGGCGTCGAGCTCATCCACCGTGTGCAGCTCCAGATGGTGTATCCAGACGCCGGGGGAGGGAGTCACCACTTCCTTGAACCTCGCCGAGCCGTCGCGGCGNAATCGAGAGCACGGCGGGCACGTCGGAATCGACGTACCGGCCAGGCCACCAGAGGTACGCGAAGCCGCGCTGGTCCCGGAAAGCCACCTGGCTTTTCGTTGCCCGCATGGCCGGCGGGGCGGGCGCGGCCAGCATCTCCTCCACCGCGTGGAACAGCTCCAGGCCGCGCGGGGAACCGCTGAAGACCTGCTCCGGCGTCGAATCCTCCGTCACTCCCCGAGGCACCAGGGCCCCTGATCCACGGCTTCCCGGCCCATGCGGCGCAGCGGTTCCATGCGCGAGATCCTACGCCTGCGGGCCCGGCCGTCACTAGGCTGCCGCGGCTTCTTTGTGGAACCTGAACAACGGAAAACACCTGCACCGCTGGCATGATGGACTGCAGACCCACCGTTTTTGGACGTTTGGAACAAAGGAGCTCGTATGGGACTGCTGGATAACAAGACCGCAATCGTGACCGGTTCGTCGCGGGGGATCGGCGCTGAGGTGGCGAAGTTCCTCGCCGCCGAGGGCGCCGCCGTCGTCGTGAACTACCGCCAGAAGGCTCCCCGTGCCAACAAGGTGGTCACGGAGATCGAGGCGG
>NZ_AUPJ01000137.1:7720-10198 GCF_000427315.1 Arthrobacter sp. TB 26
CCGCGCGGCCGCCGTCGGCGCAGACCTCACCACCCAGGAAGGGGTCCAGGCCCTGGCCAGTGCCGCAATGGAGAACTTCGGCTCGCTGGATGTCCTGGTCCTCAACGCCTCCGGCGGGATGGAATCCGGCATGGAGGCGGACTACGCACTGAAGCTCAACCGCGACGCCCAGGTGAACATGCTCAACGCCGCCGTCCCGCTGATGCCCGAGGGGTCCCGGGTGGTCTTCGTGACGAGCCACCAGGCCCACTTCATCAACACCGTTCCCACCATGGAGAACTACGAGCCGGTGGCACGCAGCAAGCGCGCGGGCGAGGACGCCCTCCGCGAACTTATTCCGAACCTGGCTGAGAAGGGCATCTCCCTGGTCATCGTCTCCGGCGACATGATCGAGGGCACCGTGACGGCCACCCTGCTGGACCGCTCCAACCCGGGTGCCATCGAGGCCCGCCGTGCCGAGGCAGGGAAGCTGTACTCGGTGAAGGAGTTCGCCGCCGAGGTCGCCAAGATGGTCACGGCCGACGTCGAGTCCGGCCACACCGAATACGTCGGCGGAGCCGACTACTTCGACAAGAGCAACAACTAGTTCCAGCCGTTTCGGGGAGCACACTAAAGGCCGGGGCAACCGCCCCGGCCTTTGGTGTTGTTCCCGGGTGCCCGTCCCGCCTCAGACTCCGGCGATGTACCGCACGGCGTCGAGGTAGGGCATGTTCACGGCGGCGTCCGCCACCGCGCGGACGGCCGGTTTGGCGTTGAACGCCACGCCTATCCCGGCGGCGCCGAGCATGTCCAGGTCGTTGGCCCCGTCGCCGACGGCAATCGTGTGCTCCATCGGGATGCCTTCCTTGGCGGCCCATTCGCGCAGGTACTTCTCCTTCGCCGCCCGGTCGATCACCTCACCGATCACCTTTCCGGTCAGCGCGCCGTCGGCGATTTCCAGTTCGTTGGCGACCCAGTAGTCAAGTCCAAGGCCCTCCGCGATCGGCCGCAGGATCTGGTTGAAGCCCCCCGAGACCACCGCCACGACGTGGCCGGCTTCCTGGAATGCAGTGACGAGCTCCGCCGCGCCGAGGCTCAGTTTCACCTCGGCACGGACGGAATCGACGACGTCGGCCGGCAGTCCGGCGAGCACCGCCACGCGTGCGTGCAGGCTCTGGGCGAAGTCCAGTTCGCCGCGCATGGCGGCCTCGGTCACCGCCGTTACTTCTTCGCGCTTGCCGGCGTAGGCGGCCAGTAGTTCGATCACTTCCTGCTGGATCAGGGTGGAATCCACGTCCATGATGAGGAACTTCCGCTCCGCGCTGCGGAGGGCGGCGGGGACGATGGCCGTGTCGACTCCGGCGGGGCCGTTCTCTGCCGCCGTTCGGCGCAGTTCGGCCAGCGCACCCTCCCTGCGGTCCACGGTGGAGGCCACGTCGGAACTGACGTCCGCCGTATAGACCTCGAAGCGGTCGTCTCCGGTGCGGGATTCGGCGTCCAGCGTCAGTCCCGCTGCTGCGAGCAGCGTGCGGAGCTGCTGCACCTCGGGAAGTGAAAGTTTCGGGGCATAGCTCACGGCGGTCACGTACAGGTTCATGGCTGCAATCCTAGCGATCAGGCAGATCGGGGCCCGAATCCGTTGCGCGACAGTGACGCCGCGGAAGCCGCGCAGCCCGCCCCCGGCAGGGCCCCGGCGTACCGGTTATCAGTCGTCCGCTTTTTTGTCCTAGTGTCTACTCCTATGAGTGATGTTCTTGAAATGGCCGCCGTCAGCGTTGTGCGTGGGGCAAAAACCCTCCTCGACAAGGTCGACTGGCAGGTCAAGGAAGGCGAACGCTGGGTGATCCTGGGTCCCAACGGCGCCGGCAAGACCACTCTGCTCCAGCTGGCCGCCGCACGGATCCACCCCACGAGCGGAATGGCAGGCATCCTCGAGGAAATCCTGGGCGCCGTCGACGTCTTTGAACTCCGGCCCCGGATCGGCCTGTCCTCGGCTGCGCTGGCCAACCAGATCCCGGAGCACGAGAAGGTCCTCAACGTCGTCGTGACGGCGGCCTACGGTGTCACCGGACGGTGGCGCGAGGGCTATGAGAAGGACGACGAACGCCGGGCCTTCGCCCTCCTGAACGAGTGGGGCATGGGCCCTCTGCTCAACCGGCCGTTCGCCTCGCTGTCCGAGGGGGAGCGCAAGCGCGTCCAGATCGCCCGGGCCCTGATGACCGATCCCGAACTGCTTCTCCTGGATGAACCCGCCGCGGGGCTGGATCTGGCCGGCCGCGAGGATCTTGTGTACCGGCTCAGTGAACTCGCCCGCGACGACGCCGCCCCGGCCATTGTCTTGGTCACGCACCACCTCGAGGAAGTCCCGCCGGGCTTCACCCACGCCATGCTGCTGCGCGACGGCGCGGTGGTGGCCCAGGGCCCGATCGAAGGCGTCCTGACGGCCACAAACCTGAGCGAAACCTTCGGGTTGCCTTTGGACGTCAGCGTCGCGGCGGG
>NZ_AUPJ01000137.1:10208-11670 GCF_000427315.1 Arthrobacter sp. TB 26
CCGCCCGCCGCTGAACGGACCGCTGACCGCGCGTGGAGTTCTTCAATAGCGTCTTCATTTTCTTCGCCGGGCTGTGGGCCGGCACCATCAACAGTGTTGTCGGTTCCGGCACCCTGGTGACCTTCCCGGTGCTGATCGCACTTGGCTACGCACCTGTCACCGCGTCCATCAGCAACGCGATGGGCCTGGTGGCCGGGAACGCCGCCGGCGCCTGGGGCTACCGCAAGGAACTGACAGGACGCGGACAGCAGCTGCTCAAACTCCTGCCCGCGTCGCTTCTGGGCGGCATCACCGGGGCGTACCTGCTGCTGCACCTGCCCGAGAAGGTCTTCCATTACGCTGCCCCCGTCCTGATCGTGCTCGCGCTGCTGATGGTGGCGTTCCAGCCCCGGCTGCAGCAGTGGGTCCGGAACCGGGAGCAGAACCCCGAACATGCCATCCGGGACCGCCGCCACGGCGTCATCCTGGTGGTCCTGGTGTACCTCGCCGGCGTGTACGGCGGATACTTCGTCGCCGCCCAGGGCATCCTGCTGGTCGGGATCCTCGGCATCTTCATGACCGGCACCATCCAGAACGCCAACGCCATGAAGAACATCCTGGTCCTCGGCGTGAACGTCGTGGCGGCAGCCTCCTACCTGCTCTTCGCCTTCGGCCGGATCGACTGGGCCGTCGTCGGACTGATTGCCGTGAGTTCGCTGATCGGCGGCGTGATCGGATCCAAGGTCGGCCGCCGCCTGCCCCCGGTGGTCCTGCGCGGAGTCATCTTTGTCCTGGGCCTGGTCGCCCTGGGCTTCATGATCGCCAACCTCTTCAAGTGACCCGCCCGTGACCTTCCACCGCCTTGACTCCGCCGATGACCCCCGGGTTTCGGACTACACCCAGCTCACGGACGTGCACCTGCGCAAACTCCGGGAACCCGCCGAAGGCATGTACATCGCCGAGTCCTCCCGGGTGCTCCGCCGGGCCCTCGCCGCGGGTCACCGGCCACGCTCCTTCTTCCTGGCCGAGAAATGGCTCGAGGACCTCGCGGACATCTTTGAGCAGTACCCGGACGTCCCCGCGTACATCGGCTCCGCAGCCCTCCTCGAGGACATCACCGGCTTCCACCTGCACCGTGGCGCCATGGCGGCCATGCAGCGGCCCGATCCCGTGCCGTTGCCCGCGCTGCTCGCCGGGGCCCGGCGGGTTGCCGTGCTGGAGGACATCGTGGACCACACCAACGTCGGAGCGATCTTCCGGTCCGCCGCTGCGCTGGGCATCGACGCCGTCCTCGTGTCGCCGCGCTGCGGGGACCCGCTGTACCGGCGCAGCGTCCGGGTCAGCATGGGAACGGTGTTCCAGGTGCCCTGGGCCCGGCTGGAGGACTGGCCGGGGGACCTGCAGGTGCTCCGCGCGGAAGGCTTCACCGTGGCCGCCATGGAACTTACGGACGACGCCGTCGACCTCGATGAGCTGGCCGCCC
>NZ_AUPJ01000137.1:11677-13684 GCF_000427315.1 Arthrobacter sp. TB 26
AAGCTCGCCCTCGTGCTTGGCACCGAGGGCGCCGGGATGAGCGCGGCGACCCTGGCCGCCGTCGACCTCGCCGTGAAGATCCCCCTGCGGGCGGGCGTGGACTCGCTCAACGTCGCGGCGGCGTCGGCCGTCGCCTTCTGGGAGTTACGCCCGCGGGACTGAACCGTGGGCTTGAACGGTGGGCTTGAACGGTGGGCTTGAACCGTGGGCTTGAACCGTGGGCTTGAACCGTGGCACCCAAGCGCCGCCGCTGGTCAGGCGGCGAAGGCGCCGACTTTCCGCTATGATTGATAGCTGGCCGTCCGGTGCATTCCGCCGGCCATCCCATTCATACCTGGCAACTGGCAAAATCCAGTTGTGCGAACAAAGGTCCAATTATGAAGTCTGATACTCACCCGAAGTACGAAGCTGTTGTTTTCAACGACCTGGCTTCCGGCGTCAAGTTCCTGACCAAGTCCACCGTGTCTTCCAAGAAGACCATCGAGTGGGAAGACGGAAACACCTACCCGGTTATCGACGTCGAAATCTCCTCCGAGTCCCACCCGTTCTACACGGGCAAGCAGCGCATCATGGACTCTGCAGGCCGCGTCGAGCGCTTCAACGCTCGCTTCAAGGGCTTCGGCGGCAAGAAGTAACTTCTTCTCCCCAAGGTCTTTTGGAAAAGCCCGCACCGGTGACGGTGCGGGCTTTTTGCGTCTTTCACCCTTGGCATCGTGGCAGGATTAAGGGCATGACAACCCTTCGCCCGGTCCCCGGTTCCAGCAGCGCTGACGACGGCGGCGCCCGCCGCCACGGGGAGTACAAGGTTCCCGGCGGTAAACTCGTCGTCGCCGATTTCGACGTCGTCGACGGTGTGCTCGCGAACGTCTCGATCAGCGGGGACTTTTTCCTGGAGCCGGACGAGGCGCTGCTGGAGATCAACAGGGCGCTCACGGGCCTCGCGGCCGACACCAATGCCGCGGACATCTCAGCCGCGGTGGCAGCGGCCCTCCCCGCCGACGCCGTCCTGTTTGGTTTTTCCGCCGACGCCGTGGCCGTCACCGTCCGGCGCGCCCTCGCGATGGCCACCGGCTGGGCTGACCACCACTGGAACATCATCGCCCCGTCCGTGCTGCCCACCCACGTCAACGTTGCGCTGGACGAGGTCCTGACCGAAGAGGTCGGCGCAGGGCGCCGCAATCCGACCCTGCGCTTCTGGGACTGGGAGGAACCGTCAGTGGTGATCGGCAGCTTCCAGTCCGTCCGCAACGAACTGGACCCTGCCGGCGTCGAACGCCACGGCATCAGCGTGGTCCGCCGGATCAGCGGCGGGGGAGCCATGTTCATGGAGGCCGGCAACTGCATCACGTACTCGCTGTACCTGCCGCAGAGCCTGGTGGACGGCATCAGCTTCGCCGACTCGTACGGCTTCCTGGACGCCTGGGTGATGGCTGCCCTTGAGAAGATGGGCATCAGCGCGTTTTACGTGCCGCTCAATGACATTGCCACCGAGCAGGGCAAGATCGGCGGAGCCGCGCAGAAGCGGCTCGCGAACGGTGGCATGCTGCACCACGTCACCATGAGCTATGACATCGACGCGGACAAGATGGTGGAGGTCCTGCGGATCGGCAAGGAGAAGCTCTCCGACAAGGGCACCCGGAGTGCCAAGAAGCGGGTGGATCCGCTGCGCCGGCAGACCGGCCTTGCCCGGGCCGAGATCGTCGCGGCCATGATGGAGGTCTTCGCTGAACGGTACTCCGCGACACCCTCGGAACTCACCGAGGCTGAGCTCGCCGCCGCGCACCACCGGGTCGACGCCAAGTTCGGCACCACGGAGTGGCTGCACCGGGTGCCCTGAGCCCTTCCAACCCCGTCGATTGCTCCGTAACGGCCCTTTAGAGCCGCCTAAAGGGCCGTTACGGAGCAGTCGATAGCGGGGTTGGGGCCACGGCCTGTGCCGTGAGTGAACGGTGCAGGTGGCTGCGCTGTTCGATGATGATGCGGCGCAGCGCCCGCGGCGCGTCCGGG
>NZ_AUPJ01000138.1 GCF_000427315.1 Arthrobacter sp. TB 26
GAGAGGATGTTGCCGGCGAGGGCCCGGTATTCAGAGGAGCCGGAAAGTGCCGCACAGGACAGCAGCGCGCCCGCGAAGGCGGCGGCTCCGCTCGGCGTGGCGTTGTCGAAGAGCTCCAGCGACGCGCGTCCACCGCGGGCGTTGGCGACTTGTGCAGGCTCCACCGCGGTGTCCTTGAGCGTGCCGTCCGTGGTGAATCGTGCGCAGGCTGCCGCCAGGATGTCCTCTGCCAGCCGGTACCAGCGTGTCCGGCCGGAGACGGCGTAGAACGCGATCAGGCCCTCGACGCAGGAGGCGTAATCCTCCAGGAGCCCGCCGATCCCCCGGGCGGCGCCGTCGTGGGAGATCCGCATGAGGGTGCCGGGTTGGCCATCGGCACCGGGACGCCAGTGCACCCGTTCCAGGTAGGCTGCGATCCGCCCGGCCGCGGCGACTAACCGGGGTTGTCCCAGCAAGGCGCCGGCGTCGGCCAGGGCCGCGACCGCCAGCCCGTTCCAGCCGGCCACCACCTTGTCGTCCCGGGCAGGCTGGGTCCGGCGGGAGCGCCCGGCCGGGGTGCAGCGGGGATCCCTCCGCGGTGACGGTGCCGCGGGGGTGGACATTCATGAGTCGGGCGACGGCGGCGCCGTCGGCTGGTCCCAGCAGGGAAGCCAGGGCTGCCGGGGTCCACAGGTAGCTGCCACCCTCGGTGTGGACACCGTCCACGACAGTTCGGCGTCGAGGGACGAGGCCAGGGCCTCTGGAAGCTTCTCGTCCCCGGGATCGTCCTTACTGAGCCCGAGCGAGGCGAGGAGCCAGCCGGCGG
>NZ_AUPJ01000139.1 GCF_000427315.1 Arthrobacter sp. TB 26
CTGCCGGGCTGCCTGCCCGCGTGCTGACGCCGGCCATCACAGCGTGGTGCTTTCGACCAGCACTGCCAGCACTGCTTCGCCGTACTTCTCCAGTTTCGACGGGCCCACCCCGGGAAGGGTGGCGAGCTGTTCGAGGGAGTCGGGACGGGCTTCGGCAATGGCGGTGAGTGTGGCGTCGGTGAACACCACAAAGGCGGGGACGTCGGCGTCGAGCGCTATTTCCTTGCGCCACTGCCGGAGCGCGTCGAAAGTCTGCTCCTCGTAGCTGGGCGGGCACTGGTTGCAGCGGCCCACCTTGCGTTCGGCGCCGGAGGAGAGCATGGTTCCGCAGACCCGGCACGTGGCCGGCACGGCAGCCTTGCGGCGCGGCGCCGCTCCCTTGCCGCGGACCGATGAGCTGGCCACCGAGTCGGGTCGCAGGCCGTCCAGGAAGCGCGAGGGCTTCCGGTTGGCGCGCCCTCCCGGGGTCCGTGCGGTGGACCAGGACAGGAACAGATGTTCCCTGGCCCGGGTGATCCCCACGTACAGCAGGCGGCGCTCCTCATCCACGGATTCCGGGCTGTCGGCGAAGGAGATCGGCATGAGCCCCTCGCTGAGCCCGACGAGGAACACTGCGTCCCATTCGAGGCCCTTCGCGGCGTGCAGCGAGGCGAGGGTGACGCCCTGGACGGTCGGAGCGTGCTGGGCGAGGGAGCGTTCCTGGAGTTCGTTCACGAAGTCCGAGAGGGTGAACTGTGCGCCGCGGCTGATCACCAGTTCGTCGGCCAGTGCGACGAGCGCCGCGAGCGATTCCCAGCGCTCCCGGAGCGCGCCGCCGCTGTGCGGAGCTGCGTCCGTGTAGCCCAGCGAGGCGACGATGTCGCGGACCAGCTGGCCGAGCGGCTCAGGGCTGGCGGTTTCGGCGACGGCCCGCGTGGCCGCCCGCAGCTGCAGGATGGCATCGCGGACTTCCTTGCGGGCAAAGAACCGTTCCCCGCCGCGCAGCTGATAGCCGATCCCCGCCGAGGCCAGGGCCTGCTCATAGGCCTCGGACTGTCCGTTGGTGCGGAACAGGACCGCGACCTGGCTGGCCGGTGTGCCGGCGTCGAGGAGTTCGCGCACCTTGACCGCCACGGTTGCGGCCTCGGCCTCGTCGTCGGAGCATTCGGTGAATTGCGGCACCGGCCCGGCCGGGCGCTGGGCCACGAGCTGCAGCGGCGTGGCCCAGGCGGCGTCGGCGACGGGACCCCCGCTGCGGCG
>NZ_AUPJ01000140.1 GCF_000427315.1 Arthrobacter sp. TB 26
CGGTAGTCGCGGATCAGCTTGACCACGGTGGCCTCGGGGTACTGGGCTTTGAAGCCGAGCAGGTGCTTGGGCGAGGCGCCGGTGAATGAGTAGATGGTCTGGCTGGCGTCGCCGACGACGCAGAGCTCGTCGCGGCCGCCGAGCCAGAGTTCCAGCAGCCGCTGCTGGAGCGGCGAAACGTCCTGGTATTCGTCGACGACAAAGTGGCGGTACTGCTCGCGGACGGTGGCGGCGACCTTCGGGTCCTCCTGCAGGATGCCTACGGTGATCAGCAGGACATCCTCGAAGTCGATCACGTTCCGGTCCGTCTTGACGTCCTCGTAGGACTGGAAGACACGGGCGACGGCGGTCAGGTCAAAGCCGCCCGGGGTGCCGCGGCCCTGGGCTTTTTCCAGGTAGTTGGCGGGCGTCAGCATGGACACCTTGGCCCACTCGATTTCGGAGGCCAGATCGCGGATCGAGGCGCGGTCGGTGCTGAGGCGCAGCCGCCGGGCCGCTTCGGCAATCATCTGGGCCTTGTGGTCCAGCAGGTTGGGCAGGACGCCGCCAACGGCCTGGGGCCAGAAGAACTGGAGTTGGCGCAGCGCGGCCGCGTGGAACGTGCGGGCCTGGACGTTGCCAACGCCGAGGTCGCGGAGGCGGCTGCGCATTTCGGCCGCTGCCCGCGCGGTGAAGGTGACGGCCAGGAGCCGCTGCGGGCTGTAGACGCCCGAGTGCACCCCGTAAGCGATGCGGTGCGTGATGGCGCGGGTCTTGCCGGTTCCGGCGCCGGCGAGGACGCACATGGGCCCCTGCAGGGTGCTGGCTACCTCGCGCTGTTCGGCGTCGAGGCCGCCGAGGATGCGCTCCTCGAGGGAGCGGTTGTCCGGTGCCGGGGGTTCCTTCTCCGGCGCCCCGTCGCCGGGCTGGCCGGCCGGAAGGTCGCTGGACTGGAAGAGATCTGTATTCACTGTTGCTGCTCAGTCGTTCGAGGGTGTGCGGTGGATGCGCGGCAGTAAGGGACCCGTGGTGCCGGGGCGCCGCTGCGTGTAGTCACGAGCGCCTTATGCACTGTCCGTCCGGTCCTGGATGACCCCGCCGTACCAGTGCTCGATGAGGGCGCGGGCGATGGACAGCCTGCTGGAAATGACGATCTCGCCGCTGAGCACCGCCTGTTGCAGTTCGCTCCGGCTGAACCAGCGCGCCCGGGTGACTTCGACGCCGTCGGGCGTGGCTTCGGTGTCAGTGGTCGTGGCCGTGAAACCTAGCATCAGGGAGGCCGGGAAGGGCCATGGCTGGGAACCGAGATACTGGCAGGCGGTGACCCGCACGCCGACTTCCTCGCCGATCTCACGCACCACTGCTTGTTCCAGGGACTCCCCCGGCTCAACGAAGCCGGCAAGGGTGGAGTAGTTCCGGGCGTCAAGGGGGCCGCCGCCGCCGAGCAGCAGCCGGCCGTCGGGACCCACGACAGTAACAATGATGGCGGGATCGGTGCGCGGGTAGTGCTCCGAGCCGTCTGCAGGGCAACGGCGGACCCAGCCTCCCGCCTCCGGCGCAGTGGCGGTGCCGCAGCGCGGGCAGTGGGTGTGGGTGGCGTGCCAGTTGGCGATAGCGCTGGCTTCGATGAAGATGGCGGTGTCCGTGGGGTCCAGCGTGGCGGCGACATCACGGAAACCGGCCCAGTGCGCACCTTCGGGGATGCCGGCAATGTGGGCTTCGAATTCCTCGGCCTGGACTTCGAACTGCTGCGGCAGGACAAAGAGGACCAGATGGGTGCCCGCCTCGAGGTCCGCACCGGGCAGGGCTGAGCCCAGGTAGATCAGCTGTTCCGGGGCATAGGGGGTGTCCTGCAGGTGCCGGGCGAGTTCGGCGGCATCCAGCAGCACCAGGCTGTTGCCGTTGATGAGGGCCTGCCGGCCGGACAGGACCATGGCCCGTGCGCCCCCGGCGGCCATGAGCTCCTCAAGCATTCCGGGCTTCAGCCGCGCGGCGGAGCCCCGGTCAATCAGCGCCGGGCGCACCGGCAGGACGGTGTCCTTGAGCAGGTTCGCAGCGGGGCCTGGGTGCGGGGGGATTGACGTGTCCTCGCGGGGCTGGCTCTCCGGGGCTTGATTCTTGGGTGCTTGATTCTTGGGTGTTGGGTTTTTGGGTGCCGGGTTTTTGGGTGCCGGTGACTCCGCAAGACTCATGTTCCTACCGTACTGACTCCCGCTGACAATTCACATTTTTCCCCGGCGTATGTGGGCATCCGCACCCGCCCCGGCGGCCGGCGTCACGGCGCAGCCCGGCGGGGCATCGCATTACCGCAAATTATTCCGGATCTTTCAGACTCGCCGTGGTGCATCGCCGTCTTGGGCGCCGCTCAATCTACCGTGGAACAGTGAGAAGAAAACCAATCGAACTGGCAGCCGTGGCAACCGCGGCGGTCCCCGGGCTGACCCCAACCGCCGTCAGCTCTGCGCCCGACGATCCGGCAGACTTCGATTCGGCTCTCCTGCTGGACTCCGAAGGCAAGCGCTGGCGCGTCCGCTCGCCTCGCCACGCCGAGGCCAGCGCCCGGCTGGAAACGGAATTCCTGGTGCTGCGCGCTTTCGTCCCCGGCATCCGCGCCGAGCTTCCCTTCCTGATGCCCACCGTGGCCGGGACCGTACGGCAGGGCCCGCTGAGCACTTTCGTCTACTCCCACCTGGCCGGATCGACCCGGTCGGTCGAGGAACTCGGCGCCGCAGCACCTGCCGTGGCCCGCGAAATCGGCGCGGCCCTCGCCGCCATCCACGACTTGCCGCACTCGCTGGTCAGCAACGCCGACCTGCCGAGCTACACCCCCAATGAGTTCCGCCAGCGCCGCCTCAACGAACTGGACCAGGCCGCGACGACCGGCAAGATTCCGCCGCTGCTGCTCCGCCGCTGGGAACACGCCCTTGAGGACGTCTCCCTGTGGCGCTTCAATCCGTGCGTGGTCCACGGGGACCTCCACGAGGACAACCTGCTGGTCGACGGCGACCGTGTGACCGCCGTGACCGGCTGGACTGATCTGCGGATCGGCGACCCGGCTGACGACATGGCGTGGCTGGTCGCGTCCAACGACCAGGACTTCGTGGACGCCGTGCTGGCGCACTACACCTCGTCGCGGCGCGACGTGCCCGACGCCCACCTGCTGCGGCGTGCGGCGCTCTCCGCCGAATTCGCCCTGGCGCAGTACCTCGTCAAGGGCATCGCCGCCGGGAACCAGGACATGATCGACGAGGCCGAGTCCATGCTCACCGCACTCGCCGAGGACGTCGCGGAACACGGCGGCCAGCCGATCAGCGTTGAGCCGCTCCCCCAGCCGGCTCCGGGCGATGTGCCTCTGCCGGCCGTGAGCAAGGTGACCCTGTTGGCACCCGACGCGGTCTCCGGGCTTGCCGCTGTTCCCTCCAGCACCGCGATGCCTGCCGTCCACGTGACGCCGATCCCCCTGGGAACCGCTGACGGTTCCGTGGGCGACGACGGCGCCGCCACGGGCGCTGAGCCTGCGAACAGCAACGTATCCAGTGTCTCCGTGACTGCGATCCCCCACGACGAACCGGCGGCCGGGCCAGCCGACGAACCGGCCGACGAAGAAGGTTCAGAGGCCGACACCTCAACCCAGTCGATCGCCGTCATCCAGGCGGCCGCACCCGGCCCGGCAGAAGACACCTCGACGACCGCGCTCACGGTGGTCGAGGCGAAGTCCCCCTAGCCGGTCCCCAGAGCCGTGGCGACGATTTGTTCAAGCCGTTCCGCTGAGCCCAGATCGTGCGGCCGCACCACCTCGTTGTCAGCCACGTAGTAAAACGCCGCCCGGACCTGGTCCAGCGGGACGTCCTTGAGCCGGGCCCAGGCCAGCCGGTACACAGCCAACTGGACTGCTTTGGTCTTCAGCTGGGCGGCGGACGGCCGCCGGCCGGTCTTCCAGTCCACTAGGTCCCACCCGCCGTCGGCATCACGGAAGACGGCGTCGATCCGGCCGCGGACCACGACGTCACCGATCCGCGTCTCCACCGGTACTTCAACGTGGGCCGGGGCGCGGTTGGCCCACTCGGACTGGCGGAACGTTTCCACCATGCTGTCCAGACCGTACGCCGCGTCGATGTGGTCGTCCGAGCGTGCCGCCTCACCCAAGTCAAGCATGCCGGCGGCGCCGAAATACTCCTCCACCCAGGCATGGAAGGCAGTGCCTTTGCGGGCGGACATCCCGGGTTCCCGCGGGACCGGACGCCGCAGCCGGGCGACGACGGAGCCGGCGTCAGCCTCCAGATCCACCAGCGTGGACGCGGAAATGTGGCCCGGCAGGTGCACATCCTGCACCGTGGTCCGGCGGG
>NZ_AUPJ01000141.1 GCF_000427315.1 Arthrobacter sp. TB 26
CCCGCCCACCCCGGTGACAAGGAAGCTCAGCCGAATCGGGAACAGGGCGCCCAGCAGCCCGCCCAGCGCCAAGGCTCCAATGGAGACGGCCCGGGTGAGGCCGCCGAGGATGGCCATCGCCTGGCCACGGCCGCCCTCCGGGATCCGCAGGATTGCAATCGCCCCGAAACACGCGTTCAGCACCCCGCAGGCAGCCCCCATCGCGGTATAGGCCACGAACAACAGTTCCACACTCGGCACCAGGGCCATGATCCCCAGGAAGGCCGAGGTCAGGGCCATCGAAACCAGCAGGATGCGCAGGCGGGCTGCAGGGGTCCTGATCCGCGCGGCCAGCGCCGCCCCGGACGCCATGCCGAGACCAAACGACGCAGCCAGCAGCCCGTACTGCGTTTCGGTGGCGCCGAGTTCGTCGCGGGCCAGGAACACTTCCAGGACGTTGGTCGCCTCGCCGACCGTGATGAAGAAGAGCGCGCCGAGGACCAGGGCCCAGACCAGGCCGTCCGCCCGGATCAGGCGCAGCCCGTCCAGCAGGGCAGGCGTCTCCCTGCCGGCGCGTTCGGCGGCCGTGCCGCGGCGGGTCCGGATCAGCAGGGCGCCCGCAGCCATCGCCAGGTAACAGCCGCTGGCCACGGCAAACACCAGTCCGGATCCGCCCCGGCCACTCAGCAGCCCGCCCGCCGCCGGGCCGACCATGCCGGCAATCATGATGGTTGCCTGCATGGTGCCCAGCGCCCGCGGCGTCCGTTCCTCGCCCACGATCCGGGGCAGCAGGGCCTGCCAGGTGGGCCCGGCCACCGCCTGGGCGGCGTCAAGGAGGAAGGTCATGGCGAACAGCACGGGAAGATGGTTGTCCAGATACTGGAGGCCCAGCCCCATGCCGGCGACCGCCGCGGCGCTGACCACGGAGGACGCCGTCGCCAGCGTCCTGGAATCCCGCGTGTCGGCCAGGCGGCCGGCCCACGGCGCCAGGAGCACCAGAGGGAGCGCCGAGCAGAGCAGATACGCCGCCACCAGCCAGGGCCCGGCAACCGCCGTCTGGCCGGCGGCGGCCAGGTTCTGCAGGTGCAGCATGACGCTGATGATGACAGCGCCCATGCCGGCTGTGGCAATGAAGCGGGCGCTGCTGGCGAGGAGGAAATCCCTGTTGCGCCAGAGGGGCAGCCTAGCCTCGGATGCGCCCGGCAGTTTATGAAGTATCTGTTTCATAATCGCAAGGTACTCCCCGCCGGCTGGCAGTGTCAAGCACTTCTTTCATAGTTTGGCGGCGCTCGGTAGACTGGTGGTGTGAATGCAGAAACCCCAATGGCGGAGTCACCGGTCCCTCCGGCCGCGAAACGCCGGCAGCGCCCGGAGAAGAAAGTGGAAATCACTGACCCGAAGGCAATCCGGGCGCTCGCCCATGCCGCCCGGCTGGAAGTCATTTCCGAACTGTATTCAACCCAGGTGAGCCGGACGGCCACCGAACTCGCCGCGCAGACCGGCCTCACGCCGAGCGCCATGAGCTACCACCTGCGCGCGCTGCAGAAGTGGGGCATCGTGGTGCCGGCCGCCACCGCCGGCGACGCGCGGGAACGCCGCTGGAAAGCCGCGGGCACCGACTTCACCATCAACTCGGGCGGAGGCGTCGCGAGTCCCGAGTTCGCGGTGCTGGACCTTGAGCTGGACGCCTACCGCCGGCGCGTCAACGCCTATGCCAAGACCCGGGACGAGCAGCGCCAGCGCGGCGAAGCGGTGGACGGGCCCTCTTCCGTGGTGCTGGCCAGCAACCTGCTCTACCTGACGCCGGACCAGCGGGCAGAGCTCAACAACCGGCTCTTCGACCTGCTGCGGGACTACGAACTGGACGATCCGGCCCAGGTCCCCGAGGGCGCGGTGCGGATGGCGACCATGTGGTCGATGATCCCGGATGACCGCGGACGGCCCCCGTCGAACCCGGCCGGCAGCCCCGCCTGACAGCACCCCGGGGCGCCTTTGCTGCGTCCTGCGGAGGGATGCCGGACGGAGGTTCATTACGTCCGGAAGTCGGGCCCGGGAGCCCGCCGTTTCAGGCTGGATGCGCGGGAATCCGCAAAATATGGTGAACTAGGCGGGTATGGGCGCATCTGCCCGAGCCACCTTTTTCTGTAGGAGCACCGTGCCAAGCAAGGCCAAAACCGGCAAGAAACTCGTGATTGTGGAGTCTCCCGCCAAGAGCAAGACCATCGCCAAGTACCTCGGCGAGGGCTTCATTGTTGAGGCCTCCATTGGTCACATCCGGGACCTCCCGCAGCCCTCGGAACTGCCGGCGGAATTGAAGAAGACCTCGGTGGGCAAGTTCGCCGTCGACATTGATAACGACTTCAAGCCGTACTACGTGGTGTCCCCGGACAAGAAGAAAAAGGTCGCCGAACTCAAGGCCCAGCTCAAAGATGCTGACGCTCTTTATCTCGCAACCGATGGAGACCGTGAGGGCGAGGCCATCGCGTGGCACCTGCTGGAAGTGCTCAAGCCCAAGGTGCCGGTTTACCGCATGACCTTCGGTGAAATCACCAAGGAAGCCATCCACCGCGCCATGGACAACCTGCGCGACGTCGACCAGGACCTCGTGGATGCGCAGGAAACCCGCCGTGTGCTGGACCGGCTCTACGGCTACGAAATCTCCCCGGTGCTGTGGCGCAAGGTGGCCCGGGGCCTCTCCGCCGGCCGTGTGCAGTCCGTCGTGACCCGCATGGTGGTGGACCGCGAGCGTGAGCGGATGGCCTTCAAAGCGGCCTCCTACTGGGACCTGACCGGCCAGTTCGGCGCAGGATCCGGTTCCTTCAAGGCCAAACTGGCCATGGTCGACGGCGCCAAGGTCGCCAGCGGCCGCGATTTCAACGACAACGGCGAGCTCACCTCGCGCAACGCCGTGCACCTCAACGAGGAACTCGCCACCTCCCTCGCCGCAGGCCTGCAGGACGCCGATTTCCGCGTCCGCTCCGTCGACACCAAGCCCTACACCCGCCGTCCCGCGGCGCCGTTCACCACTTCCACGCTGCAGCAGGAAGCCGGCCGCAAGCTGCGCTTCTCCTCCAAGAGCACCATGCAGGTGGCCCAGCGGCTGTACGAAAACGGCTACATCACCTATATGCGTACGGACTCGTCCGCGCTGAGCAACGAGGCCGTCACGGCCGCGAGGCGCCAGGCCTCCGAGCTGTACGGCCCCGAGTACGTCCCGGCGTCCCCGCGCGTCTACAGCGGCAAGGCCGCCAACGCGCAGGAAGCCCACGAGGCCATCCGTCCCGCCGGCGACTCCTTCCGCACCCCGGCGCAGGTGGCCAAGCAGCTTTCTGGCGACGAGTTCCGCCTCTACGAACTGATCTGGAAGCGCACCGTCGCCTCGCAGATGGCCGACGCTAAGGGCTCCACCGCCACGATCCGCCTCGGTGCGGTCACTGTCGGAGGCGCAGCCGAGCGCCGCGACGCTGAGTTCTCGGCCTCCGGCACCGTCATCACCTTCCCCGGCTTCCTCGCCGCCTACGAAGAAGGCAAGGATGAAAGCCGCGGGGACGAGGACTCCGAGGAAGCACGCCGCCTGCCCAACGTGGCCAAGGACGACGCGCTCACCGCCTCGGAGATCGCCGCCGTCGGACACGAGACCTCCCCGCCGCCGCGCTTCACGGAAGCGTCGCTGACCGCCGAGCTGGAAAAGAAGGGCATCGGCCGCCCGTCGACGTACGCGTCCACGATCTCCACCATCCAGGACCGCGGCTACGTCCGGAAGCAGGGTTCGGCGCTGGTCCCGAGCTGGATCGCGTTCTCCGTGATCCGGCTGCTCGAACAGCACTTCCACGACTACGTCGACTACGAGTTCACCGCCGACATGGAAGCGGACCTGGACAAGATCGCCAACGGCCAGGCGGCCGGTCCGGCCTGGCTGAAGCACTTCTACTTCGGCGAGGATTCCGATCCGGGCCTGCTGAGCATCGTCAACAACCTCGGCGAGATCGACGCCCGCGAAATCAACTCCATTCCGATCACCGAGGGCATCACGCTGCGGGTCGGGAAGTTCGGCCCGTATCTGGAAAGCTCCGTCCCGACGGTCGATCCGAAGACCGGCGAAATGGTTGAGGCGGCCCGCGCCAACGTCCCCGAGGACCTGGCACCGGATGAGCTGACCGCGGCCAAGGCCGTGGAGCTCATGGAAACCGCTGCCCCCGAGGAGCGCGTGCTCGGCGCGGACCCGCACACCGGGCACACCGTGGTCGCCAAGAACGGCCGCTACGGCGCCTACGTCACCGAGGTCATCCCGGAAATGACCGAGGAACAGCTCGCCAACCAGCCGGTGGAGTACTACAAGAACGGCAAGCCCAAGCCGCCGAAGAAGCCCGTGAAAGCCAAGCCCCGCACCGGGTCGCTGTTCGCCTCGATGAGTGTGGACACCATCACCCTGGACGAAGCCCTGCAGCTCATGAGCCTGCCCCGGGTGCTCGGCCAGGACGCCGACGGCAACCCCATCACGGTGCAGAACGGCCGCTTCGGCCCGTACCTGAAAAAGGGCACGGACTCACGGTCCATCGGCTCGGAAGAGGAAATCTTCACGATCACGCTGGAGCAGGCCCTGGAGATCTACTCGCAGCCGAAGCAGCGCGGCGCCCGCGCCGCCGTCCCGCCGCTGGCAGAGTTCGGCCCGGACCCGGTGTCGGAGAAGAACATCGTGGTGAAGGAAGGCCGCTTCGGCCCGTACATCACCGACGGCGTCACCAACATCACCGTGCCGCGCTCCACCTCGCTGGAGGAGCTGACCCGGGAACAGGCCGTGGAACTCCTCGCGGAGAAGCGCGCCAGGGGCCCGGTCAAGCGCACGACGACGGCGCGCAAGCCCCCGGCCCGCAAGGCTGCAGCCAAGAAGTAGGGGGTGCCGGGGACGAGTTAGGAATTGCGGACCCGGGCGCAACGTGATCGAGTAGGAGCATGACTGAACAGCCCGATCACTTGGACCTCCAGCCGCTGAACGACCTCGAGGAGAAGCTTGCCCGGGGGGAGGAGCCGGACGCCAACCCCGTTGACGTCATCCTGGCCTTCCTCAACAACGAGGTGTACATCGTCAGCTCCGATGCGCTCGAGGGAGCCGATTCCCAGGTCGAGCCGCTGGTGCTGGCCAACTCCGCCGGGAAGCCCGTCCTCGCCGTGTTCTCGCACCCGAGCCGCGTCACCGAGCAGTACCTGGCCGCCGCCCCCAACGTGCTCGGCACCCAGGGCGCCGCGATCCTCGGAAACCTTGGCGACGATCTCGGCATGGTCATCAACCCAGGCGCCGCCTTCGGGTTCGAGATCGATCCGGAAGGCGTGGCGAACATCCGCCGCGACTTCAAGCCTTCCGACGAGCCGGATGAGGCCGACGGCGAGGCAGGACAGCCCTAAGCCGGTGGCCGGGGTGCGGCCGGCCCGTTAGGCGGGCCGCGTTCCCGGGGGAATAATGACCCTATGCGTCTTGGCGTCCTCGATATTGGCTCAAATACCGTCCACCTCCTGCTCGTGGACGCCCATCCTGGTGCGCGCCCTGTGCCCTTCGCCTCGCACAAACGCCCGCTGTCCCTCGTGCAGTACCTCGAGAGCGACGGCAGCATCAACGACGCAGGCCAGCATGAGCTGATCGAGTTTGTCCTCGAAGCGTGGGAATTCGCAGCCAAGCACAAAGCCGAGGACCTGCTGGCGTTCTGTACCTCCGCGATCCGCGAGGCCACCAACGGGTCCGCCGTCCTGGCCCGCGTCAAGCATGAGACCACCGTGACGCTCCGGGAACTGACCGGCAGCGAAGAGGCCTCGATGACGTTCTTCGCCGTCCGCCGCTGGTACGNGCTGGGGTGCGGGACCCGTGCTGAACCTGGACATCGGTGGAGGTTCCTTCGAAATGGCCTATGGGGAGGACGAACTCCCCGAACTCGCGACGTCGGTCCCGCTCGGAGCGAGCCGGCTCACCCGGGACTGGCTGCAGGACGATCCGCCGTCGGCCAAGAGTGTCAAAGACCTTCGCCGCTACATCCGGAACACGCTCAAGCCGGTGGTGCGCGACTTCGCGAAGCTCGGCAAGGCCAACCACGTGGCCGGCACCTCCAAGACTCTCCGCTCGCTGGCCCGCATCGCCGGGGCTGCACCCAGCGGCGCCGGGCCCTACGTCAAGCGGGAACTGTTCGCCACGGACCTGGGACTGTGGGCGCAGCGCATCTCCGCCATGGAGGTGGAGGACCGGCTGAACCTTCCCGGTGTTTCCGAAGCCCGCGCCCCGCAACTCCTGGCTGGCGCTCTGGTGGCGGAAGCAGCCCTCGAAATGTTTGAGTTTCCGAGCATGGAGATCTGCCCCTGGGCCCTCCGCGAGGGTCTGATCCTCCGCCGGCTGGATCAGCTGGTCATCGAGGGCCCGCTGGAACCCGCACCCCACGTCACCCAGTCAGACCACCCCGCCGAGCCGCAGTCACCGGACCCGGAGTCACCCGACGCCAAGAAACCCCAGTCAGCCGACGCCCGGTGAGCGACCCGAAATTTCCGGCAGGGCAGTGTCGAACCGGACGCAGGCCGTTCGTCTGGAAGGTGAGAGGCCGGTAAAGGAACCGGCCGTATCCAAGGAGGACAACACCATGGCACAGTACCTGCTCAGCGTTTACCAGCCAGTCGGCCCCGCCCCCGCCCCCGCCCCGGAATTCCTTGAGCCCATCATGCAGGATCTCGAGGCTTTGAACCGCGAAATGAAGGCCGCCGGGGCCTGGGTGTTCGCTGCCGGACTCCATCCCACCGATACCGCCACGGTCGTGCGGCAGCAGGGCACCGAGGTGCTCATCACGGACGGTCCCTTCGCCGAGGCCAAGGAGCATCTGGGCGGGTTCACCGTCATCGAGGCTGAGGACCTCGACGCCGCTCTCGGCTGGGCCGGCAAGCTGGCCCGCGCCACGACCCTTCCCATCGAAGTACGACCGATCCAGCACTAGGCTCCTCCGGGAATGGCCCGCGAAGCAGCGACTGCCGCGCCGCCGCCGGCACCTGGCCGCGCCGGACCAGCACTTAAACGAGTAGACGCCGGGCGGCTGCAGAAGAAGCTGGGGGAACGCTTCTGCAGGCGCCCGGCGCCGTTATCATCACTCGCACCCTCGTTGAGGAGGCACGTGCAACGTTATCTTCCGATCTTGGATGATCCAGCAGATTTACCTGTGCATAGGCTGGCAAGCATTCCCCGGGGGCGCCCGCCGGAGCGGAGGCGCCGGTTAACTGCGAAGGCACCGGCCGTCCGCTGCGGGAAAATGGGGGAAACCCGCTGCAGACGACCGGTGCCGGGCAGGCATCCGCATGCCTGCTGCATCACTCGCACCCTCAATGAGGTATCCACCACGTTAGCCACGGAGTTTGTGAAGACGCTGACCCGGGGATGTGAGCTGGCTGTGAATCGGGCCGGACTGCAATGATGGGTGCATGAGCAACCGAATCGCATTCCTGGGCTGTGGATCAATGAACGAGGCCATCCTTGGCGGACTGATCGCGGGCGGCACTGACCCCGCGGACATTGTCGCCACGGTCCGGCGCGTCGAACGAGCCGATGAACTCGCCAAGCGGCATCAGGGGATCACGGCCATCGCCGGCGCGGAAGAGCCGGAGAACAACAAGCAGGCCGCTACCGGCGCCGACGTCGTCATCCTGGGCGTCAAGCCCGTGGGCATCGCGGACCTGGCCCGTGAGATCGGCGATTCGCTGGCACCGGGCACGATCGTCATCAGCGTCGCTGCCGCCGTGTCGCTGGCGCAGCTGGAAGCGGCCCTGCCGGCCGGCCAGCCCGTGATCCGGACCATGCCCAACACTCCGGCGAAGCTGGGCCACGGCGTCGTGTCCGTGTCGCCGGGCACGCATTGCTCCCCGGCGCAGCTCCAGCTGGCCAAGGACATCCTGGCTGCCGCTGGCACCGTCGTCGAGATTCCCGAGCACCAAGTCGACGCGCTGTCCGCGATCAGCGGCTCGGGCCCGGCGTACGCGTTCTACCTGGCCGAAGCAATGGCGGACGCCGGCGTCGAACTGGGGCTTGACCGTGAGCTGTCGCAGCTGATTGCCCGGGAAACAGTCGCAGGGGCGGGCTTTATGCTGGCTGAGCCGGGCGCGGATCCGGCCGCGCTGCGCAAGGCAGTGACGAGCCCGAACGGCACCACGGAACGCGCGATTGCCACCTTTGACGAGCGCGGCCTCCCCGCGATCATCGCCGACGGCGCCCGGGCTGCCGCCCAGCGGGCCGCGGAGATCACCAGGCAGCTCGGCTGACCCAACTAAGGCGCACCCATGACGCAGACCGGACCGGGTGGCAGGATAGGACCCATGGAACTGCACATCACAGGGGATCCCGCAGCGGACAAACTACTCGGCGACGACGCCTTTGCCCTGCTCACCGGCATGCTGCTTGACCAGCAGGTGACCATGGAATCGGCCTTTGCCGGTCCCGAAAAGATCCGGACCCGCATCGGGTCCATGGACCCCTCCGCGATCGCCGGGTACGATCCGCAAGCGTTCGTCGAGGTGTTCAAAGAACGCCCGGCCGTCCACCGGTTCCCCGGATCAATGGCCGGCCGCGTCCAAGCCCTTGCCGAGACGGTTCACGGTGACTGGAACGGCGACGCTTCTGCCATCTGGACCCAGGGTGACCCCGACGGGCAGGAGGTGCTGCGCCGGCTCAAGGCGTTGCCGGGATTCGGCGAGCAAAAGGCGAAGATCTTCCTGGCGCTGCTGGGAAAGCAGTGTGGACTTCAGGCTGAAGGCTGGCGCGAGGCCGCCGGCCACTACGGCCAGGAAAACGCCTTCCTGTCCGTCGCTGACATTGTGGATCCGGAGTCACTGAGCAAGGTGCGGGCCAGCAAGCAGGCAAGCAAGGCCGCAGCGAAGGCGGCGAAGACCGCCGGGCCCTGATCCTGCGGCAGCTAAGCCAGCGACGCCGGGGCGCTATGGCCTGGCGGCGAACCTCTCCAGCAGGTCTACGTGGCCGGAAACAATGAGCATGTCCCGTGAGGAAACCTTCGTCTCCGGGCGGGCATAGGTGAAGTCCTCTCCCGGGGACTTCACCCCCACAATCGTGACCCCGTACTTGGACCGGACTTTGGACTCGTCCAGGGTGAAGCCCACGGTTTCGCGCGGCGGATACATTTTCACGATCGCGAAGTCGTCGTCGAACTCGATGAAGTCCAGCATGCGGCCGGAGACCAGGTGTGCGGCGCGGACGCCGGCGTCGGCCTCCGGGTAGATCACGTGGTTGGCGCCGATCCGGGTCAGGATCTTGCCGTGCGAGGGGGTGATGGCCTTGACCCACAGGTGCTCGATGCCGAGGTCCACGAGGTTCACGGTGATCAGCACCGAGGATTCGATCGAGGTGCCCACGCCGACGACGGCGGAGCTGAACTCCTGCGCGCCGAGCTGGCGGAGGGCATCGATGTTGGTGGCGTCGGCCTCGACGACGTGCGTCAGGACGCCGGACCATTTTTGCACCAGGTTCCGGTCGCGTTCGATGGCCAGCACCTCGCGGCCCTGCTTGACCAGTTGTTCTGCGGTGGAGGCGCCGAAACGGCCCAGCCCGATCACCAGCACGGGGGCGTTGTGGGCGGGGCGGTTGACGGCGCCTGAGGAACTAGCCAATGATCGGTCTCTCTTCCGGGTAGTGGTACAGCTGGCTGCGTTGGCGCAAGGCCAGGGCGGCGGCAAGGGTGACGGTCCCGACGCGCCCGGCGAACATCAGGGCGGTGAGGACGTAGACGCCCGACGGCGGCAGCTCGGCACTGAGGTTCGTGCTGAGGCCCACCGTAGCGAAGGCGGAAATCGTTTCAAAGAGCACCCGGTCCAGGGACGCGTTGCTGATGTGGAGCAGCAGCAGTGCCGAAACCGCGACGAGCGTGGCCCCGGCGACGATAACAGAGATGGCGACCCGCATGGTTCCCTGCGGGATGGTGCGGCCGTACACCTTCACGTCCGAATCGCCACGGGCTTCGGCGACGATCGCCAGGAACATCACGGCGATGGTGGTCACCTTGATGCCGCCGGCCGTCGACGCCGAGCCGCCGCCGGCGAACATGAGGGCGTCCGTCAGCAGCATGGTGGTGGAATCCATCTGGTTCTGGTCCACGAGGTTGAACCCGCCGGAACGGGTCATTACGGACGCGAAGAGCGAGTGGATGACCTTGTCCGCCACATTCATGCCGCCGATGGTCCTCAGGTTGTCCCACTCCATCAGCCCCCACAGCAGGGTGCCGGCGACCAGCAGGATCACCGAGACCTGGATGGTCAGCTTGGTGTGCAGGTTCCACTTTTTCCAGTTGAGGCCGTTCTGCTGCAGCACCATCACCACGGGGAAGCCCAGGCTGCCGAGGAAGACGCCAAGCATCAGCGGCACAAGGATCCACAAATCAGTCTCGTAGGGCACAATGCCGTCGGAGTGCGGGGTGAAGCCTGCGTTGTTGAACGCAGAAATTGCGTAGAACACCCCGTGCCAGACGGACTGGCCGAAACTTTCGCCCAGGGCCAGGAAACGCGGGATCAGCGCGAGGGCCAGAGCGGCCTCGATGACCACCGAGGTGACAATGACGATCCGCAGCAGGGTGCCGACTTCGCCGAGGCGCCCGGCGTTGCTCATGGCCTCCTGGGCGATGAGCTTGCCGCGGACACCGAGTCTCTTGCTGACCATGAGGGCCAGCAGCGAGGCCAGCGTCAGGGTGCCCAGGCCGCCGACGAAAATGCCGATCAGGATGACGAGCTGGCCGAAGAAGGACCAGTGCACAGCGGTGGACACCACGGTCAGGCCCGTGACGCAGACGGCCGACACGGCAGTGAACATCGCTTCATGCAGCGGAGTGGGGTCGCCGGTCGCGGAGGACACCGGCAGGGAGAGCAGCGTGGTGAAGACCACGATCACCACGCCGAAGGCCGACAGGGCGAGCCGTGCCGGGGACGTGTTGGCGATGTTGTCGATGAAGTCGCGAAGGCGTGTGAAGATCCACAGGCCTTCCCGCTCCGGAGTGCCGGGGTGCCAGTTGGCCGGGCTCTTGGACCTCGACTGGCTCTGCGTCATGTGTGGGCTTATCCTCGCTTGAAACTGCTTCCTTCAGTAGTAAACCACTAAACCCCGCGCAATGACTGGGGAGCGGGGCACCACGCTCAGGTAGCCTGTGATTGATGACATACCTGCCGGGCCTCCCACAGTCCGCACTGCCAACGACGGTGGTGTGGGATCCTGCCATGACCGCCTACAACTTCGGCCACAGCCACCCGATGGCCCCGGAGCGGATGGAACTCACCGCCCGGCTCGCCGGTAGCCTCGGCCTGCTGGACCTGGACCACGTCACCGTCTCGGCCCCGGACGTCGCCAGTGACGCGGAGCTGTGCACCGTCCACAGCCCGGACTTCGTCGCCGCCGTGCGGCGCGTGAGCGCGGATCCCGGGACCCCGGACCTGGAACGCGGACTCGGCACCGAGGATGACCCGGCCTTCGCCGGCATGCACGAGGCCAGTGCCCGGCTGGCCGGCGGCTCGCTTCTGGCCGCCACGGCCATCCTGGACGGCAGTGCCGTCCGGGCGGTGAATTTTGGCGGGGGCATGCACCATGCTGCCCGCGAACGCGCGAGCGGTTTCTGCATTTACAACGACGCGGCCCTCGCTATCCAGCGGCTGCTCGACGGCGGCATGCAGCGCGTGGTGTACATCGACATCGACGCCCACCACGGCGACGGAACGCAGAGCATTTTCTGGGACGATCCGCGCGTCCTGACGATTTCCCTGCACGAGACGGGGCTGACCCTGTTCCCGGGCACGGGCTACGCCAACGAGATCGGCGGCCCCAACGCCCAGGGCAGCGCCGTGAACGTGGCCCTGCCGGCCGGCACCGGCGACGGCGGCTGGCTCCGCGCCTTCCATGCTGTCGTGCCCCAGCTCGTGGCGGCCTTCGAGCCCGAGGTCATCGTAAGCCAGCACGGCTGCGACTCCCACCGGCTGGACCCGCTCACCCACCTCAACATCAGCGTCGACGGCCAGCGGGAGGCCGCCACCGCCATCGGCAACCTCGCCGCCCGCTACTGCGACAACCGATGGATCTCCACCGGCGGAGGGGGCTATAACGTCATCACCGTGGTGCCGCGGTCGTGGAGCCATCTGATCGCGATCGCTGCCGGGCGCCCCGTCCCGCTGCGCACCCCCGTGCCGGAGGACTGGCGCAGCTACGTCAAGGAAAAGTACGGGGCCAAGTACGGGGTGGCCGCACCGGAAATGATGGGCGACGACGTCGACCTCTGGTGGCGCTCGTGGGAAGTCGGCTTCGACCCGAACGACGAAGTGGACCGGACCGTTATGGCCACCCGGAAGGAAGTTTTTCCGCTCTACGGGCTCGACCCCTGGTTCGACTGAGTAGCTGGCAGTTGCGGCCGTTAAGAGCGCCCTAAACGGCTTCTGCTGCCAGTCAGATGGGTGCGGGGCTGGGCTTCTCGGCCTGGAACACCACGCCGGCCGCGCCGATGATCCAGCCCAGCAGCGAGAGCGAGAACGCCCCGACCAGATCGGTGGAGGCGGTGCCTTTTACGAGCCACACGCCGAGCACCAGCAGTCCGATCACGAGGTACACCATCAACGCTGCGATGATCCTGCCGGACAACTTCGTGGTGATCCCGCCGCTGTCGAAGACGCCGGCCTGGGCCTGGCCACCGACCTCCGTGCTGCCGCTTTGCTCCTCCCGGCGCACCTCGGCGATGGTGAAACCGAGGGCGGAGGCGGTCAGCGAACTCAATGAGGTGGACAGCACCCCGGCGGCGCAGACGACGGCGCCATTCAATTTGGGCGGCGTGCCCGGAGTCTCCGGGATGAACACCCAGACCTGGAACAGCACGTTGCCCCAGACGATCACGAACAGGGCCAGGAATACGACGGCGATGATGTTGAAAAGCTGTTTCCGGAAGAACTCCGCCATGGTGGTGCACTCCTCTGCGTCAGTAGGCTGCGGCCTTGCCTGCCGGAAGGCGGTGCGTCCGTTCTAGCACCGCGCCCGGTGCGGAGCAATGCCCGGCGCGTACGGCAAGCGGCCGCAATTTAGTGGATGCCATCCCGCGTATATGTCGCTAGTGTGGAGGACATGGTGACAGACGACGTATTTGCCGTCATTGCTGAGGCAACCCGGCGTGACATTCTGGTATCCCTCCGCAAGGGGGACAAAGCAGTGGGGGAGCTGGTCCAGGAGCTCGAGGCCAGCCAGCCCACCATTTCCAAGCATCTGAAGGTGCTCCGCGAAGCGGACCTGGTGAGCATGCGCGCCCAGGGCCAGAAGCGCTACTACACGCTCAACCCCAAGCCGCTGGC
>NZ_AUPJ01000142.1 GCF_000427315.1 Arthrobacter sp. TB 26
CCGGAACCGCCGTCGTCGCCCTCTACTTCGAAGGAGACGATCGGTTTGCCGACCTCGACCACGGTGCCGGGCTGTTCGTGCAGCGCGGTGATGACGCCGGCGAACGGCGAGGGGAGCTCGACGACGGCCTTCGCGGTTTCGACCTCCGCGATGATCTGGTTGAGCGCGACGGTATCCCCCACCGCGACCTTCCACGCGACAATTTCCGATTCAGTGAGACCTTCACCGAGGTCCGGCAACCTGAATTCCTTGATCATGGTGGCACTCATCCTTCCAGCCCGCTCAGGGAGTTGGGGCGGCCCAGCGCGCGGTCGACGCCGTCGAGGATCCGGTCCAGGCCCGGCAGGTGGTGCATTTCAAGCTTCGAGTACGGGTACGGGACGTCGAAGCCGGTGACCCGGACCGGGGCGGCCTCGAGGTGGTAGAAGCAGCGTTCGGTGATGCTGGCGGCAACCTCGGCGCCGATGCCGCCGGTCTGGGAGGCTTCATGCGTGATGACGAGCCGGCCGGTCTTCCGGACCGAGGCTTCCAGGGTCGCGAAGTCCAGCGGGGCGAGCGAGCGCAGGTCGATGACCTCGACCGACACACCCTCGTCGGCCGCAGCCAGGGCAGCGTCCTTGGCGGTCTTGACGAGCGGGCCGTAGGCCACGAGCGTGACGTCCGTGCCTTCGGTCACCACGCGGGCCTTCTCCATCGACAGGGCGGCGCTGAGGTCCAGGGTCTCGTCCACCTCGCCTTTGTCGTGGTAGCGGCGCTTGGGTTCGAAGTAGAGGACCGGATCGTCCGAGGCGATGGCCTGCTGGATCATGGTGTGCGCGTCCTGCGGATTGGAGACGGAGATCACGCGCAGTCCCGAGGTGTGGGTGAAGTATGCCTCGGGTGATTCGGAGTGGTGCTCCGGGGAGCCGATGCCGCCGCCGAAGGGCACGCGGATGGTGATGGGCATCTTGACCGCACCCTGGGTGCGGTAGTGCATCTTGGCGACCTGGCTGACGATCTGGTCGAACGCCGGGTAGATGAAACCGTCGAACTGGATCTCCACCACCGGGCGGTACCCGCGGTAGGCCAGGCCGACGGCGGTGCCCATGATGCCGGACTCGGCCAGCGGCGTGTCCACAACGCGGTGCTTGCCGAAGTCCTTTTGCAGTCCGTCGGTGACGCGGAAGACGCCGCCGAGGGCGCCGATGTCCTCGCCCATGAGGATCACCTTGGGATCGTTCTCGAGGGACTTGCGCAGGCCCGAATTGATGGCTCGGGCAAAGGTCATCTGCGTCATCAGCGTGCACCTTCTTCAGAAGCGGCTTCTGCGGGATCGCCGAAGGAAGCCAGGTAGCGGGAATAGTGGTCCTGCTGGCGGTCCAGCGGGGAATGGGGGGTGCTGTAGACGTGCTTGAAGATGTCCATCGGCGCCGGCTCGGGCATGTTGATGGTGCCGGCCCGCAGGGCCTTGGCGACGGCGTCGGCCTTGGCTGCGACGGCGGCTTCGAGTTCCTCCGTGAGCAGTCCCTTGCGTTCGAGCAGTGACTTCAGCCGGGCGATCGGGTCCTTCGCGGCCCAGTCCTCGAGCTCGTTCGCGTCGCGGTAACGGGTGGGGTCATCCGCCGTCGTGTGCGGACCCATCCGGTAGGTGACGGCCTCGATGAAGGTGGGGCCGCCGCCGCGGCGTGCACGGTCGGTCGCGATGCGGGTTGCCGCCATCACGGCCAGGACGTCATTGCCGTCCACCCGCATGCTGGGGATGCCGAAGCCGGCCGCGCGGTCCGCGATCTGGATGTGGGACTGCAGCCGGACGGGCTCGGAAATGGCCCAGTGGTTGTTCTGGCAGAAGAAGACCACTGGGGACTGGAAGCTGGCGGCGAACACCAGGGCCTCATTGACATCGCCCTCGCTCGTGGCGCCGTCACCGAAGTAGGCCACGGCGACCGAGTCGGCGCCGTCGTTCTGGATTCCCATCGCGTAGCCGGTGGCGTGCAGGGTCTGGGCGCCGATGATGATCTGCTGGGTGGCGACGTTGACCGTGTAGGGGTCCCAGCCGGCCAGCGCGTTGCCCCGCCATGCTTTGACAATGTCCTCCGGGTTGACCCCGCGGCAGTAGGCGACGCCGTTGTCGCGGTAGCTGGGGAAGACGAAGTCGTCGTCGCGGAGGGCCCGGGCNGCCGATCTGGGAGGCTTCCTGGCCCAGGAGCGGCGGCCAGAGGGCCAGTTCACCCTGCCGCTGCAGGGCCGTGGCCTCGGCATCGATCCGGCGGATGACCACCATGTCCTCGTACAGCGCACCAAGTTGTTCGTCACTGACGTCCTGGACCCAGGGGTCGAACTCCGGATGGCTTACGCGTTCACCCCCGGGGGTGATGAGTTGGACGAGATCCCCGCCCGACCGCCTGTTTGAGTCTGCACTGTTTCCGGGGCCCCCGGCGGAAATGCCGCCCTTGCCCGCGTCGTCGGTAAACACAGTTGTCCGCACCTTCTGACGTCGTCTGACCGGAACTCCCAGGACTCGTGATCCCGGTGCGCGCCAGCCGCCCGGGCGCCGTTGCCCCGGATAGTTGTGACCCTACTCACAATGCCCAATGGGTACAACCACCTCTGAATAAGTTGAGCACTCTGCACCGTTTGGAGCCGCCGGACCGTGCTAATCTTGCGCATTATGCAACCCTTGGATGGCACCGACACCCGCCTACTTTCGGCCATGGCCGGGGACCCCCGGCGGACCGTGGTTGCGCTGGCCCAGAAGCTGGGTTTGTCCCGGAATACCGTGCAGGCCCGGATGGCGCAGCTGGAGAAAAAACACGTCTTCCTGTCCTTTGAGCGCCGTATTAATCCGGCCTCGCTGGGCTACCCGCTGATGGCCTTCATCTCGGTGCACGTCCAGCAGCAAAAGCTCGGCAAGCTGGCAGTGGAGTTGGCCGATATCCCGGAGATCCTGGAGGGCTACGGCCTCACCGGCTCGGCGGACCTGCTGCTCCGCGTGGTGGCGCTCGACGCCGAGGACCTGTTCCGGATCAACGGCAAGATTCTTGCCTGCGACGGCGTGGACCGGACGGATACGGCCCTGGCCATGAGTGAAATGATCCCGTTCCGGATCCAGCCGCTGCTGGAACGCGGCTCCGCCGAAGGTTAACGCCCAAGAGCGCAGGAGCCCCGTGCGTCTGCACGGGGCTCCTGCGCTCTGTCAGCCGGCGGTAATCACCGGCGGTTGATGCCTAGTGGTCGGTGGCCTTCTCGGCGCCCACACCCGTGAGGGAGCGGACTTCCATTTCGGCTTGCTTGGTGGTGTCTTCCAGCTTCTTGTCCAACACCGAACCGAGCCAGCCCAGCAGGAACGCGAGCGGGATGGAGACGATGCCGGGGTTGCTGAGCGGGAAGATCGCGAAGTTGGCGCCCGGGATCATGGACGTCTTGGCACCCGAGACCACCGGGGACAGGGCGATCAGGATGATTGCCGAGCCCAGGCCGCCGTACATGCTCCAGATGGCGCCCTGGGTGGTGAACTTGCGCCAGAACAGCGAGTACACGATGGTGGGCAGGTTGGCCGAGGCCGCCACGGCGAAGGCGAGCGCCACGAGGAACGCCACGTTCTGGCCGTTGGCGAAGATGCCGCCCACAATGGCCAGCAGGCCGATGACGACCACGGTGCGCCGCGCCACCTTAACCTCGGTGGCGGCGTCGGCCTTGCCCTTGGCGATGACGCTGGCATAGATGTCGTGGGCAAACGACGCCGCCGCCGTGATGGTGAGGCCGGCGACGACGGCCAGGATGGTGGCGAAGGCCACGGCCGAGATGAAGCCGAGCAACAGCGGGCCACCGAGGTGGAAGGCCAGCAGCGGTGCGGCGGAGTTGACGCCGCCCGGGGCGGCCTTGATGGTGTCCGCGCCCACCAGGGCCGCAGCGCCGAAGCCCAGGACCAGGGTGAACAGGTAGAACACGCCGATCAGCCAGATGGACCAGACCACGGACTTGCGGGCTTCCTTGGCGGTCGGAACCGTGTAGAAGCGCATCAGTACGTGGGGCAGGGCCGCGGTGCCAAGCACGAGGGCCAGGGCCAGGGACATGAAGTCGATCTTGGAGGTTTCAGTCTTGCCGTACTGCAGGCCCGGGTTCAGGAGGTTCGGGTTGCCCGAGGTTTCCACCGCGCCGCCCAGCAGTGCGGAGAGGTTGAAGCCGAAGATGGCGAGGACCCAGAGGGTCATCACAGCGGCACCGGCAATCAGGAGCACGGCCTTGATGATCTGGACCCAGGTAGTGCCCTTCATGCCGCCGATCAGTACATACATGATCATCAGGGCGCCAACGACGACGATGACCAGCGCCTGTCCGCCCCAGTCGCTGATGCCCAGGAGCAGGGAGATCAGGGTGCCGGCTCCGGCCATCTGGGCCAGGAGGTAGAAGAAGCAGACCACAAGGGTGGAGATGGCCGCCGCGATGCGCACGGGCCGCTGCTTGAGCCGGAAGGAGAGCACATCGGCCATGGTGAACTTGCCGGTGTTGCGGAGCAGTTCGGCCACCAGCAACAGGGCAACGAGCCAGGCGACCAGGAAGCCGATGGAGTACATAAAGCCGTCGTAGCCGTTGATGGCAATGGCGCCGGTGATCCCCAGGAACGAGGCCGCCGACAGGTAGTCGCCTGCGATGGCGGTGCCGTTCTGGGATCCGGTGAAGGACCGTCCGGCGGCGTAGTAGTCGGCGGCCGTCTTGTTGTTCTTGCTTGCCTTGACCACGATGACCATGGTGATCGCCACGAACAGGGCGAAGATGCCCATGTTCAGCAGGGTGGTGTCCTTGAGATCCGCAACGTTGACTGCGGGAACCATAAGCGTCATTTTTCTACCCCGGTGATCTGGTTGCCGTGCTTATCGAATTCGTGGCCTTCGATTTCGTGGCGGATTTCCGCTGCGATCGGGTCAAGCTTCCGGTTCGAGTAGCTGACGTACCAGCCGGTGATGGCAAACGTGGTCACGAACTGAAGCAGGCCCATGATCAGGCCAACGTTGATGTTGCCCCAGACCTTGGTGGACATGAAATCCACCGCGTAATCGGCCAGCAGGACATAAGCGAAGTACCAGAGCAGGAATGCAATGGCCATCGGAAAGACAAAGCTGCGGTGACGCTTGCGCAGTTCCTGGAACCGCGGCGTCGACTGGACTTCCTTGAAGTCCACGGCCGCCGTAGCGTCCGTTTCTTGGGCTTCGTGACCCATCGTTCCTCCTCATTGAGAGATTTGAGTCCACACCGGCTGCCCTGGCCTGCTCCGAACAGCCCTCCGGCCAATGTGACTGCAATCACTGTCTCCCGTGATGCGCCTTACAATCCACAATCGCCGTACCCTGCGTCGCTCAACGGTCGGGATGCTGCGCTCAACGGTGCCCGCAGGACCGCCGGGAGCCCCGTCGGCCCCGGCCGGGCAGGTGCCGCGATACGCTGGGCCCATGCCCGACTCTCCCCTGTTCATCGCCGCCGCCATCGCCGTGATCGCGGCGGCGATCGCCGTCGTCGTCGCCGTCGGGCTCAAGGTGCTCCGCTCGTTCCGGGAGCTCGGCACCGACGCGGAACGGGCCACCTACAAAACGCTGCACGCGGCCTCGCGCGCCGGCCAGCACCTGCGCACCGGGCTTAATCCTGCCGGCGCCGCCAAGGCCAGCCGGCAGCTGCGCAGCCTGCTGGGCTGCGACGCGCTGGCCATCACCGACACCACCGGCGTCCTCGCCTGGGACGGCGCCGGGGAAGAGCTTAAACCGCTGCTGATGGAGCTCGCGTCCGGGGTGCTCGACGGCGGCCACACCGCCGTCATCCCGGCCGGCGAAGTGCAGGAACTCGCCGGGGCGAAGAGCTCCGTGGCGACCCGCCCGGACGTGGAACGCGCCGCGGTGATCGCGCCGATCAAGGCCGGGACCCGGGTGGTGGGCGTCGTGGCCGCCTTTGCCCCGGCGGCGGGCGCCGGGCTGGTCCGGGCCACCAGCGAGGTAGCCGACTGGGTGGCGGCGCAGGTGGAGCTGGCCGAACTCGACGCGTCCCGCACCCTCCTGATGGAGGCCGAGGTGCGCGCGCTCCGGGCCCAGATCAGTCCGCACTTCATCTACAACTCGCTGAACGCGATCGCATCCTTCATCAACACGGACCCCGTCCGGGCCCGGGAACTTGTGGTGGAGTTCGCCGACTTCACCCGCTACTCCTTCCGCCGGCACGGTGACTTCACGACCCTGGCCGAAGAACTGCGCTGCATCGACCGCTACCTGCTGCTGGAACGCGCCCGGTTCGGCGACCGCGTCCAGGTGAGCCTGCGGATCGCCCCGGAGGTGCTCAGCACCGTCATTCCCTTCCTGAGCCTGCAGCCGCTGGTGGAAAACGCGGTCCGGCACGGCCTCGAGGCCAAGGAGGGTCCCGGACACATCTCCATCACGGCCAACGACTCCGGAGCGTTCGCCGAGGTGAGAATCGAGGACGACGGCGTCGGCATGGATCCGGAACAGCTGCGGGCAGTCCTCGCCGGACACGGCGACGGCGACCATGTCGGGCTGCGCAACGTCGACGCGCGGCTGCGGCAGGTCTACGGCGACGACAACGGACTGGTGATCGAGACAGCGCCCGGGGAAGGCACCCTGATCACGATGCGGGTCCCCAAATCGCAGCCCCGCCACGATGCCTGACCGGGTCAAATGCCCGCGGCAGTAGTCTTGAACCATGATTAACGTCCTCGTCGCCGACGACGAGCTGCCCGCTGTTGAGGAACTGGCCTTCCTGCTCGGTCGGGATGACCGGATCGGCACCATCCACCGCGCGTCCTCCGGGGCCGAGGCCCTGCGCGCCCTCGAGGCCGGGGGTGTCGACGCCGTCTTCCTCGACATCCACATGCCCGCGCTCTCCGGCCTCGACATTGCCCGCGTCATCGCACGCAGCAGCAAGCCTCCCGCGGTCGTGTTCGTCACGGCCGACGAGGACTGCGCCCTGGAAGCCTTCGAACTGGCCGCCGTGGACTATCTGCTGAAACCCGTCCGCGCCGAACGGCTGGCCAAGTCGATCGGCAGGATCAGCGAGCTGCTCAAGGACGGCGCCCCGCGGCCGGAAATGATCACCGTGGACCTCGGCGGCACCACGAAGATGATCCGCCGCGAAGACGTCACCTACGTCCAGGCCCAGGGCGACTACGCCCGGCTGCACACGGCGGACGCAAGCTATCTCATCCGGGTCCCGCTGGCCGACCTGGAACAGCAATGGGCCGAGGCCGGGTTCCTCCGCATCCACCGTTCCTACCTCATCGCGCTGAACCATGTCAGCCACATGAAACTTGCCGCCGCCCGGCCCAGCGTCACTGTGGCGGGGGCCGAACTGCCCATCAGCCGGCGGCACCTGCCCTCCGTGCGGGAGAAGCTCGAGGCGACCCGGATCCGGCCGCAGGCATGACCCGCGTCCGCGTCACCGCGCCGCGCAGCGTGAAGGCAGACAGCACCACGCCGGGAAGCGCCGTGCTCCCGGCCGTTCGGTCGGCTGCCGACTCGCGCGACGCCGCGGAGGAGTCCGACGCCGGCCAGGTGTTTGTCCGCTCGCTGATCCGCTCGCAGCTGCGGCTGGCGGTGGTGGTGGCCGTTGGATTCCTGCTGATCCTGGTCGCGTTCCCGCTTATGCTGGGTCTGGTGCCCGGGCTCGCGGAGTCAACGATTGTGGGCCTGCCCTTCGACTGGGTCCTGCTGGGCGCCGGGATCTATCCGGTGATCGGGCTCAGCGCCTGGCTGTACATCCGCACGGCGGCGCGGAACGAGGCCCGTTACCGGGATCTCGTCGGGGACAAGTGAGGCGCCCGTGAACCCGGTTGTCGGCATCGCGGCGTTCGCCGCCGTCTCGCTGGCCACTGCCGTCATCGGCTTCTACGGGCTGCGGATCTCGCGCACGACCGGGGATTTCTATGTGGCTTCCCGGACGGTCCGGCCCTGGTGGAACGCCTCGGCGATCGGCGGCGAGTATCTTTCGGCGGCGAGCTTCCTCGGCGTCGCCGGGCTCATCCTGCTCTCCGGCACGGACGCCCTGTGGTTCCCGGTGGGGTACACGGCCGGTTACCTGATGCTGCTGCTGTTCGTTGCCGCCCCGCTCCGGCGCTCCGGCGCCTACACCATCCCCGACTTCACCGAAGCGCGGCTCGACTCCCGGGTGGTCCGCAGCGTCACGAGCATTATCGTGGTGATGGTCGGCTGGCTCTACATCGTTCCGCAACTGCACGGCGCGGCGCTGGCCATCCGGATCACCACCGGGCTGCCGGCGTGGGTGGGGATGGTGGCGGTGGTCGCCGTCGTCTGCGTCACCGTGGTGGCGGGCGGCATGCGGTCCATTACCTTCGTCCAGGCGTTCCAGTACTGGCTGAAACTGACAGCGCTGGCCGTCCCGATCCTCTTCATCGTCTTGGTCCTGTCGGACTCCGGAACGCCGGCGGTGGCGGAATCGTCCGTGAACCCGACGGGTGCGGCTCCGGCCGGGCTGTACCAGAACATTTCCCTCCTGGTGGCACTGCTGTTCGGGACGCTCGGGCTGCCGCACGTGCTGGTGCGCTTCTACACGAACCCGGACGGGCAGTCGGCCCGCCGGACCACCCTGATCGTCCTGGGCCTGCTGTCGGTGTTCTACCTGTTCCCGACGGCGTACGGACTGATCGGCCGGATGTTCGCCCCCGGGCTGGCGCAGAGCGGGCAGGCCGATGCACTGGTGCTGTTGCTTCCCGGGGAGCTGGTGGGCGGGATGGCCGGGGACCTGCTGTCCGCCCTGGTGGTGGCCGGGGCGTTTGCCGCGTTCCTGTCCACGACCTCCGGTCTGGTGGTCTCGCTCGCCGGGGTGATCAGCCAGGACCTCTTCGGCGGCAGCGTGAAAGGCTTCCGGCGGGCGGCCGTGATCTCGGCGGTGGTGCCGCTGGGAATAGCGTCCATGACGGGTTCGCTGGCGCTGGCAGGCAGCGTGGGGATGGTGTTTGCCTTTACCGCGTCCACGCTCTGCCCGGTGCTTCTGCTGGGCATCTGGTGGCGCGGGCTGACCGATGCCGGGGCGATCGCCGGCATGGCGACGGGGGCCGTGTTGTGCGGCGGGGCGATGGCGGCCGGGGCTGTCCTGGGTGCCGGTGAAAGCCCCCCGTGGCTGGCACAGCCGGCGGCCTGGACGGTGCCGGCCGCGTTTGCCGTGATGGTCCTGGTCTCCCGGGCCACCCGGACGCGCGTGCCGCGGACCATCACCCGGCTCATGACGCGGCTGCACACCCCGGAACGGCCGCTCGTCACCGAGCGCTAAGGCGGTCAGTCGATGGCGGCCATGAGTTCAACGACCCGGTCCAGGAAGGCGTCAACCTGGTTTTCCTCGTAGCCGTCCTTGCCGACGGCGGGGCGGAAGACCGCGCGGCGGACATTGTCCACGCTCAGCGGCTTGTCCTCTTCGAGGTAGCCGATCAGCTCGTGGCAGAGGTCATCCACGTCCGTGGTGTTGTAGCTGCGGGCTTTGGCCTTGGCAGGGCGCCGGAAGCGCTGGCCGTCGGGGCGGTGCAGCCGTCCGCGGAGCAGGCCGGCGAGCCGGCCGATCTCGCGGAGCCATGCTTCCTCGCCCCGTTCGGCGACGAGCTCGTCGCGTTCCCGCAGGGCGAGGGCGTCCTCGAGCCGGTCCAGGGCCGCATCGACGCCGGCCGCTGCATAGCCGCCTTTGACGGGGTCGAAGGAGACTGCCCTGACGTCCGCGCTTTTGACCGGGCGGCCGGCGGACTGGGGCGATTCGAAGGAGACGCGTGCGCGCTGCATGAACTGGTCGACCTGCTTGGCGTTGTAGCCGTACTGGTTCCGCTGCACGCGGTCAAAGGAAGCAGGAATCTGCCGTTGAATGTCCACTGTAACTTTGTTTCCTTCAATGCCGTTCGGCTGGTTTGCCCGGCACCATTCTAGGGGCCGGAGGGTGGAAGAGGGGGTGCCTCACGCGCCGGCAAAGAGTGAGCAGAGGATGAATGCCACCGGGGAGGCGAAGACGATCGAGTCCAGCCGGTCCATAACCCCGCCGTGCCCGGGCAGGATGCTGCTCATGTCCTTGATCCCGAGTTCGCGCTTCACCATGGATTCGGAGAGGTCTCCGGCGGTGGCTGCGGCGACCATGCCCACGGCCAACGCCACGCCGAACCACCAGGGCTTCTCCAGCAGGAAGATGGCGGCGAGCACCCCGACCACGGTGGCACCGGCCATGGACCCGGCAAAGCCTTCCCAGCTCTTTTTCGGACTGATCTTCGGCGCCATCGGGTGCTTGCCGAGCGAGGCGCCGACGAGGTACCCGAAAGTGTCGTTGGCGACCACCAGCAGCAGGAGGGTGGCGATCTGCCACGCCCCCGGGGGAACAACGCCGTCGGGCCACAGTCCCACCGGCGTTTCACCCACCGGGGTGTGCAGCGGCAACACGGCGAAGCTGATCATGAACGGGATCCAGGCCAGGGTAAAGACACCGGCAAAGATGCTCCGTGCGGAACCGGCTGCGCCCTCGAGGGAACGCCAGATCAGGGCCGCGACGCTGCTGAGCATCATGGCGAACAGGAGGCTCTCGAGGCCGCCGAAGTAGGCGGAAGCGGGCATCGCGACGGTGCCGGTCATGACCGGAATGATCGGCAGCCTGGTGCCAGAGGTTTCCAGAGCCCGGAAGACTTCCCAGACGCCAAAGACCGCGAAGGCGGTGACAATGAGCACGAACCCCAGCGGAAGGAACAACAGTCCGCCAAGGACAAAGACGAGCATGCCAAGGCCCACCGCAGTGGCGGCGGGAAGATTCCTGCCGGCTTTCGGCGTCGGGTTCCTCCGCTGCTTCCGCCGCACCCGGACGTCGGCCCCGGGGTCCCCCTGTTCCTGCGCCATTAGACCTCGAGCAGCTCGGCTTCCTTGCGCTTGAGCAGCTCGTCGATCCCGTCGACGTGGGACTTGGTCATGGCGTCAAGTTCCTTTTCGCCACGGCTGCCCTCGTCCTCGCCGGCTTCGCCGTCCTTGACCAGCTTGTCCAGGGTTTCCTTGGCCTTGCGGCGGATGTTGCGGATGGACACCTTGGCGTCCTCGCCCTTGGTCTTGACGATCTTGACGTATTCCTTGCGGCGCTCCTGCGTGAGATCCGGGATGGTGATCCGGATGACGCTGCCGTCGTTGGAGGGGTTGGCTCCCACCTCGGAGTCGCTCAGGGCCCGTTCGATGTCGCGCAGGGCGGTCTTGTCGAACGGCGTGATCAGGATGGTGCGGGCGTCCGGAATGGCGAACGACGCCAACTGCTGCAACGGCGTGGGAGAACCGTAGTAGTCCACCAGGACCTTGTTGTAGAGGCCCGGGTTGGCGCGGCCGGTCCGGATCGAGGCGAAGTCTTCCTTGGCTACTTCAACCGCCTTGTCCATCTTTTCCCCGGCTTCGAGCAAGGTTTCTTCGATCACGATCTCTCCTCAGAAATTGGTGCACCCGNCCACTGGCGGGGTGCTGTTGTGTTCCCGCTGCTGGCCCCATCCTGCGGGGTGCGGAACTGTCCTGAAAACATCCTAGCCGTTGCTAGGGGGTGACGATGGTGCCCAGGTCCTCGCCCCGAATGGCGCGGGTGACGTTGCCTTCGCCTTCCATCCCGAACACGACCATGGTGAGGTTGTTGTCCTTGCACATGGTCATCGCGGTCTGGTCCATCACCCGGATGTCGCGGCGAAGGGCGTCGTCGTAGCTGAGGCGGTGCAGTTTCTCGGCGGTGGGGTCCTTCTTCGGGTCTGCGGTGTAGACGCCGTCGACGCCGCTCTTCGCCATCAGGACGACGTCGGCGTGGACCTCCATGGCGCGCTGGGCGGCCACGGTGTCGGTGGAGAAGTACGGCAAGCCGGCTCCGGCGCCGAAGATGACAACGCGGCCCTTTTCCATGTGCCGGATGGCGCGGCGCGGAATGTACGCCTCCGCGACCTGGCCCATGGTGATGGCACTCTGGACCCGGGTTTCGACGCCGGCCTGTTCCAGGAAGTCCTGGAGGGCCAGGCAGTTCATGACCGTGCCGAGCATGCCCATGTAGTCGGCGCGGGACCGGTCCATGCCGCTCTGGGACAGTTCGGCGCCACGGAAGAAGTTCCCGCCGCCGACGACGATCGCAACCTCGACGTCGGGAACTGCTGCGGCGATCTGCTTGGCCACGCCGCGGACGGTATCCGGGTCAACGCCGAGCTTCCCGCCGCCGAAGACCTCGCCGGAAAGCTTCAACAGGACTCGGCGCCGGCTCTTCTTTGGCTGGGCTGAAGTGGTGACGGTTTCCATGGTGCCTTCCCGTTGGTGAACTCTGAGCTAGGTTATCGTGCCGGGGACCAAAGGCGTGATTCCGCCCGGACCCGGTTCTGCCCCGGAAGTATTTCCCGGGCGCATGCCCCCGGGAGCGGGTCCCGGGGCATGCGCTGCGTGCATGCAAAAGGGGCGGCCACCGCAGTGACCACCCCCTCAGCGT
>NZ_AUPJ01000143.1 GCF_000427315.1 Arthrobacter sp. TB 26
CGGGTGCCTGACTAGGAACCGACGCGGAAACGCGTGAACGCGGTGCCCTTGACGCCAGCCTCTTCGAGGATCTGCGCGACAGACTTCTTGGCATCCTTGGCGAATGCCTGGTCGAGGAGAACCTCGCCCTTGTAGAAGCCAGTGACACGGCCTTCCACAATCTTGGTCATTGCTGCTTCGGGCTTGCCTTCAGCCTTGGCAGTCTCCTCGGCGATACGGCGCTCGGACTCGACGAGATCGGCCGGCACATCCTCGCGGGAGAGGTAGTTCGGGGACATCGCGGCGATGTGAACGGCGACGTCGTGGGCTGCGGTGGCAGCGGCTTCGCCTTCGCCGTCAACAGCGAACAGGACGCCGACCTGGGCCGGGAGATCCTTCGAGGTCTTGTGCAGGTAAGCGTCGACCGTTGCGCCCTCGATGCGGGAGATGCGGCGGACAACAACCTTCTCGCCCAGAACGGCGCCCTCTTCGATGACAACCTCGGACAGCGGCTTGCCGTCAACCTCGGTGGCCAGCAGGGTCTCGAGATCGGCAGCGCCGGACTCAACGGCAACGGCCAGGACCTTGTCGGCGAGCTGGATGAACTTGTCAGCCTTCGCGACGAAGTCGGTCTCGCAGTTGACTTCGATCATCACGCCAACGCCGCCGTCGACCTTGGCAGCAACCAGGCCTTCCGCGGTGGAGCGGCCTTCGCGCTTGGTAGCGCCCTTGAGCCCCTTGATGCGGATGATTTCGATGGCCTTCTCGGCATCACCGTTGGCCTCGTCAAGAGCCTTCTTGACATCCATCATGCCGGCGCCCGTGCGCTCGCGCAGAGCCTTGATATCAGCGGCAGTGTAGTTCGCCATGTGAACCCCTCTGTCTAGAAATTTTATGTGGTGTACGGACTGACAGGACGGCAGCTCACCCGGTGAGCGGCCATCCTGTCAGTTCCCCTGCGCTGCGGAGAGCGGGCGGGGATATCCGGATTTATTTGTCAGCTGAGCAAAGCAGACTTTTTGGGTCTGACTACTTGGATTCGCCGGCAGCGTCTTCGGCAGCCGGAGCGGCCTCGGCGGCGGGTGCCTCAACAGCGGCCGGAGCAGCTTCTGCGGCCGGAGCTTCTTCAGCGGCCGGAGCAGCGTCTGCGGCCGGAGCGGCAGCAGCCTCTTCGGTCTTGCTGCCTTCGAGGAGCTCGCGCTCCCACTCGGCCAGCGGCTCTTCCGGAGCTTCCGTGGTGCCGGTGGCGCGCTGGTTGCGGGCGATGAGGCCCTCAGCAACGGCGTCAGCAACAACGCGGGTCAGCAGGTTGACGGAGCGGATGGCGTCGTCGTTGCCCGGGATCGGGAAGTCGACTTCGTCCGGATCGCAGTTGGTGTCCAGGATGGCAACAACCGGGATGTTCAGCTTCTTGGCCTCGTCGACAGCAAGGTGTTCCTTCTTGGTGTCAACGATCCACAGCGCGGAAGGCGCCTTGGTCAGGTTGCGGATACCACCGAGGTTGGTTTCCAGCTTGGTGAGTTCGCGGCGAAGAAGCAGCAGCTCCTTCTTGGTGTACGCGGAACCGGCGACGTCGTCGAAGTCGATCTCTTCGAGTTCCTTCATACGCTGGATGCGCTTGGAGACCGTCTGGAAGTTGGTCAGCATACCGCCGAGCCAACGCTGGTTGACGTACGGCTGGCCAACGCGGGTGGCCTGCTCGGCGATGGATTCCTGCGCCTGCTTCTTGGTGCCGACGAAGAGAACGGTGCCGCCGTGTGCAACGGTGGCCTTCACGAACTCGTAGGCGCGGTCGATGTAGGACAGCGACTGCTGCAGGTCAATGATGTAGATGCCATTGCGCTCCGTGAAGATGAAACGCTTCATCTTCGGGTTCCAACGGCGGGTCTGGTGTCCAAAGTGGACGCCGCTGTCAAGCAGCTGGCGCATAGTTACGACGGGCATGCCGGCGCTCCTTCCGGCAGGTCATTCATGAGACAGCCCATGGGCTGTCTTACCCTGCCAATAGTTGACGGTTGATTAGCAACACCCAGGCGGGCGGTGCTCCTGGCATCCACTGTGCTTCTTCTCCGGACCATAGGCCCGGACCGAAAGAGGCGCAGTCCTCCGCACCTGAAGAGTTCAAGCTTCGAATGTGGAGGGCTGGATACGCGTAGTCAGCCGCTGCTCCCCCGCACCCCAGAATGAGGCGTGCCGGCTTGGACAATTGGATTGATCAAGCGTGAGGGCACAGCAAACTGCTCCACCTAGTGTACTACAGGGCAGCTGCCGGATTGGACGATTCCGGCGGTGGCCGGTGGGCTGCGGAAGGCCGCGGATGGGTCTCCCGGAGGGCCGGGCTGCGCTATCCACATAGCCTCGGGTATCGCTTTCGTGGATACGGCGGCAGCTGCAGGCTTGGACCATGAAACCCCCGGCATATCTGGCCGCCCTTGTTGCCCTGCTGTTCCTGGCGATTTCGCCCGTGGCGGGGTCAACAGTCCCGGGACCCGGCGCCGCTATTGCCGGCCCAGGGGTGGCGGCCGCCGGGTGGAGCTGGCCGCTGAATCCCAAACCTGCCGTTCTGCGCGCCTTTGATCCCCCGGCAAGACCGTGGCTGGGCGGCCACCGCGGCGTGGATCTTCAGGCATCGCACGACGGCGCCCCGGTCACCTCGCCGGCGCCCGGCACCGTGAGCTTTGTCGGCGTCGTGGTGGACCGTCCGGTTATCACCGTCGACCACGGCAACGGATTGCGGAGCAGCTTCGAGGCCGTTCGCAGCGATCTGGTGGCAGGCGCCGCCGTCGCCGAGGGGGACGTGCTGGGGTGGACCCAGCCCGGTCACTGCACACCAGGTCCCTGCGTCCACTGGGGCGTCCGCCGCGTCGGGACCTACCTCAATCCGCTGGCGTTCGTATCCGACCTGCGGCCCTCCGTCCTGCTGCCTCCCCTGGACCCCGCGCCCGGATAGGGCGCAGAGGCTGGAGTCATCAGGCCGAAGGGGTACCGCATCGGCCGGCCACCGAAACGCAGCCGCACGGGTGCGGACGTACGCTTTGGACTCATCGCCGGACGAGCGCGTGCTAGACGATCGCGGAGATGCCCGTGATCGCGCGGCCCGTGACGAGGGTGTTGATCTCGTGGGTTCCTTCGTAGGAGTAGATGGCCTCGGCATCCGAGAAGATCTTCGCCATCTCGAAGTCGGTGACAATCCCGTTGCCACCGAGGAGGCTGCGGCCCAGCGCAACACTTTCGCGCATGCGTGCCGTGGTAAAGGCCTTGGCGAGGGCGGACTGCTCGTCCTTGGCCTGCCCCAGGTCCTCGAGCTGGGAGAGGCGGACCATCATGCCCATCGAGCTGACGGCGTTGCCGAGGATCTGTACGAGCTGGTGCTGCACCAACTGGAAGGAGGCGATCGGGCGTCCGAACTGGCTGCGTTCAACGGCGTAGCGGCGGGCGACGTCAAAGGCTGCGAGCTGTTGGCCCACCGCCTGCCAGGCAACCGCGAGCCGGGTGACTTTGAGGACCTTGTTCGTGTCGCGGAAGCTGTTGGCATTCGCGAGCTTGAAGAAGTCCGGCACCACAACGTTGTCGAGGGTGATGTCGGCGTTCTGGACGGTGCGCAGCGAAATCTTGTTCTCAATCTTGGTGGCGCTGTATCCCTCGGTCTTCGTGTCGACGAGGAAGCCTTTCACCTGGTTGTCGGCGAGATCGCGGGCGTAGATGACCACCCAGTCGGAGAACGTGGCGTTGCCGATCCAGCGCTTTGCACCGTTCAGGATCCAGCTGCCCCCCTCCCGGCGGGCAGTCGTGCGGG
>NZ_AUPJ01000144.1:0-429 GCF_000427315.1 Arthrobacter sp. TB 26
CCCCGAGCTCGCCACGCTGCAGATCGGAACGGGGGACGGCAGCCCGGGCTCACGGGCCGGCGGCTCCCTGGGCAGCGCCGGCCCCGGCGATGGCTCCACTGTCGACGCCGGCACTTTGCGGTCGGCCCTGCGCGGACTGCGCTCACTGCGCGCGGTGCTGGAGGAACGGCTTCCCGACGAAGCCAGGCTTGCCGGACTACGGAGCCGTACGGCCCGGCTTCGCCTGGACCTGGCCCGGCTGCAAGACGACCGCACGTCCGGTGCTGCTGCCCTGGGCGCTCTGCGCCTGGAATCAGAGGCCCTGCTCGCCGGACAGCGTCCGCTCGAGGAACTCGCCGCCGAAGTGCAGATGCGGACGAAGGAAGCAGCGGCCGCGGAGGAATTGCTTGTCCTGGTCCGCCGCTACGCCGAGGCCGTGACGGCCTGCGG
>NZ_AUPJ01000144.1:439-2589 GCF_000427315.1 Arthrobacter sp. TB 26
CCGTCGCGGACCGCCATGGCCGCGCCCGGGAGGAGTACCAGGACCTCCGCCAGCGCTGGCTTGATCTGCGCGAGGAACGGCTGGCCAACGCTGCCGCGGAGCTCGCGTCCCAGTTGCAGCCCGGCGTCCCGTGTTCGGTGTGCGGCAGCCCTGAACATCCGGCCCCCGCCCCCGCCGCGGCTTCGGCGCTGACCGTGGCCGAGGCCGAAGAGACCGCGCAGCACGCCTGCGAGGTGGCGGAGGCCGCCCTCGCGGGGCTCGAACGCGAACTCGCCGATGCCCAGCAGGACGTCGCCGTGCTGGCGGCCCAGGGCGGCAACACGGCGCCCGACGACGCCACTCTCGAGGCAGTCCTGGCCAAAGAACGCGCCGCGGAAGCGCACCGCGCGGCGGCGGAGCTTGCCGCCAACCGCGCACGGCACTCCCAGCTGGAAGAGGAGATCGCCGGCGCCGAGGAGGCCCAGGCGGCCGCGGCGTCCAGCATCGCCCATGCCGGGTCCACCCTCACTGAAGTCCAGGAGCAGGCCGAGGCCCTGGAACTGGCCCTCGACAAACTCCGGGCAGGCCACCCGGTCCTGGCAGCCCGCATCACAGCGCTCGACGGCACCACGGCCGTGCTGGAACGCGCCGATGCGGCGCGGACCCGGGTGGAACAGGCCTCCGCACGTTCCGCGGAAGCCCGGCAACAACTGGAGCTGGCGCTTCCTGGCGCCGGCTTCGAGTCTGCGGACGCGGCCCGGGCCGTCCTGCTTCCGGCCGCCGACGCCGCGGCACTCGAAGCTGCCGTCCGCGCCGGACAGGACGAAGCGGTCCGGATTGAGGAGCTCTTTGCCAGCGAGGAACTTGTCCTGGCGGCGCACGAGCTCGAAACAGAAGGCCCCCTCGTCGAGGATCTCGTGGAACGGCTCCGCGCAGACGCTGCAGCGGCGGAACGCTCAGCCCGGGACGCGGAACTCGCGGCCGGCCTCGCGGAAAAATCCGCGCGGACCCTCGGCGCTATCGCCGCCAACTATGCGCAGCTCGCGGCGGCAGGACGGGAACCGCGCGAACGGGCGGCACTGCTGGCCGCCGTCGCCGACGCGGCCCGCGGTGCAGGAGACAACGCCTACCGCATGAGTTTGAACAGCTACGTGCTCGCCGCCCGGCTCGAACAGGTGGCCGTCGCTGCCTCGGAACGGCTCATCGGCATGAGCGACGGCCGCTACACCCTGCAGCACACCGACGCGAGGGCGGCCCGCGGGCAGAAATCCGGGCTCGGCCTGGAGGTCGTGGACCAGTGGACCGGGCAGCGCCGCGACACCGCAACGCTCTCCGGTGGGGAGTCCTTTATGGCCTCACTCGCTCTGGCTCTCGGCCTTGCGGACGTCGTGCAGCAGGAATCCGGCGGTGTCGATATTGAGACGCTGTTTGTGGACGAGGGATTCGGCAGCCTCGACGAACAGGCGCTCGAGCAGGTCATGGATGCCCTGGAAGGGCTCCGCGACGGCGGACGGGTGGTCGGCCTGGTGAGCCACGTGGGCGAAATGAAACAGCGCATCAGCACCCAGCTCCAGGTGGTCAAGGGACGCAACGGTTCCACCCTGCACATCTCCGACGACGCCCAAGCCTGACACGGGCCCGCGGAGTCAGCCACAGTTGCGGATACAATTGGGGTGTTACCGGGTCGCGCGCATCGGGAGGAGGGACGATGCGCACCATTAAACGAACCTGGAATCATGACCCTTTCAACGCCTTCCCGGGCGCCGGTTTCCGCGGCTCCCCAGTTCCCTGACACCCTTCCTTCCCGCGCGACGCCCAGCAGGGGCGGGCGGTACGCCCGCTTGCCGCTCCTCGCCGGACGAGGCTATATCCCGCTCGGGCTTTTTGCCCGCCTCCCGCTCGCCATGCTCACCGTCGGGGCCCTCACCCTGGTCACGGCTGTCACCGGCTCGTATTCCGTCGGCGGCGCGTCAGCCGGCGCGGTAGGCATTGGCTCGGCGCTCGGTGCCCCCGTGCTCGGCGCGCTGGCGGACCGGCGGGGCCAACGCCCGGTGCTGGTGTTCGCCGCCGTGTTCAACACGGTCGCCGTCATCGCCCTGATCCTGGCCGCCTACCTGGTCCCGGGCGGGCAGGACCTCGCCGTTCCCGTCCTGGCGGCCGCCTTCGTGGCC
>NZ_AUPJ01000145.1 GCF_000427315.1 Arthrobacter sp. TB 26
CGGCGGCCGCGATACCAACCCCGCGGACCTGGACACAGCACTGTCCTACGAAAGCACCGCCGACGAACTGACCTTCGTCCTGGGCCCGGCACTCGTGGGCATCCTCGCCAGCCTGATCGCACCATGGCTGCCACTCGCCCTCGCCGCGGCCCTGACCATCACGCTCGTCCCGGCGTTTGCCGTGCACCCCACCCACCACGCAGTGGTCCCGACGCCGGCGCGGACAGCAGCCGGCGCCGCCCGGGCGAAACAGCTCCGGGCTTCCCTGCCGGCCGGACAGCGTGCGGGCGCCTTCGCCGCCGTCGCGCTTCCCGTGCTGGCCATGGTCTGCATGGGAACGTTCTTCGGCTCGACGCAGACCGCGCTGAGCTCCTTCTCCGCCAGCTTCGCCACGTCCGAGCTGGCCGGCCTGCTCTACGCAGTGATGGGCCTGAGCTCCGCCGCGGCGGCCCTGTCCGTGGCGTACTGGCCCCAGCGGTTCACAGCGAACGCCCGCTGGCTGGCCTGCTCGGCGCTGATGGCAGGACTTGCGCTGCTGCTGTTGCTGCCCTCGGCCGCGCTTCCCATGGTCCTCGTGCTCCTGGTCCTCGGCCTGCCGGTGGGACCGCTCATGGTCACGGTTTTCGCAATCGGCGGCCTCGTCGCCCCGGCTGGAAAACTCGGCACGGTCATGACCGCGCTGGCGAGCGGCATCGTCGCCGGCACCGCAATCGGCTCGTCCGTTGCGGGGCAGCTGGCGCAGAACCACGGCTACCCCACCGCGTTTGTGGTGCCGGTATGTGCGGCGGCGGCACTGTTCCTTCTCGGAGCGGCAGCCGCCGTCGTGCTCCGGCAACGGAACAGGGCGGCGGCCGCCGCCTGACTCCGGATGCCCTATCACGTGTGGTTGCCCCGAGGGACTCAGAAGGACCATAAGTGATAGGGCAACGGGGGGTGTGTGGCGCTACTGCTCCGCCGTGGCGCCGAATTTGGGGGTGTGGACGGGGCCGAGGGTGATGTGGACGGCTTGCTGGTCGGTGTAGAAGTCGATGGAGCGGTAGCCGCCTTCGTGGCCGAGTCCGGAGGCTTTGACGCCGCCGAAGGGGGTGCGGAGGTCGCGGACGTTGTGGCTGTTGAGCCAGACCATGCCGGCTTCGACGTTTTGGGAGAAGTTGTGCGCGCGGGTCAGGTTCTGGGTCCAGATGTAGGCCGCGAGCCCGTACCTGGTGTTGTTCGCGAGGGCGAGGGCTTCGTCGTCGGTGTCGAACGGGGTGATGGCGACGACGGGGCCGAAGATTTCCTCCTGGAAGATCCGGGCGTCCGGGGCGACGTCGGCGAAGACTGTGGGGGCGATGTAGTTGCCGGTCGGAAACCCCTCCGGGCGGCCGCCGCCGGCGAGCAGCCGGCCTTCGGTTTTGCCGATTTCCACGTAGGAGGCGACCTTGGCGTAGTGCTCGGGGTGGACCAGGGCGCCGACCTCGGTCTTGGGGTCGTGCGGGTCGCCGACCACGATGTTCTTCGCCCGGGCGGCGTACTTCCCGCAGAATTCGTCATAGATGCCGCGTTCCACCAGGATGCGGGAGCCGGCGGTGCAGCGTTCCCCGTTGAGGGAGAAGACCCCGAACAGCGTGGAGTCGATCGCGGCGTCGAGGTCGGCGTCGGCGAAGATGACCGCCGGGCTCTTGCCGCCGAGCTCCATGGAGAGGCCTTTGAGGTTCGCCGCGGCGTTGCGGAAGATCGTCTGGCCGGTGGTGGTTTCGCCGGTGAAGGAGATCAGCGGGACGTCGGGGTGCTTCACGAGCGCGTCGCCGGCTTCCTCGCCGAGGCCGTTGACGAGGTTGAAGACGCCGTCGGGGAGGCCGGCGTCCTTGAAGATCTGCGCCCACAGCGAGGCGGAGAGCGGGGTGAATTCGGCCGGTTTGAGCACCACGCAGTTGCCGGTGGCCAGGGCCGGGGCGAGTTTCCAGGATTCCAGCATGAACGGGGTGTTCCACGGGGTGATGAGCCCGGCGACGCCGATCGGCTTGCGGTTGACGTAGTTGATCTGGGCGCCGGGGACCTTCATGGCGTCGTCGAACTGGGCCACGATCAGGTCGGCGAAGAAGCGGAAGTTCTCCGCCGCGCGCAGCGCCTGGCCTTTGGCCTGGGTGATGGGCAGGCCCGTGTCGAAGGTCTCCAGCTGCGCGAGGCGTGTCTCCTGGGCCTCGACGGCGTCGGCGATCCGGTTCAGGATGCGGGCGCGTTCCCGGGGCTTCATCTTCGGCCACGGCCCGGTTGTGAAGGCCTTCCGGGCGGCGGCGACGGCGAGGTCGATGTCCTCTTTCTGGCCGGCGGCCGCGGTGGCGTAGTTGGTGTTGGACACCGGGTCCAGGACATCAAAGGTTTTGCCGCTGACGGAATCGACGAATTCGCCGTCGATGTAGTG
>NZ_AUPJ01000146.1 GCF_000427315.1 Arthrobacter sp. TB 26
GGGCGGGTCCTCGGCCATGCCGCAGAAGCAGAACCCGGTGCTGTCCGTGCTGGTCCGCAGCGCCGCCCTGCAGGCGCCCGGCCAGGCCACGCAGCTGCACCTGGCCGCCGCCAACTTCAACGACGAACGCCCCGACGGTGCCTGGCACAGCGAATGGCCGGCCCTCCGCCAGCTCCTGCGCCTCAGCCTCGGCGCCGCCGTGCAGCTCCGCGAACTCGCCGAAGGCCTGCAGGTCTTCCCCGAGGCCATGCGCCGCAACCTAGATCTTTCCGGACCCCTGCTCCTCAGCGAAGCCGTCACGGCCGCCGTCGAACCGCTCCTCGCGGGGAGCGTCGCGGATAAGCACACGGCTGACGGCAAACAACGGCTGCAGTCCGTCGTGGACCGGACGCTCCAGGTCCCGGCCGTCGAACAGGCCAGCACCTACCGGCGGCTGCTCCGCGCCGCCGTCCCGGCGGAGCTGCTCTCGGACGCCCGGCTGGCGGAGCTGCTCGACCCGGCCAACTACCTCGGCCAGGCCGCCGAAATCGCCCGCCGCATCCTCGCGGCCTACCCGGAGTACAGCGCCAGCGCCAGCGAAACGGGCGCCGTCGCCGGAACCCACAACCCATCACCGACCCTCGACCTGAACGGAGCCTCCCGTGGCTAGACCAACAGTCAAGGCAGTACTGCTCTCGCCCCAGCGCCCGCTGGGGGACAAACCCCTCCTTGTGGTGGGTCCGTCCCTGGGAACGTCCACGCTGCTGTGGAGCCAGGCAGGCGCCCTGCTCGGGAACGACGTCGACGTCGTCGCCTGGGACCTTCCGGGCCACGGCATCTCGCCGGCCGCGAAGGAGGCGTTCACCGTCGCCGAACTGGCGGACGCCGTCATCGAGCTGGTTGATTCGATCGCCCCCGGAGCGAGATTCCACTACGCCGGTGTTTCGCTGGGCGGCGCCACCGGACTGCAGCTGGGCATCAAGCACGGTGAACGGCTCAAGAGCCTGTCGGTGCAGTGCACCGGTGCCAAGCTCGGCACCCCCGAAGGCTGGCTGGAACGCGCGGAGACCGTCCGCACGCAGGGAACGCCCGTGATGATCCAGGGCTCGGCGCAGCGCTGGTTCGGCCCCGGCTTTATGGAGCGCCAGCCCGAACTCAGCGGCCGGCTGCTGCACAGCCTGCGCGACGCCGACCGCTTCAGCTACGCCTTCTGCTGCGAAGCCCTCGCCGCCTATGACGTCCGGGACGAACTCGGCAGCATCAGCGTTCCCACCCAGGCCATCGCGGGCGTGGAGGATAGCGTCGCACCGCCGTCCGTCGCCGAGGCGATCGTCGAAGGGATCACCGCCGGCGGCGGCACTGCGAGTGCAGTGAGCCTGGAAGGCGTGGCACACCTGGCGCCGTTCGAGGCACCCGGCCACGTCGCAGACTTGTTGCGGACTCTGATCACCTGGACCGAGTCCGGGGGAGCGGCCAAGTGACCGGCCCCAAGCAAACCGGCCCCGAGCGGACCGGCCTGGAACGGCATGGAGCAGTCCAGCCGGACGCCACCAGCCAGGAGATCTACGACGGCGGCATGGTGGTCCGCCGCGAGGTGCTGGGCGCCGCGCACGTGGACCGCGCCAACGCCAACAAGGACTCCTTCACCGAGGACTTCCAGGACATGATCACCCGGATCGCCTGGGCCGGCATCTGGACCCGGCCCGGACTGACCCGGCAGATGCGCTCCGCGGTCACCATCACCGCGATGGTGGCCCACGGCCACTGGGAAGAACTGGCCATGCACATCCGCGCCGCCATCACCAACGGCCTGAGCAGGGACGAAATCAAGGAAATCCTGCTGCAGACCGCCATCTACTGCGGGGTCCCTTCCGCCAACACCGCCTTCAAGACCGCCCAGCAAGTGTTCCATGAAATGGACAACACAGCGTTTGACGCAGCCACCCCTCCCAACTAGCTAGCAGCAGGGGCCGTTTTGAGCCCTCAGAACGGCCTTATCTGCTACCTAGTCGGGATTCTCAGACGGAAATTAGAGGAAATCATGAACCAGGCCTATCTTTACGATGCCGTCAGGACCCCGTTCGGGAAGTTCGGCGGGGGGCACGCCGGGGTCCGCCCGGATGATCTTGCCGCGCACGTGATCGGCGAGATCGTGAAGCGCGCCCCGAAGCTGGATGTCGAGCGGATCGACGAGGTGGTGTTCGGCAACGCCAACGGCGCCGGCGAGGAAAACCGCAACATCGCCCGGATGGGCACGCTCCTGGCGGGCCTGCCGGTCTCGATCCCGGGCACCACGGTGAACCGGCTCTGCGGGTCCTCGCTGGACGCGGCGATCATCGCGTCCCGGCAGATCAACACCGGCGACGCCGAGCTGATGCTGGTCGGCGGCGCCGAATCGATGTCCCGGGCCCCGTGGGTGCTGCCCAAGACCGAGAAGCCCTACCCGGCCGGGGACATGACCCTGGTGTCCACCACGCTGGGCTGGAGGCTGGTGAACAAGGCCATGCGCCCGGACTGGACCGTGTCCCTGGGCGAGGCCACCGAACGGCTCGCCGAAAAATACGGGATCACCCGGGAGGCGCAGGATGAGTTCTCCGCCGCCTCCCACAACCTCGCCGCCGCGGCCTGGGACGGGGGCTTCTACGACAACCTCGTCACCGTGGTCCCGGGCACACACCTGGTCCGGGACGAGGGCATCCGGGCCGGGTCCTCGGCCGAAAAGCTCGCCGGCCTCAAGACCGTGTTCCGCACCGAAAACGGCACCGTCACGGCCGGGAACGCCTCCCCGCTCTCGGACGGCGCCTCCGCGGCGTGGCTGGGATCCGAGAAGGCCGCCGGTCTGCTGGGCCGGGAGCCGCTGGCCCGGATCGCGGGCCGCGGCGCGCACGCGAACGATCCGCAGTTCTTCGGCTACGCCCCCGTGGAGGCGGCGAACAAGGCCCTCGCGAAGGCCGGGATCGGCTGGGACCAGGTCGGCGCCGTCGAACTCAATGAGGCCTTCGCCGCGCAGTCCCTGGCCTGCATCACCGCCTGGGGCATCGACCCGAACATCGTGAACCGGCACGGCGGGGCCATCGCGATGGGCCACCCGCTGGGCGCCTCCGGCGGCCGGATCCTGGGCACCCTGGCCCGGTCCCTGCAGGCCTCCGGCGAACGCTGGGGCGTCGCCGCGATCTGCATCGGCGTCGGGCAGGGCCTCGCCGTCGTCCTCGAAAACGTCACGGGCTCAGAGACGGGCTGAGCGGTTCACCCGTGTAAATAGTCGTGAGGCGGATCGGGAGGGCGTTCGGCTAGGCTCCGTTGTCGTCCCAGTCCTCGCGGCTGACCCGGACCAGCTGGGAAGGCCTGCGGCGCCTGGTCCTTAAAGCGCTCCTGCAGCTCAAGGACGCGTTGTTCGTCTGCTTCGGCCATGTTCCTTTGCCCCCGGTTCGCTTACCTCGACAAAGTGCTCTCGGATTCAGCTGGTTAGCATCAGCCATCCACTCATCGCTTAGCCAAGCGTTGTCGAGGGGAGGTGGCGTGATTCATCTGCTCGAGGCATACGGGGTTCCGCCGAATCAGTATCTTCTGAGCCGAAACCGCTCTCATCCAACGTGGACTCCGTGACGGGAGAATTCGGCGCTCAAGCAGACACTACGTCCGCGGTTCGGAGATACAGGTGAAATCCTCGTCAGCGGCGTCCGCGCTGTCAGCGCTGGATGGCGCTTTGTGGTCTCGCCACTGACAGGGACCACAATACATTCGGATGCTGGACTCCTCTTCCGATCTCGCCGGTTCGTCGGATTGCTTCGGCAAGCTATTGCGATGGCACGCTGTATCACGCCGAGGCTGGCGCCTTACGAAGGACGTGGGGAAATTTGTATGGCCGGAGGCAGCCGTTGGGCCCACGCGACGTCGTCAATGGAGGCGGCTTAGCGAGGAATTCCCTGGTTGGAGTCCCGGGGGAATTCGTTGAGGCGCTGCCATACATTGCAGGTGTACCTGCGGGTGATGGAGCAGGTAGGCCATGCCCCCATCGAAGTCCTGAAAGGGTGAACGGCTTCGAGCTAAAGTACAGGGACCAGGGTCCGACGTTGAAGCTTGCCGCTAGTCAGTGGGACGGCAATTTTCTGGACCGAGGCCGCGCCGTCGTCCTCGCCTCCGGGGCACCCGCCACCCTCGTCGGGATACTGCTCTGGTCCACCGGACCCCATATGGCAGACGTGGAAGCATCCATGATGAGACATGCGGCTACCGCGAGCCTGCGCACCTGGAGCCAATTCGGGCACCGGCAGGCCGCTTCCCAGATGTCGGGTGAGATGGACATTAGTCCTACCGAAAGGGCCGCCGGACGCCTCACGCGCCTGAGTAGCTTCTGCCGATCCCGCTCTGCGTTTGGTATGGCCCCCTCCCTAACGTTCAGGAGCGGATCCTGGATTGCCAGCCATTCGCCTCGTCATGACTGATCGAAAAGTGGCGCCGGACCGGACCTGACTATCTGAATGCAACAACGGCAACCCATCCGGGACTGTGGGCGGACAGTCGTTCACCTCCAGTCGTAGTAGCCCTTGCCGGACTTCCGGCCCAGCTCGCCGGCGGCCACTTTGTCACGAAGGATCTGGGGCGGTGCGAAACGCTCGCCCAGCGTTGAGTGAAGGTATTCGGCGATACCGAGGCGCACATCGAGCCCCACGATGTCCGTTGTCCGGAGCGGGCCCACCGGGTGCTTGTAGCCCAGGACCATGGCGTTGTCGATGTCCTCTGCGCTGGCCACTTCCTCTTCGACCATCCGCATCGCCTCCAGAGCAATAGCGACGCCAAGGCGGGACGACGCGAAGCCGGGTGCGTCCCGGACCACCACGGCGGTTTTGCCCAGTCCGGCCACCCACTGTCTTGCCGCGGCAAGGGTCTCGTCAGAGGTAGTCTCCGTGATGACTACCTCGATCAGCATCGACGCGGGGACCGGGTTGAAGAAGTGCAGGCCCAGAAACTGCTCCGGCCGCGGTATCGACTGGGCAAGCCCGCTCACCGACAGGGAAGAAGTGTTGGTGGCAAGGTAGGCGTGTGGAGAAAGGTGGTCGGCCACGGCACTGAGCGCGGCGTTCTTCAGCTCTTCATCCTCGGGCACGGCCTCCACGACCAGATCGCAGGACGCGAATTTTGCGTAGTCGACGCTCGTCCCGAACCGCTGGAGGACGTCGTTTCGGTCGCCCGCGATCACGCCGCGGTTGATCGATGCATCGACGGATGCGACGACGCGCTCGTGCGCGCCGCGGGCGGCTTCCTCGTCACGCTCGATGATGGTCACTTTCGAACCGTGGATGAGGAACGCGTGTGCGATGCCCGCGCCCATGCGGCCGCCGCCCAGAACGCCGACAGTTGTCGGCAAGAGTGCTGTCGGAGTTGGATCGTTGCTGATGCTCACGGTTACTTCTTCCTGTCGAGGAACTGCTGCATACGGTCGAATTTCGCCTGGGATTCGAACAGGATGCCTTGGGCGAGGGTGTCGATGACGGGGTGGACCTCCCGCGGTGCGTGGAAGACGGTCTTGGTCAGGCGCACCGCGAGGGTGTCCTGGCAAGCGATGCGCTCTGCCAGTGAGTGGGCCGCCTCCAAGAGCTCCCCGGGTTCAACGAGTTCCGTGATGAGCCTTGCGCGGAGGCACTCGTCGCCAGTCAGTGTGCGGCCGGCAAGGAGGATTTCCTTGGCCAGCGGCTCACCGACAAGCTCGCGGAGCCGCCAAGTGGCGCCAGCGCCGGCGACGATGCCCAGCCCGGTTTCCGGGTTGCCCATACGGAGGCTCGCTGTGCCGATGCGGAAGTCGGCAGCGTAGGCAAGCTCCGCGCCGCCGCCCAGGGCGAACCCGTCGAGGGCGGCGATCACGGGCATGGGAAGTTTGGCGATCCGGTCGAACAGCGAGGAGTTGACGCCGGCCAGGGCGTCCTCACGACGGCGTCCGCGGAGCTGGGCGATGTCGGCGCCGGAGGCGAAAAATGCCTTTGAACCGGTCGCCGCGTCTGCGGGCGTGCCGATCAGGATGAGGATTTTGGGCGTTGTCTCCAGATGGGCGCAGACAGTGTGCAACTCGTGGACCATCATGGCGTCGATGGCGTTGCGCACCTCCGGGCGGTGAAGGCGGACCAGAAGCCGGTCCTCCCGCTCGCAAAGCTGCAAAGTCGTGAATGCCGAGGCGTCCAGGATGGCGCCGGAGTCGGCTCCCGCTGCCTCAACGGCGTCGTAAATTTCCTGAGTAGTCATTACATGCCTTCCAGTAGCAGCGCTGTTCCCTGGCCGACGCCGACGCACATGGTTGCAAGGCCGAGCTTGCGGGCGTTGCCGGCCAATTCGCGTTCCATGCGTCCGAGGAGAGTCACGACGAGCCGGGACCCGGAGGAGCCGAGCGGGTGACCGAGGGCGATGGCGCCCCCGTCCGCATTGACGATGTCCTCGTCGAGTTTCAGCTCGCGCATCACTGCAAGGGACTGCGATGCGAATGCCTCGTTCAGTTCTACGGCACCCAGGTCACCCACGGACAGGCCAGCGCGCCCCAGAACCCTGCGCGTGGCAGGGACCGGGCCAATGCCCATAACCTCAGGCGCCACTCCTGCCGAGCTGCCCTCCAGAATCCGGGCCCGCGGCGTCAGACCGTACCTCTTTATTGCGGCTTCGGAGGCGACGACGATCGCCGAGGCCCCGTCGTTAAGGGAGGAAGCGTTTCCGGCGGTGACAACGGAGCCACCCTTGACGACGGGCCGGAGTCCGGCCAGGACCTCCAGTGTGGTGCCGGGCCTGGGCCCTTCGTCGGTGTCCACGAGAGTGGCCGCACCCTTGCGTCCGCTGATGGTCACGGGGACGATTTCGTCCGCGAATCGACCGGCCCCGATCGCTGCCAGGGCGCGTTCATGCGAGCGGGCGGCGAAGGCGTCGCAGTCATCCCGCGACGTGCCGTACACGCGGGCCACTTCCTCGGCAGTCTCCGGCATGGAGAACGCGGCCTTGCCGTCATGGGAACGCTCGCCGCTCAGGAACGCGGGGTTGGTGAAGCGCCAGCCGATGGACGTGTCGAAAACAGCGCCGGGCTTGGCGAAGGCCTTGTCAGGTTTCTCCATGACCCAGGGGGCGCGGCTCATGGATTCCACCCCGCCGGCGACCACGATGTCCGCAGCTCCTGCCTTGACCATGTGGCTGGCCATGATGATGGCGGACAGGCCCGAGGCGCAGAGCCGGTTGACGGTGATGCCCGGGACACTGGCAGGGTAGCCCGCTAGGAGCCAGGCCATGCGGGCCACGTTGCGGTTCTCCTCACCGGCTCCGTTGGCGTTTCCGAGGATCACCTCGTCCACCGTCGCGGGATCAATGCCGGCGCGTTCGACGGCGGCACGCACTGTTAATGCCGCGAGGTCGTCCGGGCGCGTCGAGGAGAGAGAGCCGCCGTAGCGGCCTACCGGCGTTCGGGCGCCACCAATGAGAAAGGCTTCAGCCATTTGATTTCCGTCCTAGTTCTTGTCAGTCCGAATTACAGTCAGGGAAGTTAGTAGTGAAGGAGCTTCAGCTGAAGGCGGAGATCCCGGTGATGTCCCGGCCCACCAAGAGCGCCTGCATGAAGTCGGTGCCTTCGTAGGTCGAGACGACTTCCATGTCGGTCATGTGGCGTATGACGTGGTTTTCCAGGAGCAGTCCGTTGCCCCCGAGCAGGTCCCGCGCCTCGTTGCAGATCCATTTGCCTTTTTGGGCGGTGGCCATCTTGACCATTGATGCCTGCGCATTGGTGAGCTGGCCCCGGTCCGCGAGTTCGGCCATGCGGGTGCACAACAGCTGCATAGCGGTGAGCTCGCTGAGCATGTTCGCCAGCCGGGACTGCACCAGCTGGTAGGACCCGATGGGTTTGCCGAACTGATGGCGTGTACGGGCGTAGTTGGCGGCGATTTCGAAGGCCGCCATTGCGTGCCCGACGGCCTCCCAAGCGGCCCCGCCCCGGGTTGCCTGCAGGACCCGGGACACGTCGCGGAACGAGTGGCATCCCAATAGCCTGTTGGCCGCGGGAAGGCGCATCTCGTCGATGACGATGTCTGCCTGCAGGATGGCGCGTTTGCCCACCTTGCCGGTGATGATGGTGGGGGAGTAGCCCGCGGGGTACCGGCCGCTAATGTCCTTTTCGACAACGAAGGCGTTGACATTGTCGTCCTCTGCGTTCCGGGCAAACAGCACGATGACGTCCGCGGCATGTCCGTTGCCGATCCACCGTTTGTGGCCGGTCACGACCCACTCGTCGCCGTCGCGCCAGGCCCGGGTTTCCAGAGCCACAGAGTCGGAGCCGTGGTCCGGTTCGGTCAGCGCGAATGCTCCTGTTTTTTCAATCCGGGCCAGGGCAGGAAGCCATCGTTGCCGCTGCTCTTCGCTGCCCAGAATGTTCAGGGCACCCATGCACAAATTTGAGTGGACACCGAGGAAGGTGTTGAGGCTGCCGTCCGCACGCGCCATTTCGCGGGCAACCATGCCGGCGGCCTTGCGGCTCATCCCGGGGCAGCCATAGCCCTGGATAGTGGTGCCGATGATCCCCAGCGCGGCCAGCGGCGCCAGGAGTTCGGTGGGGAACTCGGCTTTCTCCCAATACTCGTTGATAACAGGCAGGACACGCTGCTCTGCGAACTCCCGGACTTTGTCCCGGATGCCGATCTCCTCGGGAGTGAGGTCATCATCCAAACGGAAGTAGTCTGAGGTCGCTATTCGGTGATTGGCTCTGGTGGTCATTATTGAACTTTCCGTTTTGGAGCGTGTTGAATTGCGGTGCTGCTGCTAAGGCCAGCGGTTGAGTATCCCGGGCTGTCTACCGACGCCATGCAAGGATGGGCTCCTGGTGCACATCATGATCCGGTGGGATCAGGTCGCAATTGACCGGAGTCTCGGAGAAAGTGTTGTTGACCCTTCCTGCAGCAGGGGATTCCTCATGAACCCCAAGGTCCGTTCCGCACTGGGGAGAAGTCCGGACACCTGGCCGCTGGAGTCAAACCGTGCAACGACAGGCTGCTTCCGATGTGAGGCTCCCGGACACTCAGCCAGAGCGTCAAGATGGAGGTTCGCAAGGACATTTTGGGCTGCTTCCTTTGGTTTCGCTGCGGAGACCTGTTCCCAACCGAATCCCAAGTAAGTCTTGACACGGGTACGCTTTTTTGTCGTGGGAGAAATCGCTCCGAGATGTTAGGTGCCTCGACGCGACAGGCATCCCCTGTCTCTTGGCTTTACCGCTACTTATGCCGGGAAAGCTGCATTTGGAAGCTCTTACAAAGAGGCTTCATAAATGGCTGAAGTTCGGCCCTTCGAAGTCGGCATCTTTTGCGCACTCTCGCCATCCCAGCCTTCGTCACGATGATTGGCGCGGTCAACACGGAGGATCAACTGTTCCGGACAAACTCTCAACTCGAATCCACGGGATCGCTCTAAGAGCCGCCTGGGTTCAAGTGCGTCTGCTTGCACCCAAGCGATCGTGGAATCTTCTGTCGAATCCTCAATCACACCGACTCGCTGCAGCACTCCGTGCCGCCAAATCTCGACTTTGGCCCCCGGTAGCCGTCGCCAGTCATCGAATCTGATGAACTTCATCTGGTCTCGCTTCGAGTCTTCGAACGGTTCTGGGATACATGGGGTGGGGCTCCCCGGGTTTGCTGGAACACCGGGGGACTAGCCTGCGGAGGCGAGTTGGACGGCGACGTCGACGATCATGTCTTCCTGTCCGCCGACGTAGCCGGCGCGGCCGATTTCCTCGAGGATCTGCCAGGCCGGGACGCCGTAGCGTTCGGCGGCGCGTTCGGCGTGGATCAGGAACGAGGAGTAGACCCCGGCGTAGCCCTGCATGATCGAGGCGCGGTCCATGATGGGCATCCGGGTGATGATGGGCTTGACGATGTCATCCGCCGCGGCCATAACGCCGTGGACGTCGACGCCGGTGTGGATGCCGAGGCGTTCGAACGCCGCTGCCAGGACCTCGGTGGGTGAGTTCCCGGCCCCGGCTCCCAGGGCCAGCAGGGTCCCGTCGATCTGCTTGGCCCCGGCGCGGGCGGCGAAGACGGAGTTCGCGACGCCGAAGCTGAGGTTCTGGTGGCCGTGGAACCCGACCTGCGCGTCGGTGCCAAGCTCGGCGACGAGGGCGGAGACCCGGTCGGAGACGTCTTCGAGGATGAGGGCCCCGGCGGAGTCGACGACGTAGACGCACTGGCAGCCGGCATCGGCCATGATCCGGGCCTGCTCCGCGAGCTTTTCCGGAGTGGCGCGGTGCGAGAGCATCAGGAACCCGACGGTTTCCATGCCGAGCTTGCGGGCGTGCTGGAAGTGCTGGATGGAGACGTCGGCCTCGGTGCAGTGCGTCGCGATCCGGGCCACCGACGCGCCGGCCTCGTGCGCCTGGTTCAGGTCGTGGATGGTGCCCAGGCCCGGAAGCATGAGCACGGCGATTTTCGCGTTGCGGGCCTCGTCGACGGCGGCGCGGACCAGGTCCAGTTCAGGTGTGAGCGAGAAGCCGTAGTTGAAGGAGGAGCCGCCCAGGCCATCGCCGTGGGTGACTTCGATGACCCTGACCTTGGCATCGTCGAGGGCCCGGACGATGGAGCGGACGTGGTCTTCGGTGAACCGGTGGCTCATGGCGTGGGAGCCATCGCGCAGCGTGGTGTCGGTGAGGCGGACGCTGAGGTTCTGTGCTGTGGTGTCGGGGGTGGCGGTCATGGTTAGGCTCCTACGGGTGTGGCGGGAAGGGCGGCGTCCATGCGTTCGGCGAGCAGGTCCGCTGTCCGGGTGGCGGCGGCGGTGATGATGTCCAGGTTGCCGGCGTATTCGGGCAGGTAGTCCGCGGCGCCCTTGACCTGGATCCAGATCCCGACGCGGCCGTTGCCGTCCCAGTCCTCGCGGGCGGCGTCGAACTGCGGCTCGACGCGCAGCGAATAACCGGGGACGTAGTCCTGGATCTTCACGACGGCGTCATCGATCGCGGCGCGGATCCGGTCTTGGAGTTCCCCGGGCTCGGCGGCGGCGGCGGGGATGGCGCAGTAGACGGTGTTGCGCATGATCATCGGCGGTTCGACCGGGTTGATGATGATGATGGCTTTGCCCCGTTTGGCCCCGCCGACGACTTCCAGGGCTTTGGCCGTGGTCTCGGTGAACTCGTCGACGTTGGCGCGCGTTCCCGGACCGGCGGACTTGGAGGCGATCGAGGCGACGATCTCGGCGTAGTCCACCGGGACCACGGAGGAGACCGCGGCGACGACCGGGGTGGTGGCCTGTCCGGCGCAGGTGATCATGTTGACGTTCAGGACATCCTCAAGCGTGTCCAGGTTCACCACCGGGCACAGGTAGGGGCCGACGGCGGCCGGGGTCAGGTCGATCGCATGGATCCCGGCCGCCTTGTACTTTGGCGCGTTGACCTGGTGGGCCTTGGCGGAGGTGCATTCGAAGACGAAGTCCGGGAGCTCGTCCTGGGCGAGGAGCCAGTCCACGCCTTCGGCGGAGGTGGTGATGCCGAGGCGGGCGGCGCGGGCGAGCCCGTCGGAGGCCGGGTCGACGCCGATCATGTACTTGACTTCGATGTTTTTGCTGCGGCGCATGAGTTTGAACATCAGGTCGGTGCCGATGTTGCCTGAGCCGACGATGGCTGCTGTTTTCTTTGCCATGGTGGGTGTCCTTAGTCTGTGAAGTGAATGGTCAGGGTGCCCAGCGCGCCGAAGTCCGCGACGGCGGTGCTTCCGGCGGTTACGGGCTCGGCTTTGGTGAAGGAGCCGGGGAGGATGAGCTGGCCGGCTTCGAGGGCTACGCCCTCTTCGCCGAGGACGTTGGCGAGCCACGCGAGCGGGGCCACGGGGTTGCCCATCACGTCGGCACCGGTTCCGGTGCCGGTGACCTGGCCGTCGATGACCAGCGAGCAGCTGACGTCCAGCAGTTGGGCGGGGTCGACGTCCAGGGGGACGGAGCCGACGGCGATGGCGCCGCAGGAGGCATTGTCCGCGACCGTGTCCACGAGCTTGATGTCCCAGTCGGTGATGCGGGAGTCGATGATCTCGATCGCTGGGTACACGGCACCGATCGCGGCAGCAGCCTGTTCCAGCGTGACGCCGGGGCCCTGAAGGGCGTGCTTGAGGACAAAGCCGAACTCCGGCTCGACCTTGGGCTGGATGAATCCAGACACCGGAATCTTGGCGCCTTCATGATGGACCATGTCCTCGAAGAAGAACCCGAAGTCCGGCGAATCAACACCAAGCTGGGCCTGCATGGCCAGGGAGGTCAGGCCCACCTTGCGGCCGGCCAGCACCCGGCCGGCTGCCGTGTCGTGCTCCAGCTGGACGGTCTGGACGTAGTAGGCGTCCGCCAGGGTCATGCCCTCGACCCGGTCCCGCAGCGGGGCAACCGGGACCAGGGACGTGGTGGCTTCCAGCAGCTCGGCAGCGAACTGGTGGAGGATTCCCTTTTCGGCCGTGTGATTCACACCGACTCCATTCTTAGGTTCTTGGGCGTGTGGCGAGAGGCATATAGATGTCGTTAGACAGAAGCTGATCTATCAGCCACCCTGTTGTCGGTTCTCAGTCCGGCTTGATTGTGCTCGTCACGACCTACATACTGCAATAATGCGTACCGCTGAATGGAACACTTCATCCTCAGTGCTGGAGCGCGCTGCGCTGATACTTGGCGCTTTTCGCGCAGAGGACGACACAGTCGGGGTGTCAGAACTGGCACGCCGGACGGGCCTCGCCAAGTCAACTGTGTCCCGCTTGTCGTCCGAGCTGGTGCGTTTGCAGTTTCTGGAACGGCACGGTTCCTCTCTTCGTCTCGGACTTGCTCTCTTCGAGCTTGGACAGTTGGCAGCGACGCCAAAAGACTTGCGTCGGCGGGCCATTGGAATCATGGCCGATCTGCGGAACGCCACCGGTCACACAGTTCACCTTGCTGTGCTGGACAGGGTCGAAGTGGTCTATATCGAAATCCTGCGGGGCAGAGGCACTCCGAAGTTACCGTCCCGTGTAGGAGGACGAATGCCGGCGTATGCTACGGCGGTCGGCAAAGCAATGCTCGCCTTTTCTCCGCCGGCCACACTCGCCGAAGTTCTGGCACAAGGCCTGGCGCGAGTCGGGCCGAATACCATTACCGATGAAGAGTCGCTGCGGAATGAACTAAAAACCGTCGCGGCCGCCGGCCTGGCATACGAGGAAAGCGAATCCGCGACGGGCAGTTCTTGTGTCGCCAGCCCGGTGCTGGACTCGGGAGGCTCACTGGTGGCGTCCCTTTCTGTATCCGGAAGCGTAGGGCATTTGGATATTGATCGCGCTGCCCCAGCAGTGCGCACCGCCGCACTTTTTTTGGGTCGCCAGTTGCCCCGCAACAGCGCCCTTGCCCAGGGTTGACCAACCGCCGACCCCGGACTCCCGACCCCGGAGCCGCCGTTCTATGCAGCAGTGGCATCGTTATGGGGCGCGGAGACCGCTGCTGCCTGGGGTTGCGACCATACGACACGGGCTGGCCAGCGTCCGCAAGAAGGACGAGATTGGGTTGTCCGCCGCCCCGGCGGGAGCCGTAACCGGCGAGCAGGCCCTTGAGCTCGAAAAACCAGTGATCGGTTAAGCATGGCTATTCCGAAGATCGGCCCTCAATCCCTATATGTGGTATTGTCGGGTTTGAGCGTCTCAGAGTCGAGGCCAGATCCGTCGATCGATCGGCACGTTCGTACGGAAGGAATCGACCATGGATCTCCGGCAGCTCCGATACGTGATCGCCGTCGCTGAGGAAGGCGGCTTCCGCCCTGCGGCAAGGCGTTTGTACACCGCACAGCCCCCACTCTCGATGGCGATCCGGCAGTTGGAGAACGAGCTCGGAGTGAAGCTTTTCGAACGGAACACCCGAGGGGTCATACCTACACAGGCGGGTTGGGAGCTCGTCAACCGGGCCCACGAGATCCTTGAGCTGATCGACACCACGCGGGAAGCCGTGAGGGAGGGCGCCGGCGTTCGCAGGACAGCCGTCAAGATCGCCGTACTGAGTGGCGAACTTGTGGCGGGTGAGCTGACCGCCCCTATCCTCGAGGCCCTTCGCAGCCGATTCGAGGGCGCGGAGATCTTCCTTCACGAGACGACGTTTATCGACCAGGTCGAGGCGTTACGTAGCGGTGACGTAGACATCGCGTTTGTCCGGCCGCCGATCTCTCACTCGGACCTCGCGACTCTACCCATCACGCAGGAGCCGCGGTGCCTCATCGTCGGCAGACAGCACCCGTTGGCCGAGGCCGGGCGGCTGAGCGCCGACGAAGTGCTGCGTCTACCGATGCTCGACCTGTCAGCCCCGCCCGAATGGGCCAGGATTTGGCAGCTCGACGACCTTCGGGGTGGTTCGCTTCTCGACGAGTCAACCGGGCCGGTGCGCTCGGTGTCAGGCGCACAGCTCGCTCTGACGATGAGCAATGCGGCGATCACAATGTCGAAGTCGACCACGCGACTCTCTCCATCCACGGCTGTCCGCTCTCTGAACGTCGAGGGCCTCTCGCCCTCGGTGTTCGCCGTCGCCCATCGCCGGTCCGACACCCGACGACTGACGCGGGATATTATTGACGTCGTTGCCGCCGCCGCGAAAGAGCACATACATCTGCTCCCGGAGGGGGAACTGCTGGTCTAGCGCTCCTGGGGCTGGAAGGTTGATATTTGTCTTGAGCTTTCACGCTTCGATTTTCATCCGGGCATCATCTATGTAGATGTTAACGTCCCGGTCGATGGTTGCCAGCGCTGGGAGCGGTCGTGCCAGCTGTGTTTCCGCTGCCCGGAGCGGGTGCTCGAGCCAATTGCATGGGTCTGGGATCTGGATTTATCACACAGGGACGCGCTGTCCCTCGGGGTGAGACGTGTGGCCGGCGTTGAATGAGTCCCTTAAGGGGCGGCCCGGCAAGACCGCACTTAATCTGGCTGCTGAGACATAGATATCAATGTTTCGACCCGACGCCTTGACGGCCGCGAAGAAAGCATGAAGGCCGACCGCGTACAGCACGGCAAGCGGCGTCGCTTTCGGGTTCGAGTTGAGGCCGCTGCAATTTTCGAGCCCGCCGGGTCGATCGGTTTCGTATCACCCGATACGAAATCCCTCTGCGCGCCTTTCAAGACAAGATTTGCTGAATGGCGCTTGTGAGCTGTGCCGCTGCCCCACACCGATCGGAGCGGATGCTCAGGAATGGGAGCGTCCGGTTCCGGAGGGCGGCCAGCAGCGTCCTCGGCGCGTTCCAGGTCTCCGATCACGGCGACCTCGCGGACTGGTCTACCGGGGAACCCGGTGCCGTCCCTGCCGTCGGCGAGGCGATGGACCTTGCACGCGGCGCCAAGGAGGTCTACGTCATGACCGACCTCTCCACAAAGTCGGGCGAGCCGAAGCTCCTCACTTCATGCCTATATCCCCTAACGGCCGTCCGCTGCGTCAAACGCATCTACACCGACCACGCGATCTTCGAGGTGACCGCTCGCGGCTTTCGAGTGCGGGAGACGTTCGGCGAGCTGACCACGAGCGACCTCGAATTCAAGACGGGCCTGAAATTCCACGACCAGCACGAGCTGGCCCGAGTGACCTTCCGGTCGCGGTGAGCAGCTCCCGGGTGCTGAACTAGCCAGATCGAGACACTACAAGCTGTAACGGCCGCACTCGAAACGGGAACGAGGAACGGCTGATGGGGATCCGAACGATCACCCGATTCACGAGGTTTCTCGCGGCACCGACAGCCCTGCGCGAGTTTACGCCGAGGCGGCAAAGGTCCAACGGGCTGCCTGCCAGAACGCCGCTGCGGCCAGAATAATCCGGTTTGGACGCCGAGCTCCGCGATCTGGCCTATTAAGACCGGGCGTTCGGCGTGGTCTTCGAAGACGGACAGGTCTTCCCATGCCGGCGCCAAGGAGATTACCGGGTAGATCGAGTAGTCACCCGGGCGATGAGGGCACCGCGGATCCGCGAGTCAGAGAAGTTCCCGGCGCACATCGCCGCTGCGATGAGCACGCCGTATCGCTGTGTTAGACGAAAGGCCGGCCGTTCCGCACCGTGGGACAGGAGCCAGGAGCTCGTTGCTCGGGGTTGCACTGTTGCCTCGGCTGCACGCAAGGCTTTGCCTTCTCTGGGCATCTGGAGCCTAGCCGGCAAGATGCTGCCCGAGGACTCTTGAGCCCGAATACGGTGAGGTAGGGATGTAGCCCGTTTCACCTAGTACCGTGTCCAGCCAAGAGACTCGATTGGAGAAACGTCTGGTTTTGCCCGGAAGAGCCCATCGGTAGGCGTCGTGCTCCCAATCAATTGTCAGACGGCGGCGGTTGCTGCGGACGATGAATGTATGAACCAGCCAAGGTTTCTCAAGAAGATCCTTAATAACGAGAGCTGGCCCCTCGCGGAATTCGATCAAGTCTTTTGCTTGTAGCCCGGTCTCTTCGAAGAGCTCTCTGACAGCCTGTTGACCTGGCGGTATTCCAACTTCAACAAATCCGGTGATGCAGTGCCAGAGGCCTCTGTCGTGCCCCAGCTGCCTACTCCGCCTGAACAGGGCAATCTTCCCGCGACATTCGATGACAATGGCAACGACGGTGCGAGACTGCGGTATGGCCAGTGTCTCGCCAAGAACGGTCGTGATGTCAGTGATCCGCTCAGTAGTTTGCGTGCGGGGTCCCTCCACCGGCTGAATCATGTCGTCTCCCAAAATTGGTGGTTTGCGCGGCAAGGGTGCCAGTACATCAAAGGCTCATCACCGTTAGATATTGTTCGAGGCCGAACGGCCGGAAGCGTAGGGCAGTGTCCACAGACCGTTAAGCGGTTTGGCGCCGGAAATCGATTTGTTCTGTGTAGCCAAAGGGGACTGCGTGGCTGAGCCCGACGACGAAGTGCCCGTCTCCGACCCGGGTCACCAGGATGCCGTGCGTTCGTTGCCGTCTGGCGCTCTCGATCATCCGGTCAACCGCCGCAGTGATGCAGCGGTCCATGGAGGTTCTGTCTCGGACCTTTATTTCGATGGGCTCCACGTCCTGCATGTTCATGAATTACTCACCTCGCTGGGTCGGAGGGATGGGCAGGTATACACCTGTGTTTTTGCTTACAGGATGGAGGTTCGGCGTCGTAGGCCTCAGCCATGGAGGTCCGCGGTGACGTCTACGTCGTTGACATAGCCTGTCCGGGTAGTTCGATCTTTCTTCGTGAACATGGACCTGCCGGCCGGCCAGATCCTTCCAATGTGTATGGTTCCCATGGAGCTGCCTTTCGTGTCGGAATTCACTGTTTGCTGGTCCCTGCGGGTTATTTCCTGGGAATTTCCAACCATCCGTCGACCCGGACCGGAATCTGCGGTCCGGGCCATGAAGCGTCCCACTCTCGCTACCCGGCAAATGCGCTCCATTGGCTGCGATCCAGCCCCGCGAATTAGCAAGCACGTTCCAGGACACGTCTACAGCCGGATGATGGTCTTTCCGACGTTGCCGCCTTCGTAGAGCAGGCTCACGGCTCCTGGCGCGCTTTCCAGCCCGTCGAGCACGTGCTCGTGGTAGCGAATCGCGCCGCTGCGCACGAGGGGCGCTAGCCGCTCAAGTACGCCCTCAAACTCGTGTGCATGGTCTTGTAAGAGGAAGCCGTGCATGCTGGCACCCTTGGTGAGGAGGTGCCGGTGGACGCGCGGCCCCGAGGGCCAAGGATCCCACGACTCGATGGCCGCTGTGCCGCAAACCACCACACGAGCTCCGTGAGCGAGGTGCGGCATGAGCGAATCGCTGATAGGCCCGCTCGTGTTATCGAAGTACACGTCTACGCCGTCCCCGCACGCCTCCTCGAGCTCTTCTCGAAAGTCGGGTGCCCGGTAGTTCAGCGCCGAGTCGAAGCCGTATTCGTCGAGGCAGATGTCCACCTTCCGCTGGCTGCTTGTGATGCCGATAGTGCGGCACCCAGCCAGTCGGGCGAGTTGCCCGACGACGGAACCGACCGCACCCGCCGCCGTAGATACGACGACGAGTTCGCCCGGGAGCGGGCGGGCGACGTCTAAGAGACCGAGCCAGGCGGTGATGCCGTTGGCCCCGAGCACGCCAAGCGCGAGCGAGGCGGGGAACGCGGTGTTGACCCGTAGCACGTGGTCCGTCTCCGCGACCAGCGCATACTCCTGCCAACCGAAGCGGCCGACGACCTGGTCGCCGATCTGCAAGCGGGTTTTGTTGCTCTCGATGACGGTGCCGACGGCTGATCCGCGCATGACGCTGCCGACAGGGACGGGCGATGAGTAGTTGCTCTCGGCGCTGACCCACCCACGCATGGCTGGGTCGACGGAAAGGTACTCGTTCTTCACGAGGACTTGGCCGGGCTCTGGGTCGCCGATCATCGAGTCGGCGATGGCGAAGTGCTCGGAGCGAGGTATGCCGGCTGGACGGTTCGCGAGGATGACTTGACGATTCGCGCGGTGTGCCATGGTTCAGTTCCTTCTGTGTTGAATACTTGCCAACCGGCAACGCGGGTCCGAGGTTGATTGTCTAGCAGAAATCGGAACGGGTCCAATACTTCTAGGGGATCATCTTTGATATCCGTAGGGTCGCGGCGGGCGATATGTGCGCCGTTGCAGCGCGATACGGAATTCGCGTCTAGTAGCTTCAACAGGCCCGTGCGAGCCTGAGGCTGTCGACACGCAGGCGTCGACGGACGGCTGAACGATTCAAAGCTGCATGACTCAAAGGAGAGAACAATGAAGCCCGGACACTTTCTAATCACGAGACATCGGTGCCGGTTATTGCTCGGCGACTCTCTGATTCGCGAGTCGGCGAGCCAAGGAAGCGAAAAATGACTATCACCGGTTCCAGGATTGCCACGCCCAAGGTGCGCACCTGCAGCGATGATCCGATGCTCATGCGAAAGACATTGGCACAGTTTCCCTCCGGGGTGGTGGTGTTAGCAACGGAGCCCGACGGCCAGAAGCACGCGCTCGTCGCATCATCGTTCATGGTTGGAGTCTCACTGGACCCGTGCCTCTTGGCTGTTGCTGTGCAGAAGTCATCCGAGACATGGGCGTCGATTAAGACAAGCAAGTCGCTCGGCGTTTCTGTTTTCAGTCAGGGGCAAGGAGGCCTCACACGCCAGCTCGCGAGCAAGAACCGAGCCGCACGATTCGAAGAAGTCGCAGTGGAGGTTCATGACTCTGGCGCGGTGTTCATAGAGGATGCTTCTCTCTGGTTCGAGTGCGCAGTTTACGACGAGCTGGAAGCAGGAGACCACTGGATGGTCTTGCTCGAAGTGAAGCAAATGGGAGTGTCGGGTAACGAGCCGCTTATTTGGCATGGCGCAGAGTTCCGGGACCTCGCCAAGAACGACACGATCGCTGTGAAGCAATAGCTCCGATTCGGGAGCGAAGCGGCTCGCGACCTCTGTCCGAATGGACAATGTGCCTCGCCCTGCTTGCGAAGTTCAAGACGGCGATAGTCAGCCTGCCTGGAGGATCATCCCAGATATTCCTTGGGGCCGCGGCGGGCGATATGTGCGCTGTTGCAGCGCGATACGGAATTCGCGTCTAGTAGCCCCCCCGCTCGTGCGAGTCTGAGGCTGTCCTCACGCAGGCATCGACGGACGGGTACACGACTCAATATTTACGACTCAAAGGAGAGAACAATGAAGCTCGGACTTTTTTTGATGACGGGGCACCGTCCGTCCCAGTCCCAGTCGCCCGGCGGATACAAGCGGGGCTTCGAATGGGACCTCGAAATGATCAAGAAGGCCGACCGCCTCGGCTTCTCGGAAGCGTGGGTGGGAGAACATTTCACAAACCTCTGGGAACCGCTTCCCTCGCCCGATCTGCTGATTCAGGCAGCGCTCCGCGAGACGGAAAACATCGTGCTCGCGGCCGGCGCCCACGTGCCAGGATTCCACCATCCCGCGGAACTGGCGGCGCGCATCTCCTACCAGGATCAGCTGCTCGAGGGGCGGTACATGGTTGGGATCGGCTCAGGCGGGACGCCGACGGACGCGCAGATGTTCGGCATCGACATGTCGAGTGGCGAGCACCGGCGGATGGCCGTTGAGGGCTTGGAGATCATGCGGAAGTACTGGACGGAGGAAGGCCCGTGGCGCTTTGAGGGCGAGTTCTGGACCTGTGAGAAGGTCGCGGCCGACGCCTTTCCCGTCGTTCCGGGCACGCTCGGCGACCACCTGAAACCGTACCAGCGGCCCCACCCGCCGATCGCGGTCGCAGGTCTGAGCGCCAACTCCGCAACCCTGAAGTGGGCTGGCGAGGAGGGACTACTGCCGATTTCACTGGGCATGAACACAAGGTTCATGGCCGGCCAGTGGGACACATACAGTGTCGCGGCCGAAAGCCGTGGCCGCGTAGCGGACCGCAACGATTGGCGCATCGCACGCGAGGTCGTGGTCGCTGACACCGACGAGGAAGCCCTCAGCCTCGCTCGCGACGGCTACTTCGGTGAGTTCCTGAACGAATTCCTGATGCCCATCTTCAAACTCCTCGGCTATAGCGATAGCTGGAAGCACGACGACTCGGTGCAGACATCTGACATAAACCTCGAGTACCTGCTGCAGCATCAATTCCTCATCGGATCGGTCGAGACGGTCACGGAGCAACTGATCCGGATGCAGGAGGATACCGGCGGCTTCGGCACTCTGCTCATGGAGGGCGTCGACTACGAAGACCAAAAGGACCCGTGGTTCCGGTCGATGCAGTTGATGGCTGAGGAAGTGGTACCGGCAGTAAACGCGGCGCTGGCCAAGCAGGACTCACCAGTGGGGGCCAGGACGTAAAGCGGTTCTGCCACAACCACAATCCACATTCAGAAAGTCATGAGGTAATTGAATGCCAACTTCCACACTCGAGCGGGACTCGGAACGGCACATCGCCGTCTCGACTGGTGACATCCGCTATCACGATATCGGCGAGGGACCAGTGGTCGTGCTTCTGCATGGGAGCGGCCCCGGCGCGACGGCCTGGAGCAACTTCGGACCGAACATCGAGGCCCTTTCCAACCGGTTCCGGATTCTGGCCATCGACATGCCGGGTTGGGGCGGATCCCATCCGGTACGGGTACGCGACCGCGACCATGCAGCCACGCTCGTCGAGGTCCTCGACGGGCTGGGCGTGGACCGCACCGCGGTCGTGGGGAATTCGATGGGGGCGGTCACCTCACTCGCCTTCGCGGCGCGGTACCCGGAGCGGGTGACCCACGTGGTGACCATGGGCGCGGCGATGGTGGGGCAGCGGATGATGTTCGGCCCAGCCGACGGTCCATCAGAGGGCCTCAAGGTGCTCTTCCAAGCGTACCGGGATCCCTCCCCAGAGAACATGGCACGACTGGTCGACGTCATGACCTTCGACTCCAGCAGCACTTCGGAGCAGGTGGCGATTGAGCGGTCGAAGAACACGATAAAGTACGCGCAGCATCGCGAGAACTTCGTAGCCGACCTCGACGAACACCTGCCTATCATCCTCAAACCGGCGACCCCGGCCGAGATCTCCTCGATCAAGGCGCCGGTCCTCCTGATCCACGGCCGGGACGATCGCGTCCTCAACGTCGAGCATTCACTGCGGCTGGTGTCGGCCATCGAAGATGCACGACTCGTCATCATCAATCAGTGCGGCCATTGGGTGCAGCTGGAGCATACCGACGAGTTTAACCGAACCCTGGCGTCCTTCATCTCGGAACGGTAGCCACCAGGCCCGTGCAGCCGTGGACGCTGGTCCTCCAAACGAGCAAGTCTGATCTATTAGCTAGGTCAATCACAGGCCCTAGGAGGCTACAAGCGCGGTTTCGAATGGGACGCAGACCAGCTCGGCTTCTCCGAAAGGTGAGTATGTGTCGGTGCTTGTTGATGGCATCCCGTGTCGCTACCGCTTAGCGACGAGCGCGAAACGCAGTGCCATTTCATGACGGCGATCGTCCGACGGCTCGAGGAACCAGCTCGGGCAGAACGATCAGACCAGAGGTAGATCCGCTTTCAACCAAAAAAGGTGAAGTTCAATGAAGAATGGTGAGAACTTGGGTAGGTTGCACGGCAAAGTAGCGGTAGTAACCGGTGGCGCGCGGGGTATGGGTGCCTCGCATGTGCGGGTGATGGTGCGCGAAGGCGCCAAGGTTGTGTTCGGCGACCTCCTGGAGACCGAGGGCGGCGCGCTGGCAAGAGAGCTCGGTGAGAACGTCGCGTTCGTGCGCCAGGACGTGACCAGGTCCGAGGACTGGGAGGCCGTGGTCCGCACCGCTGAAGAGCTTTTCGGGCACGTAGGTATCCTCGTCAACAACGCGGGCATTGCCCCCGCAGGGTCGTTCGAGGAGACAACGGAGGAGCAGTTCCGCCGCACCCTGGATATCAACCTCGTCGGGTCGTGGCTGGGGATCAAGTCGGTCTTGACTTCGATGCGCGCAGCGGGCGGGGGATCGATCGTCAACATCTCCTCCGCGGCCGGACTCATCGGCAACAAAAACTACGCGGCCTATACCTCCTCCAAATTCGGGGTGCGAGGGCTGACAAAGGCCGCCGCCGCCGAACTCGGCGGCGATGGAATCCGCGTAAACTCAGTCCACCCTGGCATGGTCGCCACTCAGATGCTGGACGACACCCCCGCCGATCTGCTCGCGGGCGCTGTAAAGAGTATTCCGCTCGGACGCATCGCCCAGCCCGAGGAGGTCTCGAACCTCGTCCTCTTCCTCGCATCGAACGAATCCAGCTACTCGACCGGTTCGGAGTTCATCGTGGATGCCGGTGTCACAGCAATCTAAGAGAGTGCCCAGGAACCCTGACGTGACAACTCGCCGGCCACGAGTTGGCTCAGCGAGTCCACTGGATCCCTGACCTTTACCAAGAGCTACGCCGTTGCATGGGGCCTCCCTATTCCGAAGAACTTCGTCGAGGTTCTGCTATAGACGTTCCCCGGCTGCCGGGTCGAAATGACCTCGCAGCGGGGATGGGCAGACGCAGCGCAGGTGTGCTCATTGCGCGTCAGGCACCCGGCCCTTGCGTGGTTCCAATCCGAAACATTGCTGAAGCAAATCGAACCCATTGAAGGAGATCAACGCATGTCTATAGATCGTAACGAAGTCATGAAAAGGGCGGAGGCGTTGACCGACGCCATGAGAAGCCTCGACCACGTGGCGATGGGGGTTCTCCTCGCGCCCGAGTCGATCGTGTGGCACAACACCGACGAAGCCGAACAGAAGCGGGACGAGTTCCTGACTGGCCTGGAAGGTCTGCATGCGGCGTGCGAAGCCGCGAAGTGCACGGTCGAACTCGACATTCTGAATCGCGAGACCACTGCGAACGGATTCGTCCAGACACATCGGTGGTTGTTCAGGCCACCGGCCGGAACGGCCATAGAAATACCGTGTTCCATGTGGGTGACGCTGAACGACAAGGGAGAGGTCCTCCGATTGGACGAGTACCTCGACAGCACGGCATCGACGGCGCTGGCCGCCTTGTTGGCGGGCGATGCATCTGGGGCGGATCAAGACGCCGAGGTCCTCTAGCCTGAACCAGGCACTCGGATCCCGCCTTCGACGGCCTGCTGGCCGCGAGCTTCGAGGAAGGAGGTCTTCCCGGTGCTGGAGGCCCGCGGACGACCAGGTTTTTCCTCCGGGTGATCCATTCCAAGGTCCGCAGCGCCTGCTGGGTCGGGGCGGGGATGGAAGACGCTGCCGGGTCCCCAGACGTCGAAGGTTTGCCCGGCCGGCACGGCGGCCTTGCGCCGGGAGGCGAGCATGGACCGGGCCCGGCGGCGCATTCCTCGGTGGAGAGGGCCTTGTGACTCCGACCGGTTTTCAACCGCTCTGCGCTTGCGGTCGCCATCAATTCCGGGGCCAGCGCACGTGAGCCATTGACAGGGACCGCATCCGGGCCTCCAGGTCCGCGGGCCGCGGCGGAGCCGCGGTGTGGTGGTGGTGACAGGCTCATCGGGCACCCTACGTCGCGGTGTTGCCGGCCGCGGTGTCCGGGGCCGCGTTGCCGATCGCTCAGGCACGTTTCCCCTGAAGCCAGGGAGGTCGACTCCCTGGAGGCGTGCGTGGTGGTGCGGCGGATGTTGGCTTTCAGGATCGAGGGCAGGTCCGGGTGCGCGAACTGGCCATGCAGTGCAGCGTCGCCCAGGGCCCGGCCGACCTAGGGCGTGTCTCCCAAATAGGCTGAGCCCGCATTGAGCCGTTGCTGCCCAGCTCCGACGGCCAGCGCGGGCGCCCATTCCGGAACCACCGCCAGGTCGTCGAGGGTATTGCGTACCGGTACCGGTGCGGGATCGCCTGGCGGGACCTGCCGGAACAGTTCGGTCCGTGGCAGACGGTGTGGAAGCGCCACCGCCGTTTCGCAGCAGACGGAGTTTGGGACCGGATCCACGCCGTGCTGCTGACCCAGGCCGACGCCGCCGGGGAGATCGACTGGACAGTGTCGGTGGACTCAACGATCAACCGCGCCCACCAGCACGGAACCAACCTTCCCCGCAACACAGGGGGACTTCCCGAATTACAAGAAACTCTGGATCGAGCCTGACGACCACGCCGTCGGGCGTTCCCGGGGCGGGCTAAGCACGAAAATCCACCACGCCTGCGACGGGAAAGGCCGGCCCCTGGCGTTCATCATTGGACCGGGCCAGGGCTCGGACTCACGGATGTTTCCCCACGTCATTGACGCCATCAACGTCCCGCACGCCGGAACGGGACGGGCACGGACCCGCCCTGACTCGGTGATGGGCGACAAGGCCTACTCCTCCAGGGCCAACCGTTCACTGTTACGGGCCCGGAAGATCAAGACAGTCATTCCCGAACCCAGGGACCAGATCGCCAACCGCAAACGCAAAGGCGCCCGCGGTGGCCGCCCGGTGGACTTCGACAGCGAGGCCTACAAAGGCCGGTCCGTCGTCGAACAGTCCTTCAACATCTTCAAGCAATGGCGCAGCATCGCTGCCCGCTACGACAAGCTCGCCATCACCTACCGCTCCGGGGTCGCCCTCCACGCAGTCCTGATCTGGCTGCGCCAATAAGGAGACACGCCCTAGTCGGTGCCGGCGATTTTGGCGAGCGTGACTGCTTAGGCCATCTACACGTTCATCCCCCGGCAGCTTCCAGCAGCCAGGTCCGGGCGCCTTCGCTGATGGCCAGGAATTCGGCCTCATCCGCGCTGCGGGCTCTGACCTCATAGTTGCCGGGCCCCTGGCCCGGTCCCGGGGAAATGGACTGCGTGTGCGCGGGTGACGCGCAGCACGCGCAGGGCTTCGACGGCGCCGTCCTTGGATTTCGGGATGCTGGTGCGTCGGCCGTGCAGTGCGGCGCGGGCTGCATTGATCGCATCGAGATCGTCGTCCTTGCCTTTGCGGAGGCGGTCGGACCGGACGGGCCGGTCGACCTCCAGGATCGTGACGCCGGCTTTGGCAAGGTGTCGGGTCAGGCCGGCGCCGTAGGATCCGGTGCCCTCGATGCCGATCCGGGCCAGGTCACCGAACTCGCCGATCCAGGCGAGCAGGGTCCGGTATCCGGTGCGCGTAGTCGGAAAGCTCCTGGTGCCCAACACTGTCTCGCCGGCGTCGATGACGGCGGCGACGTGGAGTTCTTTGTGCGTGTCGACGCCGGCGAAGACGGGCGTCGGCGCCTGGTCGGGGCCTCTGGTTGCGGGTGTTCTGGTCATGTCGTTTGCCCTCCGGTTCATCCGGTCTGCAAGGGCACGGCCCCGCGCTTCGACCCACCGGCGGACAAGACAGTGATGAGCACCGTTGGTGCAGGCTCTCCTTAGGTCACTCCGGCGGCGAGGCGTGGCGCCTCACCGGGTACTCCCAGGGACTGACAGATCCGGGCAAAGACAACGGCTGTCGATCGGAGTGAGGGTCAAGAACCCCGGGGGCACCCGGCACCAGCATCCTGTCGCGTCCATCAGTGTGCGAGTCAAGGACCTCCGGGAATACCGGTACAGCCAGTCTCACTATCGGAGTGGACCAGGGTGCCTGCCGGGCGGCGTGAGCGCACCGCGTTCTCCAGCGGCCACGGCCAGCGAGGATTTCATCCGCGAGTACATCGAGTAGATCGAGTACCCGACGATCCTTCCGGAACAGACGTCCTTGACCACGTAGAGGCAGAGCTTTCCGTCACCGGCTGGGTGCCCGGTGATGTCCGTCAGCCACAGCTCGTTCGGCGAAGTGGCGGTGAAGTCCCGTTCCACCAGGTCGTCGTGAACCGGTGGTCCCGGCTTCCGGTTCAGGCCCGTCCTCTTCGAGCACACCGACCAGATGCCGTGGTGGAAGTGGTCCCGGACAACTAGCCCGAGACCAACTTCCCCACGCCAAAGCGAACAGATCCGGTGCATCAAGCACCGTTCGATAGGTGCTAATCGTGGAATCTGAGGCCGGTTCGGACTTCGAGGTCGCTCGTGGTCAGCCCGCCGAACGTCTCCCGCACTCGAAAGCCGCGAGCGGTCACCTCGAAGATCGCGTGGTCGGTGTAGATGCGTTTGACGCAGCGGACGGCCGTTAGGGGATATGAGCACGAAGTGACGAGCTTCGGCTCGCCCGACTTCGTGAAGAGGTCGGTCATGACGTAGACCTCCTTCGCGCCTCGCGCCAAGTCCATCGCCCCGCCGACGGCAGGCACGGCACCGGGCTCCCCGGTAGACCAGTTCGCGAGGTCGCCGTGCTCGGAGACCTGGAACGCGCCGAGGACGCACAAGTCGATGTGCCCACCGCGCATCATTGCAAAGGAATCGGCGTGATGAAAGTACGCAGCGCCAACTCCTTCTGTGACCGGCTCTTTTCCAGCATTTATGAGGTCAGGATCGATATGCTCCCGAGAAGGCGCCGGCCCCATGCCGAGCATACCGTTTTCGGTGTGCAGCAGGATCTCCCGGTCCGGTGGGATGAAATTCGCCACCAGCGTCGGCGCGCCGATGCCGAGATTGACGACGGCCCCCCCGGGAATGTCCTCGGCGATGCGCGCTGCGATCTCGGATCGGCTAAGCAGTCTTTTCACTGTGATTCCTTTGCGCTGGGAGACAGCGGTGCCCCGGCAGCGTCGGTCCCGCCTACGAAGTGTCCGTCGGCCAACCAGGAACGCTCGCCGACGGGGACAACGCAGTCGACGAAGATCCCGGGGGTGACGATGGACTCGGGATCCAGGCCGCCGGGCTCCACACAAACATCCACTTGCGCGATTGTGGTCGTCGCAGCGGTGGCCATGATGGGCCCGAAATTCCGGCCAGTCTTGCGGTAGATCAGGTTGCCGTATCGGTCGCCCCGCAGGGCGCTGATGAGAGCGGCATCAGCGAAGATCGGGTATTCGAGCACGTATTCGCGCCCGTTGATCGTTCGATGCTCTTTCCCGGCGGCGAGGTCCGTGCCGACGCCCGTCGGTGTGAAGAACGCGCCGATGCCGGCGCCGGCTGCGCGGATGCGTTCCGCAAGGTTGCCTTGCGGGACGAGCTCGAGTTCGACCTCGCCCGCGCGATACATCCTGTCGAATACCCAGGAGTCGCTCTGCCGTGGGAACGAACAGACGACCTTTCGGACGCGCCGCGCGGCGAGGAGCGCGGCGATTCCGGTGTCGCCGCTGCCGGCGTTGTTGCTCACGATGGTGAGATCGCGGACGCCGTGCTCGATCAGCGCGTCGATCAGCTCGACGGGCTGGCCCGCGCGACCGAACCCTCCGATCATGATCGTTGCCCCATCGGAGATGCTCGAGACCGCTTCTCGGATGTCTGTCGTTTCTTTCGAGGTCACTGTTCGCTTCGCAGGCTCGGAACTGATGATTTCATCTGGTGAGCTCGCCGTATCAGCCCGGCACGGTCTCGCTGAAGAGGCTAAACTCTCGCCCCAGCGGTGTCCCATACCAAACGAGCGCCTTGTCCATGTCCTTCTCGGTCCACGTGAGTGGCTTCCAGGCGGGGTCGAAGATGAGGTAACCCGTGTCCCCGAACAGCTCGATCCGGTTGCCGCCCGGTTCGAAGACGTACAGGAACTGGGCCTGCGTCGCTCCGTGCTTGCCGGGGCCGAGGTCGATGGTGAGTCCGTAGTCGGTGAAAACGTCGGCAGCATCGAGCAGGTGCTGGGGGAAGCCGTACCAGAACGCGAGGTGGTGCAGGCCACCTTGCCCGTTGGCTGATCGGCCGGTGCGATCGGCGAGGTTGGCGATCTCGTGCACCAGAGGGCTCACGCTCATCCATGCGGCGGCCTCTCGCCCATGCACCACGATGTTCTCGCGAAGGCGGAATCCCAGCGTGTCCTGGAGGAATTCGCGGTTCTTGGTGACGTCATCGACCAGGTGGTTGACGTGGTCGAGTCGCCGGACGGGGACGCCCTTGATTGGACGCTTCTGGGGGCGGCTGAGCAGTCGCGATGCCTGTTCGTCGGACGCCTTGAAGTAGTCGACCTCCCACAGGAGGGAGTGGGCGTTGCCTGAGGGCGAGGCGAAGTCGACGGTCGGCCCCTGCCCAAGATCGCCCTCGCGCCAATCGACGGCGACACCGTTGGCGGCAAGGGCGTCGACGCGGCGGCCGAGTGCCTGCGGGGAGCTGCTGCGCCACGTCGTCCTGCCCACCCCAGGCGTATCGCGGTAGGTGACCTTGAGCGAATGGTGGTACCAGTCCTCGTATGCTCGGAGGTACACCGAGTCACCGTCCCGGCCGGACACCGTCATGCCGAGTAGCTCGGTGAAGAACCATACCGTCTCGTCGACTTTCGGTGAAAACATCTCCACACTGGCGAGCTGTGCGACATCGAAGTTGGGTTCCGGGTATGTCTCGTCGATTTGATAGTTGACGGTCATTGTCTTTCTCGATTCTGGTACGGGGTGCCGCTGGGTGGGCAACTGGATCTAAATTGTCGTGGCGTCGCGCAACGCGTTCGCCGATTGGCTGAGACACGCCGGTGGCGGCCGACTACCTCGGCTCTGGTGGCCGGCGGTGCGTGGTGCAGTGACGGCCACCGGCGGCCACGCTCCAGGAAAAGGTCGCGGGCCGCCGGGCGGTACGAAAGGCTAAGTGGCCTAGCGGGTCTCGGCCAGCTCGGCGGCGTTTACCCGAGGCAGGACCTCCGTGGCCAGAAGCTCCAGCGAGCGGAACCACGCGTCCTTGCGGTCTTCGTAGTCCATGGCTTCCACGAGGAGCGTGCCGAAGCCGCCGGAGTCCCGTTGCATTTCCTCCAGCTTCCGCGTGACCGTCTCGACAGAACCGACTATGAACATGTGCTCGATGAGGTAGTCGAGCGTCAAATCGTCATCTGTTACGGAGTCGTCGTGCTTCCAGTTGTCCGCGATACCGCCGAGGTTCTTGAATACGGGCAGCAGCTGGTCGCGGTAGAAGCGGCCGTAGAAGCCGTTTCGGACGTTCTCGAGCGCCTCTTCGTCGGTGTCGGCGACGAACACCTCCCGTGCGATTCGCCAGTCGTCCCGGTTCGCGACTCGACCGGTCTTCCGGGCCCCGCGCTCAACCGTCTCCCAGTGCCCGGCCATGAATCGGTTGTTCATGTTCAGCGAGATGGGCAGGTACCCCATTTCTCCGGCCCATTCGAGTGACGGGGAATTGGGGCTCAGCCCCGACACAGCGATTGGCGGGTGCGGGTCCTGGAAGGGGTGGAGGTGATCACCGAGCGTTCCGGGAACAGCGGCGAAAGCATCGGGAGCGACCTTCTCACACGTCCAGTACTTGCCCTCGTACCGCCACGGGCCCGGTTCGGTCCAGTACTTGACCATGATTTCGACTGCCTCGCGGTTCATATCGCGGTGCTCTCCCGTTACACCATCAATGCCGAACATCTTGAGGTCGCTTGGTACTGACCCAGCGCCGAACCCCACCATGTAGCGACCCTCGAGCAGTTGGTCTTGGTAGGAAATGCGCGCAGCGAGCTCGGCCGGATGGTGGAAAGGCGGGAGGAACGTGCCGGCGCCGAGCTTGATGTTCGTCGTTTCGCGCGCGGCGGTCTGAAGGATGAGGTCAGGCGACGGCACTGGCTCCCAAATGTGGGTGTAGTGCTCGCCGTACCAAATCTCCTCGAAGCCAAGTGCATCGGCATGCTTGATGACGGAAATGTCCCAGTCGAACATCCGCTTGTAGCCGCCCAGCTCTTGGGTGCGCTCCGGAGGATGGGCCGGTGCAAAAAATAGTCCGATTTTCACGTATATCTCCTTTGATGATGTGATTTTTTGGCTACTGCTCAGTGAGCCTCAGTCGACTAGCGTCGGCATCGAGGACTCGGAGCGGGTGAATATGACGCGACGCTGCATGCCTAAGGGCATCGGTGACGTCGCTGGTCTTCGTTGGCGATTCCGAGAATTCAGGTTGCCCGGAATCGACTTCTGCTACTCAGCGCGATCCCGCGAGCTGCGGAATGGATGCGGGGGCTAGAATCTGGCCGAGCGCACGCATGAGTGCGTGGGGCGCTTCCGTCGTGTACTCTCCCAATCGCCAGGCGACGTGACGGTCCGGTCGGATCAGAACGCAACCGCTCTCACCGACTTCCCGTCGTTGGGCCCATTCACCGTAGAGGTCGCGGAAGCCATCGGGATGCCCAATGAGGTGGACGTCAATTTCTACTCCCGTGGCTGCGCTTGCCGCAGCTGCCGCATCACGCCAGCCCTCGCCCCCGAAGCCGGTGAGCAGACAGAAGCGCGCCCCCTTGACGAGGTCAAGCGTTGAACATTCTGTGGCACCGCGTCCCACGCGAGCGTGCGGCACGCGCGCTCCCGGTCGAGTCGTAGGCCGGTAATAGAGCTCCGAATCCACATCGGGTACCGGCTGCGGCGTTTGGTCATCCACGATCGCGCCAGTCTCGTAGCGATATCCTAGTTCGACCCCGTGCGCATTGAACTGGTAGTTCGTCTGCGCGATAGCCCTGCGGAGTAACTCGCGGCGGCGATCACCGATCGGTCCGGACGCGGTGAGCTCGTCGAGGCGGCACTGGCCCTCGGCGACGCTCTGCCCGGGTTCGTATCCGAGCGCATCCGAAACGGCGGCGAACTCCCTGCGGCTCTGGAGAGCGCGGGCAACCCCCGCCGCACCGATTGGTTGGCGCTCCCTCGAGTACGTGTCCAGCAGCCCTGGCTCGGCCTGATTTTTCAGTACGAGCGCCAGCTTCCACGCCAGGTTGAAAGCATCCGCTACCGACATGTTGAGACCGAGCCCGTTGGCGGGCGGATGGCGGTGCACCGCGTCACCCATGCAGAAGACACGCCCAGTCCCATACGTCGGAGCGACCTGCGCATTGACGATCCACGGAGCGCTTCCTAGTATCTCCACTTCGACGTCGTCCTCGCCGATGAGGGCACGGACCCGCGCGGCAAGGGTTGCATCATCGAATGCCGTTGGGTCCTCGCGCTCCGGGTCGTAATTGATCGCGAGGACGAACTCTGTATAGGGCCGGTGGCAGATCAGCGTCCCGAGACGTCCCGTAGGGAGTGGGCCAGGAGCCAAGTTCCAAGCGAGCACGCCCGGCCGATGCGCCAGGTACTTGGTGAGGTCGGCGCGGAACCAGATGTTCAGCGCGTGAGCGATCGCGGTTTCTCCTGCAACCGTGAGGCCGGCCTGCGACAGTACCGTGGCCCTGGCTCCATCCGCCCCGACCAGGTACCGAGAACGAACGAGTAGGGTCTCGCCGGTCACAAGGTCTTTCACGGTGCTGACGACGCCGCGGTCGTCCTCCTCGTGCGACTCGAACTCGTGCCGCACCCGCACATCGCATCCAGCCTCACGCACCGCGTCCATCAGCAGCGGCTCGAAGACAGTTTGCGGACAGTTGAGCATCGGGCTCGGGCTCGCCGCGGCGTAATCCCCGGCACGCTCGTGACCGGTGCCCCACGCCTCGAGACGTCCGACCTCGGGCGCCGCGAGCGTCGTAATCCACAGGTTGTTGCGCATCAGATCGGGTGGCGTCGCGACCTCAAGAAGACGACCGTCCACCCCCAGATGCCGCATGATCTCGACGGTCCGCTGGTTTACGATGTGTGCCCGTGGAGTGTGCGCCGTGCCCGCATATTTCTCGACTAGTAGGCACTCGATCCCGTATTGGCGAAGCGCCAACGCGGTGGTCAGACCGGCTGGTCCAGCACCAACGATCAAAACGGGCACATCGATTTCTTGCATCAGGTTGCTCCCAGAATTCCTCGTGCGTTTGACTCAGGTCATGGCGGCGAACACAGTCTCCGAGCCGCCATCGCTGCCGGTCGTGGCCGTCCGTGCCATTGCCTAAAGCCTCACACGAGGGGTAAATGCTGACTAGACGCTGAATTGATCTCACCCATGCACACATTTCCGAATCACGCGTTCTTCTGGCTCTATCTTCCGAGTGGACCGGCTGTGCCGTACCGACCAGTCGTCACCTGTTTGATACAAGTACAACGACCGTAATCTAGCCAGATTAAGCACAGACCTCATCCTCCAGTCGACCCTCCTGAAGGTTTCGTCAGCACCCTCGACGTCCCTGAGAAGCCTTGCCTGGTCGACCGCGCGCAGGGTGTGCGGCATCGCCCTGGCCGTCTCGGCGATGATGAACGCGTCACGGGCATCGGTTTTTGATTTCCCGGATACAAGTCCGCCGCTTTGCGCATCGCCAGCCCCTGCAAATAGGCGACGTCGCAGCCGCAGCCGCAGCCGCAGCCGCAGTCCCGGGCCACTGCCACGGGCAGCGCGCCAATCGTGTTCGGTGGATGAACCGCGCCCTGCGGGCGCGGGGCGCGACTGGTTGTCCAAAAAAATGGTGTTGGCACGGTTACCCGGTGGCGAGTTCCGTGCCGGGGGCAGCGTGCCGCGTACGCCGGTCATGCGGCTGTCGGCTGATCGAACCATGAGGGGGTGAAGGGAGGTGTCATCGCCATGAAGAGACTAAGGGCGAAGAGTCCCGCGCGACTTGTCCAGGAGTCCGCAGCGACGTGGGTATGATCCGGTTGCGGCCGCGCGGGGTCTCCTCCTGCAATCAGGTTTCTCAGGGCAAAGAAGTGCCATACCCATCTCGAAGCGGGGTGCGGGAGTTTGGGGGAGGCCTTCCGGGGGGGAATTGGGGGTGTGGACAGTGTCCACACTTTGGGTCTCGGACTGGACCGTACTGACGCCGGAGTGGGCGGGTTTCCGTATGTTTCCGCGGGTTCCCAGTGTTTGCAGGGGCTGGAATGCAGTTCGAGTCCCACCTCGGGCACAGTGTTTTGCTGGTCAGGGGCGTGGGCCTCAGGGTGTACACAAAATGTTCAATTTTTGGGCCCCTCAGGGGCTTTTTTGTTGGTGGCCGTTGTGGCCGGCGGCTCCTTCTCTTGATTTCCGGCAGCGGTGGCGTTGCTTACTCGTTCATGGCCGGGAACGCCTGGAACGGCATGACTGGACGTTGGGCTGGCGAGCGTCGCTGCCTTTGCTAGTTGCATTTCTTCATGTCATGACTGTTCATGGCGACGTTGCCCGGTAAGCGCATGACTTGATACGTCTTGTTGACGGTCAGGCTGCTAGCGCTATCTTGAGCCCGCGGCGTGCCCGGTCGTCACGGGTGAGTCCCTTTCTTCCGGACGGTAAGGTCTTGGTTCGTGGATACGCGGGCGTATCCGATGAGGAGCCCGACCATGGCTCTGAATGGACCGTTTAGCCACCCCGTCACCGGGCATTTTTATCGGACGGGTCTGAAGGGAACCTGGTGGCTGCGGAAATTCGGCGATAGTAATCCGGGTATTTTGAGTGGCCTTTGCGCCGTCGAACGACCGGCTACGGGCGGTCGCCCAGTATCCACGTTCGCGTTAGTGGAGGCCCCTTCGCTTGGGCAGCACGCGCTGACTTCCCTCGAAGATGCGTTCGGTATCGGCTTTACTGTTGGCAAAGGGGGCGGGAGGCGCTTACAGATGACGAGGTCCAGCGCTGAGACTGAATCACAGAGGTCCAGGGCATCGGCCAGGCGCCGTTTCTCGGCGTGCCGGGCCAGCGCGCTGAGCTTGGTGCCGGAGGCCCTGGTGACATGGCCAGACTGGTGGCCGCCCTCCCGAGGGCGCCAGGAGTTCGCGTCGCGAGACGTATCTGGCTTCCTGGGACCTGACGGTGCCGGCAAGTTAGCGACGATACGGCTACCGCTCCGACTTATCGGCTCTTCACTTCGGGCAGTACGCGGGTGTTCGACATGGAGCCGTTGGCTGAACCGGGTTTGAGTAGCCCGCAGGGAAATCGCGGCTGTCTCCGGGATGTGGGTCTCTGGCCGAACCCGAATGCCACTGGGTCTCCGCGCATATCTCGGCCCGGGCGAGTCGCCGCGTGCCCTAACAGAAGTACTTGTGGTTGCGAGCACTACGGCAGGGAACCACCACACTCTCGTGGTCTAGAGTGAGGACCAGCGGCCGCACGGCCGAACATTGGGGGATGAATCATGGTCGAAGCGCACGGGCCCGATGACAGGTTCAGGATGGATTTCGAGTCCATCGCGAACATCAAAAGGGTTCCGGTGGAATCCGTCCAGACCGGCAGGGTCGAATAGGTGTCGATAGCCGAAGCTCAACGCGATGTGCGCCGAGTTTATGCGGGAGGGTTCTACGGCCAGTTGGTGTCCGGGGCCGTGTGGCTGGGGGCCGCCGCGGCGGCCACATGGTTCTCTCCTCCAGTTGCTGTCGGCGTACTTTTCTTCGGTGGGGTGCTGATCTTCCCGCTGACGACGCTCGTCATTCGGCTTTCCGGACGTCCTTCGTCGTTGCCGGCGGGGCACCCGATGGCGGGCTTGTCGATGCAGATAGCGTTCACGGTACCGATCGGCTTTGTGGTGGTTGTGGCGATGCTCGGCGGTCGCAGTGAACTGTTCTTTCCGGCGAGCATGGTCATTGTCGGGGCGCACTACCTCCCTTTCGTCTTTCTCTACGGCATGCGCCTGTTCGCTGTCCTGTCCGCGGCGATGGTCGTGATAGGCGTTCTTTTCCTGTACGGGATGCCCGTCCCGTCCGCCGTCGGCGGATGGATTACAGGTGCCCTTCTCGTGGCCTTTGCCTTCCTGCTTCGCGCGTCAGCCCATTCCTTGGAGAACACTGCGTCAACCGGGGGACGCTGACGTGGCGACTCCGGCCCCTGCCGGGTGCTGGCCGTCGGCTGTCATCGGACGGACTCTGCTGGCACCACGTGCGGAGGGCGTATGAGGAAGCTGCTGCGGATCCTCGGTGTCGTTGGGCTCGCTGCTGTGGTGCTGGTGGGGGTTTCGAGCGTGAGCAACCTGGTCTTGGGTGCGTACGAGACGGCGAATGTCCACCCGTATGGCGAGAGGGTCAGCATCGATGGCGGCCAGATCAACGTATCCGTGACAGGGGAGGGCGAAAAGACCGTGGTGCTGCTTGGCGGCTACGGCACCGCATCCCCGGTATTGGACTTCACACCCCTGATCGGCGAGCTCGACGACGCCTACACCGTGGTCGCGATCGAACGGTTCGGATATGGCTACAGCGACCTGGATGTCACCCAGCGAACCGTCGCGAACATCTCTACCGAGCTCCATGACACGCTCTCGAAGCTGAATGTGAAAGATTCCTACGTCCTGATGGCCCACTCCCTGGCGGCAATCTACAGCCTCGACTACGTGAACCGTTTCCCTGGGGAGGTATCAGCCCTCGTCACCATTGACGGGACCGTTCCTGAGGACTTCGCCGTAGCGCCAAGGACGGGAGGGTGGGAGCGGTTCCTTTCGATAACGGGCTGGGTGCGGTGGATGACCGCACTCGACCCGGCAATCACCACACCATCAGCCCCCGTCGGGGTCTACTCCGAGCGGGACATCGAGCAGATCCGGTTGATGACGATCCGGAACTATGCGAACCCGGCGGTGATCGATGAGAACAACAGGTCCGCAGAGAACTTCGCCGCCGTGGGCGGATTAGGGTACCCCACCGGGCTTCCAGTGTTGGCGTTCCTCTCGCAACAGCTCATCGACGCCAACACGGAGTGGCGCCCCGCCCATGCGCAGCAGCTGGAATCCCTGGATCGTTCGGAACTCGTGGTGCTCGATGGCGGTCAATACTTGCACTGGACGCATTCCCGGGAAATGGCTGAACAGCTCAGACGGTTCCTCGGATGAGCACCGTCAACGGCCCTCGGTTGCTCACAGCGTCACTCCGGTGGCACCGTCCACCGGCGCCGATCGATGAGAAGCAAGGGCAGATATGACTATCACGGCGTCGCCGACAATTTTTCGCGGCAACATTATCCATGCGCTGAAACTGGCCGCTGCCTCGCGGTGTGCGTGGTTCTTCGCGGCGGTGTGGCTCGCCTCCGTCCTTGTGCTCGGCGTGGGAGGGCACGACATCCCGGCGGCCGGCATCGTAGTCGGCTCGGTCCTGCTCCTGCTCAGCCTGCTCGTCACCGGAGCCACCGAGCCTGCAATGGCCGTGATCGTCGTTGACGGCCCCGCACGCCGCCGTGTGTGGGCGCATCTCGGGCTGGTCGCGGTCTTTATCGCCCTCACCGGGTGGAATAACCTCGCCTTCCACAACGTCATCGACGGCAACGCAAACATCCCATTGTGGACCCCGCTGGTCGAATGGCTCCAGCGCCTGGGCGAACAGTGGTTCGGCGAGAGCCTTGGCAACTTCGTGGCCAACCCGGTCACCTACGTGCTCATTCCCCTCGTCGTGCTACTTCTGGCCGGCGCGCGGCTGTCAACCCTGGGCTTCGGGAAGGGCCACCGGGTGGGACGGGCGCTGCTGATCTGCTGCGCGATGCCGCTCGTCTGGTTCACGTACACCCTGATCAGCGGGCAACTGACAATCGTTAGGCTTTTGGGCAGCCTCGCATCCAACGTCATGCAGAATGGCTTCCTCGAGGAGTTTCTGTTCCGGGGGATTCTGCAAACGCGTCTGCGGCTGCTAGCCGGGCCGGGTTGGGCGCTGGTTCTTCAGGCGCTCGTATTCGGCGTATGGCACCTCGGGTCCGGCTTTGCCAACACCGGTCATGCCGGGCTCTTACCTGCCATCGCCGTCACCATCGTCCAGCAATCGCTCATAGGACTCGCGTTGGGGATCCTATTTGAGCGAACACGCAACTTGCTCGTCCCCTCCGTCGTGCACATCGCCCTCAATAGCATGTCATGAGGCTCCGCAGCGGGCCCCGCGCACCCCCACCACACCCGTCCGGCGTCGTTCGGGAAATGAGGGCTCCCTGCTACCGGCCGCACACAGACGATTAGCCTGAAATCGAACGGACTTCCAAGGAGACAAATATGAGCCATCAGTCCAGTTTGCGGGACACCGTCGAATTGCCGTCCACCTACCGCAAGCACATGACAGTCGACCTCAAGAAGGACAGAAAGTTCGCCGTCGCAGTCCAGGGGATCTTCGTACTTGTGGTTCTCCTTGCCGTAGTAGCCGTGCTGCTATTTGATCTGCTCCCGGCCACATCCTGGGGTCCCGCCGTAACCATCCCCGTGACGCTGGCCGCTTGCTTTGCATATATGGCGGTCCACGAAGCGACGCACGGGGTCGCCCTACAGTTGTTGACCAAGGTGAAGCCCTCATACGCGGTGCGGTTCCCCTTCCTGACCACCGGAAACCATGCCTACCTCACTCGCCGGAGCACGGTAATCGTAGCCGTGGCCCCAACAGTCATCTGGGGAATAGTGCTGGTGATAGCCCTGCTCACACTCCCGCCGGACTATCTGCTGAGCGCATACATCCTCCTGACACTGAACTTCGCCGGATCGGCCGGAGACTTCGTGGAGGTCTGCGTCGTGTCACGGCAGCAGCGGGACGCGCTCGTCAAGGACGACGGAAATCAGATCCACGTGTTCGTGCCGGGAAGGTCCCGTTTGGCGAACTGAAGCTCACCACAATAGGGCGTCTACCACTTTGGGTCCGCTACTTCCTACGGTCGAGACTTTGGCGAGACACCAAGTCTTGATGGTCTCTTCCGGGTTCTGAGGGACACAGCCGGGGCACGCGGCTGTTGGCCGATCGGACCATGAAGGAGATGAAGGGAAGTGGAATCGTTATGCAGTGCCTGGAACCCGCAGCGCCGACACAAGGCATCCGGTGCGCTGCCGTCCGCAGGACGGTTGGGCCGGTGGAGCGGGCACGTACGATCCATAAGGACAGCAGCAAAAAAGAAAAGAAAAAGCTTGTACCGCCCGAGCGCAGCGAGGCCCGATCTGGTGCTGTCAACCGCGCGCAAAGGCTTGTTGCCCGGCGGTCAGCCGTACTTGTCGGGTGCGGCTGACCGTCGGGCATTGAGGAGGCGCAGCGTCGGTGCGGCATATGAAGGAGTGGCCAAAAGGCGCATAGTGGGACGATGACAAGTTCTTACGACCGGGGCGGCTCCATTAGCACCGGGGCGTCCCGGGCACATATCGAACGCGCGCTCGTGGGTTATGGGGCGACGGATGTTCTTTTCAGTCAACGTGGAGACCGGAGCGCTATCGCGTTCAGGGGCGATGGGAGACAATTCCGCCTCGTCGTCTCCTTGCCGCAGCCGGGTGGAACCCCGTCAATCCCGGGGGACACTGCGGAGGGTCCGCTCCGCGAAGCGAAGGCAAAGATTCTCGAACGCGCCACCCGCAGGTTTTGGCACGCCCTGGCCCTGTCAATAGATGCCAAGCTCGGCGCCGCGGCGGCAGGCACGGCCACCCTTGAATCTGAATTTTTGGCGCATGTTGTGCTGCCCGGCAACCGAACAGTTTTCGACGAACTCGAACCGATCATCGACTCGGCTTACCGGTCCGGCCGGCATCCCTCATTCGGCGCTTCGGCCCCGTCTGCCCCCGCTGCCGAACCGCGCAACTCCGCGGACTCCCCGAACCCGCGCGCGATGGCGGGGCCGACAGTCCCCGACCCTGCGCAGGCGCAGTGGCTTCAAAACCTGTCGCCTCAGGGCGTGGGCAGAATCCTGCACAACATGGCCCAAATTCTCGGCGATCGCGACAATTTCACCCGTCGGCAGATGCTGGAGGTCATCGACCATGAACTGTGGCGGGATCGGCGCGGTGAGGGCCCGGCGGCACATCATCTGAAGCTTGTCGGGTACGCCATTCGAGCCTCGATGCCCCGCCCCGTCCATGGATCCGAAAGGCCATCTCCGGCTCCACCGGCTGTCGGTCGCTAGGGAGGATCCGGACCAGTTTTGTTGGAGGCTGTGAGACAACCGGTTGGTTTCTTTTTGGGTTAGGCGGCCGCGGGTAGCGGCTGGTTGTTGGTCTTGAAGTGGGCCATTGCTGTTGCCGGCGGCAGCTCGTCATTGTTGGTGTGGGGCCGCCAGCGATTGTAGAACACCTCGATGTAGCGCATGGTTGCTCGGCGGGCGTCCTGCCGTGTGGCGAAGTTGTGGTGGTGGTAGAACTCGTTCTTCAGGGATGAGAACGCCGAATCGGCGACGGCATTGTCCCAGCACACCCCGGTGGCCCCGTGGACTGGCGCACTCCGTTGCCGGTGCACCAGGCGCCCATTTCCCGGGAGGTGTATTGGGTGCCGCGGTCGCTATGGAATACCGCGTCCGGGGCCGGGTGTCCTCGGTCCCGGGCCATCGCCAGCGCGCCCGTGACGAGGGAGGCGCGCATGTGGTCGGCCATCGCCCATCCAACGATCATGCGGGTGCACAGGTCGATGACGGTGGCCAGATACAGCCAGCCCTCGCCGGTGCGCCGGTAGGTAATATCCCCGATGAGCTTCGTCCCGGGGGTATCTGAGGTGAAGTCCCGGCCGATGAGATCGGCAAAAACCTTGTCCGGGTCCGAGGGGATGGTCGTGCGTTTGAAGGCGCGCATCCGCTTAGCCGCCCAGCCGTTCTCCGCCATGATGGCAGCGACCGTCCCCACGGAAACCTCCACACCCGCAGCGGCGAGTTTGGTGTGGACCATCCGATGGCCGAAGATCCCGTCCGAGGAATCGAACATCGCCTTGACCAGTCCGGTCAGCTCCCGGTGGCGGGCAGCCGTCGGTGATTCTTCGTGGTCCAGCCAGCGGTAATACGAGGCCCGCGGAATGCCCAGCCGGGCGCACATCCAGGTGACAGGAAATTCGGCGTTCTTATCCTGAACAAGCCGGTAGAGGCCCTCTGCCGTTGTTCTTTGGCGAAGAACGCCGAAACTTTTTTCAGGAATTCATTCTCCCTTTCCAGCTCCCGCAGCCGCGCCTCCAACGCCTTGTATTTCGCGGGATCCACCGGATCATCAGGCTTGCCGCCGGCCCCGGCCTCTCCCTCCCGATGCAGCTGCACCCACCGCTTCAGCGCGGTCACGGAGATCCCCAGCTCGGGGGCAACCGAAGCGGGCGAACGGCCAGAGGAAATGACGAGATTCACGGCATCGGCCTTGAACTCATCGGAATAACTGGGACGGGAAGACATGGGCACAATCCTTTCAAACTGTGTCTCACATCAGTAGTACACCTCAGTCGCCGGGCGTTGATGCTTCTCCTGACGCCGGAGGCGTTACCGGCCGGCAGTCGGCGTTTGTCCCCGCAGTGGTGCTAGGACTGCCCGCCGGCTGCTTCCGCAGTGGCTTTGATGTGGGCTAGGAGTTCGGCCTGGCTGCGCTCTGAGATCTTGATGACGAGGGAGTCAACCGCGGCCTCCGCCCAGTTGGCCGGGACGACGTCGGACCGCATCCTGAGCAGGGTCCCGCCGTCTTTCGGCGCCATTGCCACGTTGAAGACAGGACCCAACGCCGCCTTCGACGTGAAGTGCTCGCCCGGAACGAACTCAGTGTACTCGTGCGTCGTCTTGATCGGGAGGCCAAGGACCTTCCACGCGGCCTCGAACGTTGTCCCCACGCCCTGGGGCGAGGGCTTGTAATTGGTGATCTGGACCTCGGGTCCCAGCCACACGGTCGGATCCTTCACCAGATCGAACACGCGCTGCACCGGGGCGTTGATGCTGATTTCGCCGGACAACGTCAGCGTATGGGGGAGCTTCGCCATCTCGGCCTCGGTGACTGCCTTCACACCGCTCTCCACCAGGCTTTTAATGTTGGCCACCAAGGCGTCGATGTCGCCTTCGGACCACCTGGCAAAGATCGCCTGAACCGGCACCCGCACGAACGGCGGGTGGATGTCGAAGCTCTGTTCAACGCTAAGTTCCGTGCCCGCGGCCACCGGCTCGAGTGAGAAGGTGAGCACCGGACCCACCGAGGCCTTGGACACGATGCGCTTTTGGGGAATCACTTCCAGATACTCGTGTGTCACAGACATGTTGATGCCGAACATCTTGGCGGACCACCGCGCGGAGGTGCCGACTCCGTCAGGCTTGAGGTTGACTTCAGTGACCTCGGAGTCACCGGGGAACGCGAGCATCCAATGTGTCGGATCGTTCAGGAAGGAGAACACCTTCTCCGCCGGCGCATCGATCGTTACGCTCCGAATCACGTTGTCCACCATTGTTCATTCTCCTATCGGGCAGACTCATCAACCGGACAGTTGACAGTTCCAGTGAAGTCGAAAGGCATGTGGCTACCCAGAGGAAAAGGTCCCCCGCACCCTGGTGGCGGATTCATCGCAATCCACTGCAGCTCGGGAACTAAGAGGCCGATAACGGATCTTCCGTCGTTTTGGGAACTGATGGTTTTGCTGGTTGTTGCATCAAAATGTTCACAGAAGAGGGTGTGCACAATGTGCACACCCTGGGCTTCAGATCGGGTCGTACTGGTGCCGGACGGGCCCGGATTGCGGATGTTTTCGGGGGAGTGGCGGAAATTCAAGGGCTGGAACCCGGTTCGAGTCCCACCTCGGGCACAGCGTTTCCGCAGGTCAGGGGCCTTTCTTGTGTTTCTTCGTGTGGACGGTGTCCACACTCTTGCCTCTGATCTGATGTTTCGGGTGTGTGGGGTCCCGGAAACGGCCTCTTCGGTTGTCCAGGGCAGCGGCTGCCTACGGGGGACCGGGTACCGCCCCGTGGGGTCTCTTCTGGGCGTTCATCCTCGTTCGTCCTTCCGTTGGGTTTTCGCGTTCACTAGTTCATGGTGGCCAGGCCCGCGTACAACATGACTTGCTGATTGCTCTTTGGATGGATCTGGGTTTGCGACCGGTCCGGAATTTCCGCGCTGATACCTGTTCACGCAGGAATGCGGAGGGAACGGCATGACATGGCAACTGATCATGAGCTCGCTGAGCCTGACCAGTCGGTAGGCGGGGCCGTCCTCGAGGGCGATGTGCAGGAACTCGTGGCTTTGCGCCATGGCCTTCCGGCCAGTTAGCCCGCCGCCGCAGCCATCTTTTCCCGTCATCGCCGCATCCGGCTTCCGGGTATCGGGCGTCGCTGTTCTCGCTGTTTGCCGGGGGAGCTGGCCACGTTGCCCTCAATGAGTCCCGACGATCTCGGACTTCCCGGCGTCAACGACTGCTGGGCGGCCAACGCGGCGACGACCCAGACCGGCTCTTTATCGATCGCCTGTGCGATAGCGGCGATCGTTCGTGGATACGAGGGTGTATCAGATGAGGAGTCCGGTCGTGGTCACCACCGGCAGCAAGGCCGGGAACCCTGTCATGCCCATCGACCAAACCCAGACCCAGATCAGAACGACCCCGCCCCATCAAACACCACCGGTGGATCGAGGCTAAGGCCCCATCTCTTTCTTCGTCAAGCTTCTTCATGGCATCGCCGATGTAGCCGCCCAGTCCGTCAAAGACTGCCTCAAAACATTCGGCCAGGTGTATGACCTGCGCGGGAGTAACGGCCATTGAGCCGGTATAACCGGCACCAGTGGATTTATTATGCGTCCGCTTCATCACCACAGCCGTCTCACTTCCGGCATCCTGAAACAACTATTCGCCATGCAGCATCAAGTTCCGCTGAGGGGTGAGCGTCTCTATGTCGTGGCACACTGTCTGGAAGTTTCTGCTCCCTCACACTTACGCAACGCCTTCAGGAGCTGCGCCCCGCTCCTTGACCAATCTCCGCTGGGTGGGATCAGATCAGGATGCTGCAACACAATGAGCTCCCCAGCCGCTCCCTCGGCATCTGCCACAGCCAGAACTCGGAATCCCGCGGTTCACCGCATATTTCTCCCGATCCCCCGCGGGCCCCCGCCATTCCGGGGATCCGGCCCCGCATGGGTGCACCCGTAAGGGTTGACGGAGAGGCCCCGTTAACATTCCCGAAACATGGCTGTCACGTGATCTTCACGCCGCGGCGATTCCTGTAACGTGCCCGCAACTTTTCTCCCCCTTAACCGAAACATGGCGCGGCGAAGATTGAATCCGGATCGGGGGGGCCGGCGGCGACATGTCCCGGTATGGCGGTACGACAGGAAGGGACACGCAGGTGGAACTCACTGCGGGAAGCATCTGGATGATGGTCTCGGCGGCACTCGTGCTGCTCATGACCCCGGCGCTCGGCCTCTTCTACGGCGGAATGACCCGGGCCAAGGCTGCGCTCAACATGATGATGATGAGCTTTGTCTCTGTCGGGATCGTCGGCGTCGTCTGGGTCCTGTGGGGCTATTCCATGACCACCGGCACTGGCATCCTCGGCGTGGTCGGCGACCCGTTCACCAGCTTCGGGCTGAGCAACATCGTCGGTTCGCCGGACCTGATCAAGGCCGGCTACAGCGCAACCTTCGCCATCATCACCGTGGCCCTGATCAGCGGCGCCATCGCTGACCGGACCAAGTTCACCGCCTGGGCCATCTTCGTCCCCATCTGGATCACCGCCGTGTACTGCCCCCTCGCCTTCATGGTCTGGGGTGGCGGCCTCATGAGCGCCGGCGGAGCGGTCAGTTCCGTTTTCGGCCAGGTCATCGACTTCGCCGGCGGCACCGTCGTTGAGATCAGCTCCGGCACGGCGGCACTCGTTCTGGTACTGATCCTGGGAAACCGGCACGGCTTCGGCAAAGACCCGGCCCACCGCCCGCACAACATTCCGTTCGTCATGCTGGGCGCGGGCATCCTGTGGTTCGGCTGGTTCGGCTTCAACGCCGGCGCCGCCGCCACCGTCCAGCAGGCGGGCCTGATCTGGATCAACACCCTGGCCGCCCCGGCCGCAGCCGTCATCAGCTGGCTCGTGACGGAGAAGATCCGGCACGGCCACCCGACCTCCCTCGGCGCGGCGTCCGGCGCCGTCGCCGGTCTGGTCGCGATCACGCCCTCGTGTGCCAACATCAGCCCCCTCGCCGCACTGGGCCTGGGCCTGCTCGCCGGCGCGGCCTGCGCCGTGTTCGTGGACTTGAAGTACAAGTTCGGGTTCGACGACTCGCTCGACGTCGTCGGCGTCCACCTTGGCGGTGGCCTCCTCGGCACCCTGGCACTGGGCTTCATCGCCCTTCCGGTCAAAGGCGAAGGCGGGGGCCTCCTCTACGGCGGCGGCCTCCACCAGCTCGTCGCGCAGACTGTCGCCGTGCTCATCACGGTTGTCCTGTCCGGGCTCGGAACGGCCGTGATCGGCCTCGCCATCCACAAGACACTCGGATTCCGGGTCAGCCACGAGGACGAGATCGCCGGCGTGGACCGCTCCGAACACGCCGAGAGCGCCTACGCCTTCGCCGAACTCGCCCTGAGCCGGTTCAACCCCTTCGGGCACCATGGCCACGCCCCGCACTCCACGCACACGGCGGCGCCCGCCCATGCGATCCGGGCAGCCCAGCGCGAGAAGGTAGACAGCCTCGTCTGACGCACCGACGCGATGGAGAGGACGACGGCGGGACCTNCCTCCCGCCGTCGTCCTCTTTCGTTGCCATGGTTCGCTGCCCCGGTCCACTGCCCGGGCGGCTGCGGCCCCGATCAGGATGCCGGGTGCGTGAGCGTCCGCGGGTACATGGGGTGTTCTGGTTGGGGAAGTCCGCCAAGAACAGGTTCACGCGGTTGACGATTCCCAAGTGCAAGCGCAGGACCCGCCAACTCCGGGGCACACCTGCGTCGACTACCGGGGCCTGGACAAGAACGGTCGTGCATTCGTGCGGGACGCTTTGGCCGACTACGCTAACGCGCATAAGGTTCAGTACGCTCCCTGACACTGGGAGCAGGGTGCGGCGTCAGCTCCGCCGAAGGACCGTCTATTATTCCTGTCGGAACCTAGAAGAAGCCCTCCAGAGCCTCGACTTCCGCGGCGTCGAGAAGTTCTGCGGCGTCGGCCCCGGTGGTCCGGGCCAAGTCGTCCAGGGATTTGAAGTGGACCCGGGCGAGGGTTATGGCCCCCAGTTCGACGTACGCGAGGCCGTTGCCGGCACCTCCATCCGAGGAGAATTCCCTGCCCGCTCGGGCAACAATGAACTCAAGAATGCACTCTTCCGATCCGCATGGATAGCCTCCTGCCACGATCCCGTGTCCAAGACCTACTACGAGCGGAAACGCGCCGAAGGGAAGAATCACAACGCCGCCGTCATCTGCCTTGCCCGCCGCCGCTGCGACGTCCTCTTCGCCAAGCTCAAAACGGAACCTTACTACCTGGAAAAAACTCCTGAGACAGCTTGACCAAAAGCATAGGGATACCCCCGGGCCGCAGAAGTCTGCGAAGAGTTGCATGCGGCTGGTCCGCCCTGACCTGCCGCTGGCGTTGAATGTGTGCGGCGGTTACAGGGGTCTTCCGGATACTCATTCACTCCTCGGACCGGAAATCAGGCGACGATGCTCATTCCCATACGACTACCGTGACGGGCTGCCGGTCCGGACTAGCACCCTTCATCCAGGTGGCCCATCAGCTGAACGCATGACGGGGGCCGTACATCGGGCGAATCCAGTGCGGGACGGTGCGGCGTCGAGCCGTCCATGTCAGTGCGAAGGTGAGCGGTTGTCAGATTTCCGGTCCCCGGCTCATATCAGTGATGCGGGCCGCTTTGTCCTGGAATCACCGGCGGCCGCATTGATCTGAATCCGGGGCGTGAACAGCGGCGTTCCGGAAGATCGGCACGGTTCACGTCTGCACCGCGAAGATCGTCTCCGGTGAGGACTGCTGACCTTCCCGCCGCCCGGTCCCGTCGGCTGTCGGCGGTCTCGTGATTGTTGCCGTCCCGGGCGGCCCGGCCGTTCCCCCTCACGTCGATGAAGCAAGAGCCGGCCGCGCCGGGGCGGTTTACATCCGCGCGAATTTGGCCTTAACCATCAGGTAAAGGCCGTAGCAGATCAGGCCGGCGCCGACGGCGGTCAGCATATATACCCCGTAGGGCTGCTCGCGCAGCGCCTTCAACCCGCCGTCCAGGCCAGTGGACTCCTGGGGGCGGGCGGAAACGGTGGCAATGATGAACAGCAATCCCACCAGAAACAGGGCTATGCCCTCGGCTATGTAGCCGACCACGCCCAGCCCCGTAATAACGGGCCGGCCGGCGCCCGAGGGCGGCAGCCGCAGATCCTTCTTGAACGATGCCCTGAATCCGAGGACCATGAAGACAATGCCGACGATGGCGACCGCGGCCCCGATGGCGATCAGCAGCAACGGACCCCCGGGTGCTTTCATGATGGAGACAGTGAAATCGCTGGTGGACTGTCCGCTGTTCTTGCTGTTTTCACTCGCGGACGCAGCGAACGTCAGAGCCATGACGGCGAACACCACCGCCTTGCCGCCCGCGGAAAGTCTATTCCCCACCTTCTTTTTGGCCCCCCAGCTGACCGTAGCCGAACACGGCGTTGTCGGTTTGCCAGAGCGCCAAAGCCACGCAGGCGGCGAATCCGGTCCACGGCAGCAGCAGTCCCTCGGGCTGTCCGGCGATTTGGGCCACGGCGCCGCCCTGGTCCGCCTGCCCGGCATTGCCGAAGGCCAACTGGATGGCGACGGTGCCGGTCAGAATGTGCAACAGGCCGCTGACGGCAAACCTGCCCTGGCGGCGATCACGAGGGCCCTGGAATTCGAGGCCTCCGATCCTTCGTGCAAGCGCGCGCAGATGCCGTGGTGTGTAACACGCCCATTTTGTCACGTGAGCCTACGCTCACACAGGCCCGGTCTGAGCCAGCGAAGACAGCCGGTACCATCGTCTGTTTCCCGGCCGCGGCCCGGATTGCTTCGCGTGAAGAGGTACGGCATGCGAACACACCAGACCATCCCCGGGGCTTCGTCTCGGCGCGATCCCTGCAACGCTGCGTCAACACCGAGGCGGCGACGGCCGCCCTGACCGGACATGGCACACTTCTCCGCGGCGCTGGTCCTGGGAGAGCCGGCCGGGGCGAGGGCAAATCTCGCGCAGGGTGACTCGTGGGGACACCCGGTGCGTGTTGTTTGGAAGAGCGGGGAAGTCAGGGTTGTCTTTCAGGCTTCGAACCGGGCGCCTGGCGGCACGTTGCCGGAGAGCCCGAGTAGCAGTTCTTCGGCGACGAGATGCAGTTTTTTGTTCCGGCTGTTTGAGGCCCGGGTCAGGATGGCGAAGGCCGCTTCCTGGCTGCAGCGGTTTTGGGCCATGATGGCCCCGCAGGCGAGGTCAATCGTTGACCGGCTTATCATGGCGGCTTTGAGGTCTTCGGCCAGAAGCTGCGCGGTTCCTATCCGGACAGCCAGGCGCAACGCGTCGCCGGCGATCCTGGCGAAGTCTTCGGCGATGGCGATGGACGCCGGGGTGAAGGCACCGGCGGCCGGAGCGAACAGGTCAAGCGCGGCCCAGGAATCTTTGCCGAGCTCGAGCGGGATTCCGAGGACGGCGTGGTAGCCGCGGGCCGTGAGTTCGCGTTGGAAATCGGGCCAGCGCGGGTCGCCGTTGACGTCGTTGAGCAGGACCGTGGTGTTGGTTTCCAGTGCCAGCATGCACGGGCCGGCCCCGAGGGCCTGCTCGATCTGGTCCAGGGCGCGTGCTTCCTCGCTGCTTCCGGCGATCGTGATGGTGCGCCGGCGCCGCCGCAACGCCACGGCGCACTCGACCGGATGGCCGATGGCCGGGCTGATGGTCCGGGCCGCGAAGAGCGCCAGTTCGTTCAAGAACTCGCTCACCGTGCCAGATTCCGTGATGAGGTCCTGAAGTTCTGAGACGGCGGATTCATCGGAAGGACTTGTCATGGCCTCAGGATACGACGCACGGGGTCCCGTGTGTGCCGTTTTCATATCCGGTTGTCCGGCCTGACGCTGATCTTGCATCGACCGGCCGTGGCGGCTTCAGCCCTGGGCCATCAGCAGGTCTCCGTACGCGAGCTGCACCGTGGTGTGTGGGATTCTGCCCACGCCCGGACGGCTGACAGGTTCTGAGCGACTGAGGCTGCCCCGGGTCGAGGACTGCCGGCTCCGCTATCGCGCGCGGATGTGGGAAGCCTGCGGAGATGCGCGGTTCTAGAGCGGGCAAAGACGGGGCCGCATCGCCGAACGAGGGCTGCCGCCCGGACCGGTAGGCAGTGGCGATGACCGGTAGGCAGTGGCGATGACCGGTTCGAGCTGGTCGACTACAGACCGGATCCCAGGGAAAACCACTTGGGCCAAAACACAGGATGAGACCCTCTGCCGATCATTACTTGGCGTCCCGTTCCTGAACAGAAGTCCACGGCCCTGGGCGTATAGTCAGCAGACGGTCAAGACGCGGCCATGGAACTCTCTCGTGGAGCTGCCATGCCTGAATCTTCCCCTCCTCGTTCCGCCGCCCAGCGCGCACCCGCCCGCCAAAGCGCCGCCTTGGCCCAGGCACCTTCCGGGGCCGGCACCCTTGAACTCGTCAGGGTCGAGGGTGGCAGAATCCTCATACGGATCCTGGACGGGACCGGAGCAGTACTTGCCCTCTCACCGTCCTGTCCGGATACGGCCGCCGCGCTGGAAGGTGTTGAGGCTCCGCGGGAATACGCTGCCACCTCTCACATCTCGGACCGGACCGGCCCTCACTCCGAAGCCACCCGTCTCCGGCCGGACGGCCGGTCCGTGAACGAACCCCTGCCACGTGGCGGGGCCCGTAGCCGGCCCGGCCAGGACCTGCCGGCCCCTTCCTCACTCTTGGCCCTGGAGACGGTGAAAGACACATGCGCGACTGAGCTGGACCATATCGGCGGCCTGTCCGGAGCATCAAACCCCCGGCGGGTTGCCGGGTCCCCGGACCCCCTCCCTACCCAAGGGATGCCCGTTGAAGTGGCGTGATCCGATGAAGCGCCGGGTCGGGGATCTGCTGCGGGAATCCATGGGCCGGGCCGATGAGCTGCTCCATACCCAGGACCGGTTACGGGGTCTGCTTACTGCGGTGGTGTCCCTGACCGCGAATCTGAGCCTGGAGGCCGTCCTGGGCCGGCTGGTGCGGTCGGCGTGCGAACTGACCGGTGCCCGGTACGGAGCGCTGGGCATCATCGGCGGGGACCAGACGCTGAGCCAATTCATCACCGTCGGCATCGACGAGGACGGCATCCGGATGATCGGTGCGCCTCCCACGGGAATGGGGGTTCTCGGGCACCTGATCCGAGATCCGCAACCGTTGCGGCTGCACGATCTGGGCGGGCACCCCGCCGCGGTCGGATTCCCGCTCAACCACCCACCCATGAAGACATTTCTCGGCGTCCCCATCCGGGTCCGTGACACGGTCTTCGGGAACCTGTACCTGACCGAAAAGAAGGACGGGGAAGACTTCACCGAGGAGGACGAAGAACTCGCCGTGGCCTTGGCTGCGGCCGCCGGCATCGCTATCGAGAACGCCGGAATGTTCGAGGAAAGCCGCCGCCGCCAGGTGTGGCTGGACGCCGGCATGGAAATCAGCGGCAAACTGATCACCGCGGCACATCCTGACGCGGCAGAGTACCTCGATCTGGTTGCCGAACGTGCCGGGACGGTTTCGGGCTCCACGTTGTCAGTCATCGCGGTTCCCGATCCGGACGGCGTCCTCCGGTGCCGGGCGTCCCTCGGGGAGCAATCGCTGCCAGCCGGATTCGAAATCCCGGCCTCCGGGGCTATCACGGGCGTACTGGAGACAGGGGAATCAGCGGCCTTCCCGGACCCCGGACAACTCTTCGGGCCTGAGGCGGCCCGGAAGCTGGGCCCGGTCCTTATTGCCGCACTGGGCCACACCGGAACCAATAACGGCCTGCTCATTCTGGGCCGACCGGCGGGCGCCGACCGCTACCCGCGGTCTGATCTGGAAACCAGTGCCCTGTTCGGATCCCGGATCGGCGTGGCGCTTGACCTGGTCCGGGCCAACCAGCTCCGGGAAGAACACCTGCTCTTCGCAGACCGGGACAGAATCGCCAAAGACCTCCACGATCTGGTGATCCAGCGCCTCTTCGCCGCCGGGCTGAGCATCCAGAGCCTGCGCCGCTACACCGAGAACGCCGTCGCCCATGAACGCATCGCCGCAGCCACCTCCGAGCTCGATGCAACGATCCGTGAGCTCAGGGCCACGATCTACTCTCTCCAGGACGGCCAAGCCGGTGCGGGGCTGCTCACCGACCGGGCCCTGCGCGCCGTCCAGGCCGGGGCACGCGATCTCGGCTTCACCCCAACAGTCCAGCTGACCGGGCCTCTGGACGATACCGTCTCAGAGGAGCTGACATCACACCTGCTGCGCGTCCTCTCCGAGGGACTCAGCAACGCCATCAGACACTCCGGAGCGAAAAATATCAGCATCAGCCTCACAGCCAGCCAAGACAACGTGGAGCTACTCATCACCGACGACGGCTGCGGCTTCCAAAACCCCGCACGAATCAGCGGCCTGGCCAACATGGAACAGCGCGCAGCCTCTCTTGGCGGAAACTTCAACATCGACAGCACCCCCGGCCACGGCACCCGGCTATGCTGGACCGCCCCCACAACCTGACATCAAGCGCGCCGAGCAGACAAAAGAATCCTGCCGCCTGACGAATCCCCATCCCCGCGTCAGGCACCACACGCCCATCCGGCCTGCAAAACGACGGGCCGGACACCGCATCAGAACCCGTCACAGTCAACCCCAATTCGGACCCGGGCTATTGTTCCGGCGGACGGATATTACGGGTGGCAGAAGACCGACGACGGGAAGAAGATCCCGAACTACCTCTACTCCGAAAAGGAGAATGTTTGCCTTCGCCGGGCTGTATGAGTTCTGGCCGGACCCAGGCCTTTTGCAGGGACGATCCCAACCGTTGGCTGCTGAGCTGCACCGTTCTGACGACCACAGCGCACGATTCTCTCGGCCACGTTCATGACCGGGCGCCGGTCATCATTCCGCCCAGCAGGCCGCACAATGGTTGGACGCGGAAACGAAGTGCAGAAGATCCTCGACGCGGTCCCGTGACGTCCGTCGTCGATGAAGACGCGGACGAGCTGCCCCATGACCGGTTCGGGGTCTTCCTTGAGCCAGGCGAGCCGGCGGCGGACCAGTTCCAGGGGCGACAGCGTGAACTCCGCCAAGATCGCCGCTTCCGACGGACGCTGTACACCGGGTGCCCCACCAGGCGTCCCGCCCGAACCAGCGCTGGGAGTCAGTGTCGAGGTCGACAAGCCAGATTGTCCCGTCGTGGCGGACGGCGAGGGGTTGCCTCCCGGGTCGGTACGGGCCTGAAGTTCGTTGCCGTGTAGGGGCTTCGATGCTGGTCATGGGGGTGCGTTCTTGCGTGTTGCGGTCGTGCGGGTGTGTTTGGTTTAGGCGGCTTTGACGAGGGGGAGTTCGTCCCAGTGGGTGGTGGGCACTTCGCCCCTACTGGCGCTTCCCACGGATCCGTAGCATGAGCGCATACGCCTTCCTGACGTAGGCCGGGGCAGCTTTGGGAGACAGTGGGGGAGCAATGCGCGCTCACTGGATCCGTGTTCCTCGGTTAGGCCTCGCGCTTTCCGCGGCACTGGCCCTTCTCCTGGAGCCGTCCGGGGCAACGAGTCGCTCGACTTCCGCTTCCTGCTTCCGCCACCCACCGTCCCAGGACCCACGGGTACGCGCCCGCCCCCGGACGGCACCGCCACGGCCCGCGCGCTCGCCGAAGCGGCCGTCGAGGGAGGGTGGGGCAACGGGAGCACGCTCAGCGTTCCGTCCGTACCGCCCGTCGGTCCGCAGACCACGACAAACAGTCCCGTGTGCGCCCTGGTTAGCGCCGATGCGCTCAAGCAGGCGTTCGATGCGACAACCCAGGCGCAGGTCCTCCCGGGCGAAGGTAATTGCCGGTACACCTTCGGCGCGTTGGGCACGCCCGGGCCGGACTCGCTCAGGTTCTCCATCGAATTCCATCAGGGCGGCGCTTCCTTGCTGTCCCGGCCGATGCCGGGTGGCCAAAATATCGAGGGCGTCGGAGACAGAGCGATCCTTATCGTCCGCTCGGACCCGGGCGGAGCGAAGTCCCTCGGGCCCCCGAGCGAGGTACCGCTCACGTACATGTCCCTCATGGTGGTCCGGGGCCAAAACATGGCCATCTTCACCGCACAGATCCTCATCTCCCCGACCGGTCCCACAGCCGAGCAGACCAAGGACCAGCTCATCACTCTCGTCAAAGGGATCGACTTCTGACCCGGCCCGTGCTTCGCGCTCTGGGACGCGCTTAATGAAGGAGCATCCAGATGCATCGCAAATTCAGGAGGTCCGGGGCGAGGCGCCCCTGTCCGGGCCGGTTTTGCGCGGCCGCGGTGTTGGTCGCAGCGCTGTTGATCCTGACGGCATGCGGATCCGGTAAGCCCGCAGATACCCCGTCGCCCAGCACCACCACCGCACCGCCCAGCAGTATTATCCCCTCGGCGGAGACCACCGCTACGCCGCCGAAAACCTTTACCGACCAGGAACTCATGACAATCAGCAGGAGAGTGCTGGAGCAACACGGCGGAAGAGTTGAAGACACGGCTCAGGCGCGCAAGTCCTACGCCTTGATGCCCTCGCCACCGGCGTCTGCTTCTGCGTCGCCTGTGTTGGGTCCGACCGAGCCAAGCGAATGCAACGTATTCCATAGATCGTGGCAGCACGAGGCGCAATTGGAGCCCTCCATGGGTTTCGCGCTAGCCGAGATCTTCAACCTTGGCGATCACGGAGTCGGCATGATCCTCTTTGATGTGCGAAGCGCTCCCCGGGAGACTCTCGCCAGGGCCGACTTTGATTACAGCCAGGAGCTAATGGTTCGCTGCGCCACGTTCGATCAGACACTTTCCTCAGCTACTGGGCCCCAGAGGTTCACCATCCAGCTTCTCGCTGGTCCGGACATCGGGGAGAAGGCCTACGTGACCAAGGAATCCTTCAACGAGAACAGTGTTGGGATGGGGCTGCGGGTCCTTGCCGGAACGGTTTCTCTCGACATGGGATTCAACACGGGGGCGATAAGCGAGGAAGAGGGCCTTAATCGGATGTCGCAGATCGCGCAGCAGTTTGTCGAGGAGATAAAGAACCAGTAGCTGTAATCGGCAAGTACCAGCCCGTCGGCGCGTTGCTGCGTGCTGAATGACTTAGCCGCCGAAGGGATCACCAAGATCTGCACACCATGGGCAGCGAGTCTCCGGCGTCAGAACCGCGCCTGATCGATTTGCAAAAACTTAGGGAACCGGTGCCACAGCCTCCCAATCAGGCTGGCCGCAATGACCCAGTTCGTAGACAAGTGCCTCCGCGAGATCCCGCCGATTCCTTTTTTGGAAGTTCTTCCAATTTCATTTACATCTCAGAGCCTGGGGTGGTGTGCTCAGTATCCGGCGACCGTGTGTGGGACGTAGGGACTTTCCAGCTCAGCCTTTTCCTCGGGGGTGAGCGTCAGCTCCAGGGAGGCGAGGGCGTCCTGGAGGTGGGCCGGCTTGCTCGCGCCGACAATCGGCGCACCGACCACGTTGTTGGAGCGGATCCAGGCCAGGGCGACCTGGGCGCGGGGCACGCGGCGGCGTTCGGCGATGAGGCGCACGACTTCGGCGACCGCCCTGTCGCTTTCCTCGGCGGTGTAGAGGGTTTTGCCGAACTCGTCCTTCTCCGAGCGGTTGGTTTTTTCGTCCCAGTCCCGTGTGAGCTTCCCGCGAGCCAGGGGACTCCAGGGCAGTACCCCGATCTTCTGGTCGGCGCAGAGGGGGAACATTTCGCGTTCCTCCTCCCGGTAGATCAAGTTGTAGTGGTCCTGCATGGTGACGAAACGGGTCCATCCGTTTAATTGCTGGAGGTGTAGCGCTTTGCTGAACTGCCAGGCGGCCATCGAGGATGCGCCGATGTAGCGGACCTTGCCGGCTTTGACGACGTCGTGAAGGGCTTCCAGGGTCTCCTCGATCGGCGTGGTGGGGTCCCACCGGTGGATCTGGTACAGATCCACGTAGTCTGTTGCCAGCCGGGTCAGGCTGGCATCAAGTTCCGCGAAGATAGCCTTGCGTGACAGGCCCCGCCCGTTCGGGCCCGGCCGCATTACTCCGTGCACTTTCGTGGCGATGACGGTTTCCTCCCGGCGGGTGAAATCGGCCATTGCCCGGCCCAGGATTTCCTCGCTCGAGCCGTTGGAGTACACGTTGGCAGTGTCAAAGAAATTGATGCCCGCCTCCACGGCCTGGCGGATCAGCGGCCGGCTTTGGTCCTCCGGCAGCGTCCAGGGATGCGGGCCACGGTCCGGGTCCCCGTACGTCATGCATCCCAGGGCCAGCGGCGAGATGTCGAGTCCGGTGTTGCCGAGTTTGATGTATTCCACGTTTATCCTCCGTCAAACAGTCATAGCCCAGGGCCCGGCTGCGGGCCTTGGCCCCACGCTATGTGAAAACGGTTCACTGTGGGCGCCCGCAAGGTGTCCCCGCCGATCCCACCGTCACAGCGCCGCCGGCAGAGGCAGATGCCGTCGGGTTTTGGAGAACCAGCGACTTCATCGAGGCGAGGCACTGATCGTTGGCGCCGTGCTGTGGCGGGGGCTGGTGCCGCCGCAATGGCTCCCTTGTTTTCGTGTGTCCGTTGTATCCGCGGACAGGGTCTGAGGGGCGCCGCCGGTCATGCAGCTGTCCGCCGATCGAATCATGAATGATTTGAAGGGGGTGGAAGCATTATCCGGAGCCCAGAGACTCAGTGCGCCGTGCGGTCGTGCCCGGGAGCCTGCAATGAGCGCGGGCAGGACCCGGTGCCCGTCGAGGTTCATATCTTCCAGCAGGATCAAGCTTTTCTGGGCAAAGAAGCGCCGCACCTGTCAACGCGGGGCGCAGCTGTTGGGGGGAGGCCTTTGGTGGGCAGAAGTGGAGTGTGGACAGTGTCCACACTTTGGGTCCCGGACTGGGCCGTACCGGTGCCGGACTGGCCAGGATTCCCTATGTTTCGGCCGAGTTTGCGAGATTCGGCCTGCAGGTCGAACAGCTCAGCATGGAACTTGATGAAATCAAGCGCCAGCCCGGTTACCCGAACCGGGTCTAGCGGCGCGAGGCGCAGAGCCGGCAACAGCTGAGGCCTATGTCCGTCAGGGCATGGGCCTCAGCTGTCTTCCCGGTCAGGGACTACGTTCCGCTGACTGGTGCAGGGCCGTCAGGACACCTGGGCGGTCAGGCCGGCGGCCTCGATCGCCGTCGAGGCCGCCGTCTCGTCATTGTCGGAACTGTCCCCGCTGATGCCGACGGCCCCGATGACCGTGCCGTCCTGGTCGCGTACCAGGACGCCGCCGGGCACCGGGATGNNNNGGCCGCCCAGGGCGGCGGTCGCTGCCGCAATGAAGTACGCCTGCTGCTCAGCGCGCTCCATAATGGCACGCGAGCCCATCCCGAGCGCCAGCGCCCCGTAGGCCTTGCCCTGTGCGATCTCAAAGCGGTTGTTCGAGGCGCCGTCCTGGCGCGCGGCGGCGAGGAGGTGGCCGCCGGCGTCGAGTACGACGACGGTCAGCGGTTTGAAGCGGTGCTGCGCCCCCGCCGCGAGGGCGTCGGCGATGATGGACTGGGCGGATGCCAAGGTCAGGTTCATGATGCGTTCCTCGCCAGATCGTCGGTGTTTTTGTGTGCCGCACGGCGCCGGTGCAGGACCGGCTCGGTGTAGCCGGACGGTTGAGCGGCGCCTTCGAGGACGAGTTCGCGGGCCGCGAGGAACGCCTCGGAGTCGAACGCCGGGGACATGGGCTGGTAGTCGGGGTCGGAGGCGTTCTGCTCGTCGACAACAGCGGCCATCCGCCGCAGGGACGCTTCCACCTCGTCGGTGGTGATGATGCCGTGCAGGAGCCAGTTGGAGACGTGCTGCGAGCTGATCCGGCACGTGGCGCGGTCTTCCATCAGGGCCGTGCCGTGGATGTCGGGGACCTTGGAACACCCGACGCCGTCGTTCACCCAGCGGACGACGTATCCCAAGGTGCTCTGGATGTTGTTGTCCAGCTCATTGCGACGGTCGTCTGCGGTCCAGTCGGCGGGGTTGCCGACGGGGATGGTGAGCAGTTGCCGCAGGGTCGAGCGGCGATTCCCGGCGAGTTCAGCCTGCCGGGCGTCGACGTCCACCTCGTGGTAGTGGGTGGCGTGCAGCGTTGCTGCGGTCGGCGAGGGGACCCAGGCGCAGTCGGCGCCGGCGAGCGGGTGGGCGCCCTTCTGGGCGAGCATGTCCGCCAGGTTGTCCGGGGCCGCCCACATTCCCTTTCCGATCTGGGCCCGGCCGCTGAAGCCGCACTCCAGGCCGATGTCGACGTTGGCGTCCTCGTAGGCCTTGATCCAGCTGGAGTTCCGCATGTCGGCCTTGCGGACCATGGGGCCGGCGAGCATCGAGGTGTGGATCTCGTCGCCGGTGCGGTCCAGGAATCCGGTGTTGATGAACGCGACGCGCTCCCGCGCCTCCCAGATGCACGCTTTCAGGTTGGCCGACGTGCGGCGCTCTTCGTCCATGATCCCGATCTTCAGGGTGAGCGGTTCAAGGCCCAGCACGGACTCCGTGCCGGCAAGCAGGGCGCAAGCCACGGCCACCTCATCCGGTCCGTGCATCTTTGGCTTGACGATGTACACCGAGCCAGCCCGCGAGTTGTGGCCGGCGTGCGGCCCGCGCAGGTCGTGCACGGAGCCGAGGCCCGTGAACAGGGCGTCGAGGATCTCCTCGGGCACGGGATCGCCGGCAGGATCGAGCACGGCGTCGCTGGTCATCAGGTGGCCTACCTGCCGGATGAGCAGCAGCGAACGTCCGGGCAGGGTCAGTTCCGAGCCGTCGGGTGCGGTGTAGACGCGGTCGGGGTTGAGCCGCCGGGTGGCGGTACGTCCGCCCTTGGCGACCTCGGCGGTCAGGGTGCCCTGCATCAGCTGGAGCCAGTTGCGGTAGCCAGCGACCTTGTCCCCGGCGTCGACCGCGGCCACGGAATCCTCAAGGTCCATGATGGTCGTCGTCGCGGACTCGAGAACGATGTCCTTGACGCCCGCCGGGTCGCCCGAACCGATAGGGTGGCTGCGGTCGACCTGGAGCTCCACGTGCAGACCGTGGTGCACGAGCAGCACGGACTCGGGTGCGTCGGCGGCCCCCCGGTAGCCCGCGAGCTGTCCCGGCTCGGCCAGCCCCTTCGGACCGTCCGGCGTCTCGGCGACGAGGGCGCCGTCTGTGATCCTGTAGGCGGTGACATCGGCGTGGGATCCGGCCGCCAGGGGCGTGTGCTCATCCAGGAACTTCCGCCCGTGGGCGACGACGGCGGCGCCGCGGACCGGGTTGTAACCGCCCGTGCGTTCGCGTCCCTCCGCCTCGTCGATGACATCGGTGCCGTACAGCGCATCGTACAACGAACCCCAGCGGGCGTTGGCCGCGTTGGCCGCGAACCTTGCATTCAGCAGCGGGACCACCAGTTGGGGGCCTGAGATGGATGCGATCTCGGCGTCAACCCGGTCGGTGGTGATGGCAAAGTCCCCGGGTTCCTCGACCAGGTAGCCGATCGAGCGTAGGAAGCTCTCATATGCCTCCGGCTCCAGCGGAGCAGCACCGCGCGAACGGTGGTACTCGTCGATCTGCTGCTGCAGGCGGTCACGGACGCCCAGCACGTCCCGCACCCGCGGCGAGAACTCCGTGATCAGTGCGGCGGCACCGGCCCAGAACGCCTGCTCCTCGATTCCCGTCCCGGGCAGCGCTTCGTCCCGGACGAAGGCGTAGAGGTCTTCGGCGACGCTCAGCCCGTTTGTCTCCACGTGATTCGGCATACCGGCCACCTCTCAATTATTTCGTAGCAAGAACATTTCATATTGTGGAAGTTAAATACCAATATATAAAAGCTACCCAGCCCCGGTACCGCGTGTCAACGCCCGCTGCCGGGCTCCGCGGGGCGCGGCGCCGCGCCGGAGATGGCGGTTGACTGTGATCTGGATCGCACATACTCTCTATCACTGAATATCACTGCACAAAAGATATATTTCACGATGCGGAATTATCTGACTGGCTGAGTGGACTGTCCGCCACGGTGCTCTCGCAGTGCCCACCGATTGCTCGGAAAAAACAAAGGAGTTTTTGTGAGTCCAAGGCTTGAGTCTTTTCAGCAAGTTGTCGATCCGATTGCGGGTTCGCTCGCCGTTTCAGCCATGATCGCCGCACTGCCGCTGCTGTTGCTTTTTGTTCTGCTTGGGGTGTTCCGCGTCAAGGCGCCGAAGGCGGCCATCGCGAGCCTGCTGCTCTCCATCGTGCTTGCCATCGTGGGCTGGCGTATGCCGGTGGGCCAGGTGCTCAGCGCCAGCGCCCAGGGGGCCTTCTACGCCCTGTTCCCGATCCTCTGGATCCTCATCAACGCCTTGTGGGTCTACAAGCTCACGGTCGATACGCCCTGGTTCGAGGTTTTGGGCCGGACGATCCGTTCCATTTCAAACGACCTGCGCATCCTGTCGATCCTGATCGCTTTCTGCTTCGGCGCGCTGCTCGAGTCGCTGGCAGGCTTCGGCGCGCCGGTGGCCATTTCGGCGGCGATGCTGATGGCCGCCGGCATGAAACCTCTCAAGTCGGCTATCGTCGCGCTGCTGGCCAACACGGCCCCGGTGGCATTCGGCGCGATGGCCGCCCCGATCATCGCCCTCAACGGTGTCACCGGCATCCCGCTGCACGACCTCAGCTCCATGGCCGGCCGCCAAACGCCCTTCGTCGCGGTCCTCGTCCCACTCATCCTTGTCTTCATCGTCGATGGCAAGCGGGGCCTTCGGCAGACCTGGCCCGTGGCACTGGTATCAGGCGTCGTCTTCGGCCTCGCGCAGTTCGTGGCCTCGAACTTCATGGTGGTTGAACTCACCGACGTCGTTGCCGCCATTGCGACCGTCGCTGCGGTCCTGGTCATGCTCAAGTTCTGGCAGCCGGCCCAGATCATTGGAATGAACGACGTCGCCGACAGCGATGCTGCCGACGCCGACCTCGTCAGCGTGGGCGCGCAGCCCCGCGCCGGTTACGGAACGTCCTCAGGCCTGGGCGGCGTGAGCCGCAACGGTGCGCCGGTCCAGGCCGGCACGCCCGGCAAGGAAAATGGCGCAGCCGTACGGCCGCCCAACGGCGAGGTGTGGATGGCTGTTGCCCCCTATCTCATCATCATGGCCGTGTTCTCGATCGCACAGATCCCGGCGGTGAAAACCTGGCTCACGGCCGTCGGTTCGGTCACGTTCGAATGGCCCGGCCTGGACACCGTGGATCCTAACGGGAAGCCGGTCGCCGCCCACAAGTTCAAGCTTGACCACCTCAAGGCCACCGGCACGATGCTGCTGATCTCGGGCATGATCACCATGGCGCTGTACAAGCTGGCACCCCTGCGGGGCATCCGGATCTACCGCGAGACGCTGTTCCAGCTGCGGTGGACCATCGTGACCGTCACCTCGGTCCTGGCGCTGGCGTTCGTTATGAACGTCTCGGGTCAGACCAACTCGCTGGGCCTGGCCCTGGCCTCGGCCGGAGGGTTCTTCGCGATTTTGTCCCCGCTGCTGGGCTGGATCGGCGTGGCGCTCACCGGTTCGGACACTTCCTCCAACTCCCTGTTCGGGCAGCTGCAGGTCACCGCCGCAGAACAGACCGGCCTTTCGCCGACGCTCATGGCGGCGTCCAACTCTTCGGCAGGGGTGTTGGGCAAGATGCTGTCCCTGCAGAACCTGGCCGTCGCCTCGGCCGCTGTTGGGCTGGACGGCGCGGAGAGCGTGCTGTTCCGGAAGCTCATCGGCTGGAGCCTGGCGCTGCTGGCATTCCTGACCATCCTCATTTACCTGCAGTCCACCCCGGTTCTGGGGTGGATGGTTCCCTAGGCAACCGCCACCGTCCCGTGCCGGCGGCCAGGCGCCTGCCGGCGCGGGGGCTTTTGCCGGATCGACAACAATCCAAAGAAACCGATAGAGAGCAGACCCTGTGAGGACCAACGTTAGCGAGATCAATTCAGCCGGGGCGACCCTCGTCGCCGCGGCGCGGCACGGTTCGACCGCGCAAGCCGACCGCATCAGAGTCAACACCGACCGGTCCGGGTACACCCCCGAGACACTGCCGGACGGTGTCGTGTACGCGACCACCATCGACGACGTCGTCGAGACCATGGTCCGCGCAACCGCGGGGCGGGTTCCCGTCGTCGCGCGCGGTGCCGGCACCGGCCTGGCTGCAGGTTCGGCCGCCAAGGCGGGGGAGATCGTCCTTGACCTGTCAGGCATGAACCGCATCCTGCGGCTGGATCCGCTGGAACAAATCATTGTCGTCGAGCCCGGCATCCTCAACGCGGAGGTCAACGCCGCCGCCGGCGAGCACGGGCTGTTCTACGCCCCGGATCCCGCCAGCACCGCCATCTGCTCCATCGGCGGCAACATCGCCACCAATGCCGGCGGTATGCGGTGCGCCAAGTACGGCGTCACGCGAGAGTCCGTCCTGGCCCTGAAGGTCGTCCTGCCGGACGGCCGGCTCCTCGTGACCGGCCGGGAAACGATCAAGGGAGTCACGGGGTACGACCTCAACGCCCTCATGATCGGCTCCGAAGGGACGCTCGGGGTAGTGGTCGAGGCGACGTTGCGGCTGCGGCNCCCCGCCGCGACGGCAACCGTTGCAGCCTTCTTCCCTGATATCGTCACCGCCGCCCGGGCCGCCTCGGCCATCATTTCCTCCCGCGTCACGCCCTCCGTGCTGGAGATCATGGACGGTGCCACCCTGGCAGCCGTCGATGCCGCGTTGGGAACCGACTACCGAAGCCGCGGCGGCGCCTTCCTCCTCGCCCAGACCGACGGGTATGGGGCCTTCCTGGAACAGGACGTACTGATCGACGCCATCGCACCGCTCGCTTCGTCCTATGAAAAAGCCACGGATCCGGAGATGACCGCGGAACTGTTGAAGGTGCGTCGCGAGGCCATTCCTTCCTTGGAACTGCTGGGCGACGTCTGCATCGGCGATGTGGGTGTGCCGCGCGGACGCCTTGCCGAGATGGTCTCCGGGATCGAGGAGATTTCACACCGCACCGGAGTGCGGATCTTCACGGTGGCCCACGCGGCCGACGGCAACCTGCATCCGATGATCGTCCTGGACGAAGGCCAGCCCTCCACGGAAGGACCGGCGAAAGACGCACTGGGTCAGATGTTCAATTTGGCCCGAAGCCTCGGCGGCACGCTCACCGGGGAGCATGGAGTTGGAATCCTCAAGCGCGACTGGCTGCACGACGAACTGGGCGGCGAATCGCTCGAGCTGCAGCACGCCATCAAGAAGGTGTTTGATCCGCTCGGAATCCTTAACCCGGGCAAGGCAATCTAGGGCTTTCGTTAGCGCATACGGCCACCGGACGGCGCCGTATGCGCTGGCGACGGCCGGGTTCCTGATCCGGCCCGCGGCGTGTTGTATCTTAGGATTCGAAAGCAGTATTTTCACGATGCGGATAAAAGTTGTCGGCAGCGACCAGCAGGAGTCATCGACATGGCGGAGAAGGCCCCGGGAGGCGTGCAGTCGGTCGAGCGCGTTTTTGAACTGTTGGAGCTGATCGCCGATGCCGGCGGCGAGGTGATGCTGAGCGAACTTTCATCGTCCACCACGCTGCCGCTTCCCACGATCCACCGTTTGCTGCGCACCCTGGTGACTCTGGGCTATGTCCGGCAGTTGCCCAACCGCCGGTATTCCTTGGGCCCTCGACTGATCCGGCTGGGCGAGGGCGCCAACAAGCAACTCGGGGTCCTGGCCCGGCCGCAGCTCAAATCCCTCGTGGACCGCCTGGGGGAGACCTCCAACATGGCTGTCCTGGACGCGGACATGATCGTCTACGTGGCCCAGGTGCCGTCCCGGCATTCGATGCGCATGTTCACGGAAGTGGGGCGGCGCGCCCACACGCACTCCACCGGCGTCGGCAAGGCGATTCTGGCCCAGCTGGACGATGAGACTGTCCGGGGGATCATTTCCCGCACGGGCATGCCCACACCGACCAGCAAGAGCATCGGGGATATCGACACCCTGCTGGAGGATCTCGAGAAGATCCGGCAGCGGGGCTACGCGATCGACGAAGAGGAGCAGGAGATCGGCGTCCGGTGCTTCGCGACGGCTGTCGCCAATGCGCCCACGCCGATGGCCATTTCCGTCTCCGGGCCGGTATCGAGGGTGGACCAGGCCTTCGCGGACCGGGCCGTTCCCGTCCTCCGAGAGGCCGCCCAGGCCATTTCGGAAGCGCTCAACCTGGCCTAGCCGGCGCTCGGGCGGCGTTCGGGGAAGCGGGGCGTCCACGCCCGGCGAATACCCCCACGGGTATTTTGACTACCCCCGGGGGTATCTGCGATACTCGGTAGGGTATTCAGCATTTGCTAGGCCCTTCGAAAGGACGCCCATGACGCCCCCTTCCACTTCCTCCGCCAAGGCTTCTCCGGCACCGGCAGTTACTGCACTGGCTCCGGAAACGCTGCGCAGCTGGTTCCAGGAGCACCAGGACCTCATTGTGATCGACGTCCGCTCGGCCGCCGAGTTTGAAAACATGCACATCCGCGGCTCCTACAACGTCCCGCTGCCGCTGCTCTCTGAGCACACTGACGAATTGGCCGCGCGCCTGGGCAGCCGCGTCGTGCTCGTCTGCCAGTCGGGAGCGCGCGCTGAGCAGGCACGTCAGCGCCTGGGCGGTGCGGGCATCGGCACCGCCTATGTCTTGACCGGAGGCGCCCCCGCGTTCGCCGAGGCGGGCGGGGATGTTGTCCGCGGCAAGGCCCGCTGGGACCTCGAACGCCAGGTCCGCCTCGCTGCCGGGTCCCTCGTGGTCCTGGGCCTCGCCGGGGGTAAGTTTGTCTCTCCCAAGATCCGGCTCCTCGCCGGCGCCATCGGGGCGGGCCTGACCTTCTCGGCCGCCACCAACACCTGTGCCATGGGCCAAGCAATCTCTGCGATGCCCTGGAACAAGGCCGCCCAGGAGCCGACCCGCGAGTCCGCCATCCTGCAGTTCCCGGTCGCAGGCGCCGTGACCCCGGAGGCCAAGGCCTCATGACCGCCACTTTGATCCTCGTACTCGCGCTGTCGATACTCATCGGGCTGTCGCTTGGTGTGCTCGGCGGCGGCGGCTCCATCCTGACGGTGCCCATCCTGGTCTACGTGGCCGGGTTCGAAGCCAAGGAGGCCATTGCCGCCTCCCTGTTCGTGGTCGGCGTGACCTCGGCCGTCAGCGTCTTCAGCCACGCCCGTGCCGGACGCGTCATGTGGCGCACCGGACTGCTGTTCGGCGTCGCCGGTATGGCCGGTGCCTTCGTGGGCGGGCTCCTGGGCGGGCATATCCCCGGCCAGATCCTCCTCATCGCCTTTGCCCTGATGATGGTCGCCACGTCCATCGCCATGATTCGCGGACGCAAGAAAAAGGCTGATGCGGGCACTGAGACGCCCAAGCACACCGAACTGCCGCTGTTCCGTGTCCTGCTCGACGGCCTCGTCGTCGGCTTGGTCACCGGCCTGGTCGGTGCCGGTGGCGGGTTCCTCGTGGTCCCGGCCCTGGCACTGCTCGGCGGACTGCCGATGGCGGTCGCCGTCGGAACCTCGCTCGTCGTGATCGCCATGAAGTCCTTCGCGGGCCTGGCGGGGTACCTCACCACCGTGGAGCTGGACTGGGGTTTGACGCTGGCCGTGACGGCAGCCGCCATCGTGGGCAGCCTGATCGGGTCCAAACTGGCCGGCCGCATTCCGGAAGCGGCCCTGCGGAAGGGTTTCGGCTGGTTCGTGCTGGTTATGGGCGCGTTCGTGCTCACCCAGCAGGCTCCCGTCGACCTTCGCGGACCGATCGCCCTGAGCCTCGCCGGAACCGCCCTCGTCGCGGCCGCCGTCTGCTGGTTCTTCGTGAAGTCCTGCCCGCTGCGCAAGTTCAACCGCACCCGCGAGGACATCCAGCCCACGACGGTCTGACCGGCCGCCCCGCCATCACCTCCACCCCTGAACGAAAGGCATCACCATGGCAGAAATCAGCATCGCCGAAGCGGACCAGCGCCGCGGCCAGGCGCAGGTCCTGGACGTCCGGGAGGACTTCGAAGTCGCCGAGGGCATGATCCCGGGCGCAATCCACATCCCGATGGGCGAGCTGCAGGCCCGGCTGGCCGAGCTTGACCCCAAGGTTCCCGTCATCGCCATCTGCCGTAGCGGCAACCGCAGCGCCCGCGTAGCCGATGCCCTGAACGGTGCCGGCTTCACCGCGGACACCATGGGCGGCGGCATGATCGCATGGACCCGCGCGGGCCTGCCGACAACCTGATCCGCTGCGAGGTTGCACCTTGATGCGCACCATCACCGCCGATGACCTCGCAGCACGCTGGCCGCGCGCCGCGCTGGTCGATGTCCGGGGCCGTGACGAATATGCCACGGCACACATTCCGGGAAGCATCAATATCCCGCTGGACGAACTGCCTGCCCGCCTGAACGACGTGCCGAACACCACGGTCTACCTGCTTTGCGGGTCGGGGAAACGCAGCGGCCAGGCGGCCGCGCTCCTTGCCGGCCGGGGCTCCGACGTCGTGAACGTCGCCGGCGGAATCACCGAGTGGTACCGCAGCGGCCATCCGGTGGACTATGCCCCAAGCCCGGGGGAGGACCCTCGGCCCGGCCGCTGGCGGTCCCTCGTGGACCGGCTCCGCGGACGCCGGCCGGGAACGTCCTGAACGCCGGACCCATCGGCATTAGTGATGTTGCAAGATACCCCCCGGGGTATTATTGTTGTGAGTAGTTGACGGGGACATCCCCACCTCTTTACGAAGGAGAGCACATGCTTCTGGAACGCATCTACGACGAAGATCTTGCCCAGGCCAGTTACTTCATTGGCTGCCAGGCCAAGGGTGAGGCGCTGGTCGTTGACCCGCGCCGTGACATCGCGGTGTACCAGTCTCTGGCTGCGAAGAACGGCATGACGATTGTTGCCGTGACCGAGACCCACATCCATGCGGATTTCCTCTCGGGCACCCGGGAGCTGGCGGCCGCGACCGGTGCCACTGCTTATGTTTCCGGTGAGGGTGGAGTGGACTGGCAGTACGGTTTCGAGGCTGAGCGCCTCTATGACAATGATGTGATCACCCTGGGCAACATCACGGTGAAGGCCCTGCATACGCCCGGCCACACCCCGGAGCACCTGTCCTTCCTGGTCACCGATGGTGCGTTTGCCGACACCCCCGGGTACCTGCTCTCGGGTGACTTTGTTTTCTCCGGGGACCTGGGCCGCCCGGACCTGCTGGATGAGGCTGCCGGCGGGGTGGACACCCGCTTCGGCGGGGCCAAGCAGCTCTTCGCGAGCCTGCGGGAGAAGTTCCTGACCCTGCCGGACCACGTCCAGGTCCACCCGGGCCACGGCGCCGGCAGTGCCTGCGGCAAGGCCCTGGGCGCGATCGCGTCCTCCACGGTCGGCTACGAGCGGCTCTACTCCTGGTGGGGCCCGTACCTGGCCGCCAACGACGAGCAGGGCTTCATTGATGAACTCCTCGACGGCCAGCCCGACGCGCACGCGTACTTCGGCCGGATGAAGCGGGAGAACCGTGAAGGCCCGGCCGTGATGGGCGAACGCGCCCCGCTGGCCGAACTCGACCTCGCCGCCGTCGCGAAGGACCTCGCCGCGGACACGGTGACGTTCATCGACACCCGCCCCAACGACCAGGTCCACGAAGGTACCGTCACCGGCTCCCTCAACGTCCCGGCCGGCAAATCCGTGGCCAGCTTCGGCGCCTGGGTGGTGAACCCGGAAACCGACAAGAACCCGCTCGTGCTCCTGGCCCCTGACCAGTCCGCAGCGCAGGAGATGTGGGACCACCTGGTCCGCGTCGGCATCGACAAGGTCGCCGGCTACGTCACCGGCTTCGAGGGCCTGCCGGTCAGCACCCCGAAGCTCATCGCGCCTGAAGACCTCGAGAACTTCGACGCCGCCATGGTCCTGGACGTCCGGAACCGCACTGAACACACCGCCGGACACATCCCGGGCTCCCACCAGCTCAGCGGCGGCCGCGTGATGTGGCACCTGGACGAGCTCCCGGCCGAGGGCACCATCGTGAGCTACTGCCAAAGCGGCGTCCGGAACTCCGTCGCGGCCAGCGCGCTGCGCCGCGCCGGCTACGACGTCGTCGAACTCGACGGCAGCTACGCCGCCTGGGCAACCCGGCAGCCACTGGCATCC